>DAOUSN010000035.1 GCA_030627205.1 Methylococcaceae bacterium
CTGCTGGGACTTGAATCAACATCTGGCTGAAATATATATTTATGTTAATATTTTGTATAGAATATCTGTTTTTCTGTCATTTTTCCAGAATTAAAAACTTGAAGATCGAGTGAATATGTAGAAAATTCAAAAACAATATGACAAATTTACGACAATTTGAGAAATTATCTTAAATAATAGGCATAAAAAAAACCAGCTAAATAACTGGTTTAATTATAAATTATATGGTGGGTCGTGAGCGATTCGAACGCTCGACCATCGCATTAAAAGTGCGGTGCTCTACCAGCTGAGCTAACAACCCGATAAGAAGGATACAATTATAAAGGTTTTTTTTTATTTTGCAAGAGAAATTTATTTTTAAAATAATTAAGAGAGCTTTTTATATTTAATTCGATGAGGATTATTAGCATCTGTTCCTAATCGTTTATGGCGGTCAACTTCATAATCTTGGTAATTACCTTCAAACCATACGACCTCACTATCACCTTCAAATGCTAGAATATGGGTTGCTATACGGTCTAAAAACCAACGATCATGGGAAATAACAACGGCACAACCTGGAAAGGTTAAAATTGCATGTTCCAGTGCGCGTAAAGTTTCAATATCTAAATCATTGGTAGGCTCATCAAGTAATAAAACATTACCTCCTTGTTTTAATAATTTAGCGAGATGAACACGATTACGTTCTCCACCAGATAAATTACCAATATGCTTTTGTTGGTCTGAGCCTTTGAAATTAAAACGTCCAACATACGAACGCGATGAGGTTTCGTATGTTCCCACCGTAATAATTTCTAAACCTTCTGAGATTTCTTCCCAAACCGTTTTTTTATCATCCATGTCATCACGTAATTGATCTACATAAGCTAGTTTTACTGACTTTCCTAGGGTAACAGAACCACTATCAGCATCTTCAAATCCTGCCATCATTCTAAATAAAGTCGTTTTACCTGCGCCATTCGCACCAATAATTCCGACAATTCCTCCAGGTGGTAAATTAAAGCTCAAGTCATTGACTAATACTTTATCACCAAAACTTTTACTAATCCCTTCAACCTCAATCACCATATTTCCTAAACGTGGACCTGGTGGGATATAAATTTCTTGAGTTTCGTTGCGTTTTTGAAATTCTTTAGAGGATAATTCATCAAAACGGGCTAAACGAGCTTTGCTTTTTGCATGACGACCTTTAGGATTAGAACGCACCCATTCAAGCTCGGCTTTCATCGCTTTCATTTGTGAGGTTTCTTGACGCTCTTCTTGTTCTAAACGTTTTTCTTTTTGTTCTAACCAAGTTGAATAATTACCTTCCCAAGGAATTCCCATCCCTCGATCAAGCTCTAATATCCAGCCTGCCACATTGTCTAAGAAATAACGATCATGAGTTACAGCGACAACCGTACCTGAATAATCATGTAAAAAACGCTCTAACCAAGCAACCGATTCAGCATCTAAGTGATTGGTTGGCTCATCAAGTAATAACATATCAGGATGTGATAATAATAATCGACATAATGCCACACGTCGTTTTTCTCCACCTGATAATTTAGTGACATCGGCATCCCAAGGCGGTAAACGCAACGCATCAGCAGCAACCTCTAATTGACGATCTAAATTATGTCCATCACTGGCGTTAATAATATCTTCTAAGCGGGCTTGTTCAGCAGCAAGCTTGTCAAAATCGGCATCAGGCTCTGCATAAGCGGCATAAACTACATCTAATGCACTTAGAGCATCTTTCATTTCGACAACCGCTTCTTCAACATTGCCGCGAACATCTTTATTAGGATCTAATTGTGGCTCTTGAGATAAATACCCTATTTTAATTCCTTTTTGAGGAATTGCCTCACCTTCAATATCAGTATCTATTCCTGCCATAATTCGTAATAAGGTGGATTTACCCGAGCCATTGAGACCTAATACCCCAATTTTTGCACCTGGAAAAAAAGATAATGAAATATTTTTAAGAATATATTTTTTTGGAGGGACAATTTTACCCACCCGGTTCATGGAATATATGTATTGCGCCATTCGTTTTGCCTATGATTATTTACTGGTTATTAACAGTTATAAAATATAACGACTTAGGTCTTCATCGTCAGCAAACTCAGTAAGATGACTATCAACATATTCCGCATTAATTACAATTTGTTTGTCTTCTCTATCAGGGGCATCAAATGAAACCTCATCAAGTAGGCGTTCAACAATTGTATGTAAACGTCTTGCACCAATATTTTCAATATTTTCATTCACTTGCCAGCCAATTTCTGCAATGCGTTTAACACCCTCTTCGGTAAACGATAATTCAACCCCTTCTGTTGCTAATAAGGCAATATATTGTTCTGTTAATGAAGCATCAGGTTCTGTTAAAATACGGATAAAATCATTGGCTGATAAGGCTTCTAATTCAACTCGAATCGGAAAACGCCCTTGTAATTCAGGAATTAAATCTGATGGCTTGGTTAAATGAAACGCACCAGAAGCAATAAATAAAATATGGTCGGTTTTAATCATTCCAAATTTAGTACTCACAGTACTACCTTCAACTAATGGTAACAAATCACGCTGAACACCTTCACGTGATACTTCGCCTCCACCAACATCAGAACGCTTACAAACTTTATCAATTTCATCTAAAAACACAATCCCATGTTGTTCAACAGAATTAATAGCAGTTTGCTTAATATCGTCTTCATTGACTAATTTTTCAGCTTCTTCTTCTTGTAAAACTTTCATTGCATCTTTAATTTTCAGCTTACGTGGTTTGGTTTTACCACTGCTCATATTTTGAAACATGCCTTGTAATTGATTAGTCATTTCTTCCATACCTGGAGGTGCCATAATTTCAACTCCAACAGAACCGACTTCAATATCAATCTCTACTGCTTTGTCGTCTAATTTTCCTTCACGCAATTTTACACGCATTTTTTGACGAGTTGCTTCTTCGGTTTCAGAAAGTGTACCACCGTCGGCTGAAGGTAATAAAATATCTAAAATAGCTTCTTCGGCTTCATCAAACGCTCTAGTTTTAACTTTTTCCATTTCTTTAAGACGAGTCATTTTTACTGCCATATCCGCTAAGTCACGAATAATAGACTCGACATCCCGCCCAACATAACCTACCTCTGTAAATTTAGTGGCTTCAATTTTAATAAACGGCGCATTAGCTAATTTTGCTAAACGACGAGCAATTTCTGTTTTTCCTACGCCTGTAGGTCCGATCATTAAAATATTTTTAGGGGTGATTTCATCGCGTAATTCTTCACTTACTTTCGAGCGTCGCCAACGATTTCTTAAGGCAATGGCAACCGAGCGTTTTGCACTCGCTTGACCGATGATATGTTTATCTAATTCTTTTACAATTTCTTTTGGGGTCATGTTGCTCATAAGGTTACTCTTTAGGTTCTGCGTCTAATACTTCAATTCGTAAATTGTGATTGGTATAAATACAAATATCACCTGCAATATGCAAGGATTTTTCAACAATATCGCGTGCATTAAGTTCAGTGTTTTCGACTAATGCACGGGCGGCCGATTCTGCAAATGCTCCACCTGAACCAATGGCACATAAATCATGTTCAGGTTCAATTACATCCCCGTTACCTGAAATAACAAAAGTTGCTTTGGAATCTGCAATAATTAATAAAGCCTCTAATTTTCGTAATGCTCTATCAGTACGCCAATCCTTTGCCATTTCAACAGCCGCACGAGTTAAATTACCACGGTGTTTTTCTAGTTTACCTTCAAAATGCTCAAATAAAGTAAAGGCATCGGCTGTTGCACCTGCAAAGCCTGCAATCACTTTATCATGGTATAAACGTCGCACTTTACGCGCATTCCCTTTCATGACGGTATTGCCTAAAGTCACCTGACCATCACCACCAATCACGACTTTATCGCCACGGCGCACTGAAAGAATTGTTGTTCCTCTAAAACTCACTGTTGTTCCTATTTGCAAAACATAAATAAACTGAGCAATATTACCGTATTCGCTCAAACAAAGAAATTTACTCATAAATGGGGGGATTTTATTGGAATTACAAGCCCTTGTTCTTATGAATCTTTTTGTGCCGTATAAATAGCTAATAATAGCCATGAGATTATAAAAGCAACCCCTCCTAAAGGGGTAATCATTCCTAACCATTTTAGATTAAATAAGCTTAATAAATACAGGCTACCTGAGAATAAAATAATACCTGATAGCATCAACCAACCCGCCCAAGATAATAATTTTGAGTGAGGGTTTTGTTGTTTAAGAATGGCAATAAACCCTAAACCTAAAGCGTGCCACATTTGATAGGTGACTGCTGTTTTGTAAACAGCTAACATCTTTACGGTTAAAATAGATTGTAGTCCATGAGCACCAAATGCACCAAATGCAACCGCTAATAAAGCTGAAACTGAGGCCGAAAATAAAAATACTGATCGCATTATACTAATTTTAAATTTAAAGTAAGCTTATTATTCTAATCTATAAACATTCTTTTGCAATGATTTACATTCCTTAATTTTACTTCTTTAAATTACTTACAAAGACTATTAGAATATAAATAACCCACATGGAGATAGTCAATGAAACCACATGAACTTAGCTTTACCTATTTATCTCAAGAAAACTTATTAGATGCAGGATGTTTTGATATTAGAATGGCGATTGAGGTCGCTGAAAAAACAATGATTGATTTTGAAACTCATCGAATTTTATTTCCTGAAAAAATTGTACAAATTTTTAATCCTGTTTCTCAAGAGCGAATTAATTGCTTACCTGCAACCTTGTTAGATGAAAAAATTTGTGGGGTTAAATGGGTATCAGTTTTCCCCCAAAATCCTAAAAAACATCGGATGCAGAATTTATCTGCCGTCTTTATTTTATCTGAAATTGAAAAAGGTTTTCCTGTTGCTTTAATGGAAGGTACTTTAGCTTCCAATGTCCGTGTTGCGGCTATTGGAGGCATTGCAGCTAAACATTTAGCGCGCAAGGATTGTGAAGCCATTGGCTTTATCGGCGCAGGGGAGCAGGCAAAAATGCACTTATTAGCCATGAAAATTGTACGCCCATCTTTAAAAGAATGTCGTGTTGCGGCAAAAACTGTGGAAGAAGAGCAGCAATTTATTAATGAATTGTCACCATTATTACCTAATATGATTTTTATTAGTGCAAAAACTAATGCTAGGAAAGCAATGGAAAATGCCGATATATTAGTCACAGCAACCAGTGTTCAAGCACCTTTATTAAAAGCCGAGTGGATGAAAAAAGGGGCGTTTTATAGTCATATTGGTGGCTGGGAAGATGAATATAAAGTTGCTCAACAATGTGATAAAATTGTTTGCGATGACTGGGAAACAGTTACTCATCGAGGACAAACTTTAAGCCGTATGTATACTGAAGGCTTGTTATCACATAACGATATTTACGCTGATTTACATGAATTGGTAACAGCTCATAAATTGGGGCGTGAATCGGATGATGAACGTATTTATTTTAATGCAGTTGGGTTGGCTTATATTGATGTAGCGATTGCTTTGGCGATGTATAAACGTGCAAAAAGTTCACATATTGGTTCAAAAATGACTTTACAAGAATCCATGGTTTTTGAGCATAAAGACATTTTAAGTAAAATTAGGTTATAAATAATTATGTTTAAACAACTTCGACTTGATAGTCCGCTCCCTATTAATTTAACAATAAATAACCGGTCTATACAGGTTAATCAAGGAATGACGGTCGCGGCTGCCGTTTTAATTCATGGTCTAAGTTATACTAGAACTACGGCTATTTCAGGTGTTAATCGCGCGCCTTTTTGTATGATGGGGGTTTGTTTTGAATGTTTAATGGTCATTAATGGACAGCCTAATCAACGCGCTTGTTGTACTTATGTTGAAGAAGGTATGCAGGTTGAAATTCAACAAGGGGCAATGGCTTATCCTCGGAGTCAATTATGAACAATCACTATCAACTGGTTATTATTGGCGGTGGAGCAGCAGGACTTTCAGCCGCAGTAACTGCTGCTAATTACGATCTTCGCATTGCTTTAATAGATGAACAAGCAGCTATTGGCGGTCAAATTTATCGGGGAATTGAGTCCGTTCCTAAACAGCGAGGCAAACAATTAGGGGATGATTATCTTCATGGTAAATCATTAGCGACTGCTTTTCATCGTAGCGATGTTGATTATTTTTCCAGCACTCAAGTATGGTCGGTTAATAAGCAAGGAGAAATTGGCATTGTAAATAATAATCAAGCACAAATATTAACCGCCGATCAAATTATTATTGCAACTGGGGCTATGGAGCGTCCAGTGCCTTTTCCTGGTTGGACTTTAACAGGAGTTATGAATGCAGGAGCAGGGCAAGTTTTATTTAAATCAGCAGGTGTTGTGCCAAAAAATGAGATGGTTTTAGCAGGTTCAGGACCGTTATTACTCCTACTTGCAACCCAATATCTTCACGCAGGGATTAAAATAAAAGCCTTGTTAGATATGAGTACTTTGACTAATCATCTTTATGCGTTACCTAAATTACCACAGGCTTTATTAGCCGCGCATTATTTAATTAAAGGAATGAAGCTTCAACAAGAATTAAAGCAAGCGGGAATTCCAATTTTAGAAGGTGTTAGTGGCTTAAAAGCATTGGGTGATGATAATAAAATTAATAGCATTAGCTTTAAACATAACAGAAAACAAAAAACATTCACCACTGATTTATTATTAATCCATTTTGGTGTCATTCCTCATATTTGGTTAACTCAATCGGTAGGCTGTCATCATCGCTGGGACGATAGTCAACAATGCTGGCAACCTAAGCACGATCAATGGGGAAAAACTAATCTTGACGGTATTTTAATTGCAGGTGATGGCAGTAGTATTAATGGCGCAAAAGCAGCTGAATATAGCGGTAAAATCTCTGCTCTACAGGCGGTTTATGCACTGGGAAAAATAAATAAACAGCAACGACATCAATTAACACTACCAGCAAAAAAATCTAAACAACAAGAACGTTGTATTCGGCCGTTTTTAGAAAGGTGGTTTGCCATTTCTGATGCTTTATTAATTACTGCTGATGATGAAACATTAGTTTGTCGTTGTGAAGAGATTACCGCAGGTGAAATTCGTCAGGCTGTTCACGAAGGACATCATGATAGTAATCAGATTAAATTTATTAACCGCTGTGGAATGGGTGCGTGTCAGGGAAGACAATGTGCTAATGCTGTTGCCAATATTGTTGCCGCTGAAACAGGAAAAACAATCCATGAAGCGGGTATTTATCGAGGAAGACCACCTGTTACTCCGATTACATTAGGACAATTAGCAAATTTATATCCACAGGAAAAGCAATGAAAACCGAGGTATTAATTATAGGAGGAGGTTTAATAGGTTCATCTATCGCCCTACAACTTGCTCTACGTGATTGTCAGGTAACTGTCATTGAAAAAGAGAGTTCTGGTCGCCATGCCTCAGGAGTCAATGCAGGAGGATTAAGGCAACTTAATCGCCATGTTGCTGAAATTCCTTTAACTATTGAAGCGGCAAAATTATGGCGCAACATTAAAGAGTTAGTTGACTCTGATTGTGATACCTGTTTTCCAGGACAAATACGAGTTGCAGAAAATAGCGAGGATTTAAAAAAATTACAACAGCGACAAAGCTTAGTTAAATCCTTAGGTTATCATCATGAAGAAATGATTACTAAAAAAGAACTCTATCAACTCGCCCCAGCTTTATCACCGCATTGTGTAGGGGCATTAATCTGTCGTGAAGATGGTTATGCTCGACCTTATCATGCGTTGACAGCATTTCGTCATAAAGCAGAGTCATTAGGGGTGCAATATTCAACAGATAATGAAGTTTACCGATTGAATAAGTTAGATAATGTGTGGGAAGTTCGTACACAAAAAGGTGAATTTAAAGCCGATGTTATTGTAAATTGTGCGGGGGCTTGGGCGAATAAATTTGCCGAGATTTTAGGCGAGGGAGTGCCATTAACACCAAAAACCCCTATGATGATGGTAACTGAACGCTTACCGCCTTTTATTAATCCTGTTATTGGTGCTACTAGTCGTAAGTTATCATTTAAGCAAATGCAAAATGGGACACTGGTTATTGGAGGAGCGTATTTAGCAAAATTAGATTTTCAACAACAGAATACCGAAATAGACTGGAAGAAGTTAAGTGAAAGCGCGCAAACGGTAATGGCATTATTTCCACAATTAGAAAATGTGCGTATTGTTCGATCGTGGGCTGGAATTGAAGCATTTATGCCCGATAATTTACCAGTGATAAGCGCTTCTAGTACTGAAAAGAATGTGTATCACGCCTTTGGATTCTCAGCTCATGGATTTCAATTATCGCCTATTATTGGAAAAATAATCTCGCAACTTATTCTGGATGGAAAAAGTGAACTACCAATAAAAGCATTTGATATTAGACGATTTTTAAGATCATTCCCGAATTAAAATGACCAGTTTTGCAAACTTTTTAATAATTTGTCGCAAAAATAACAGCAAAATTATATTAGGTAAACGACATCCTTTACGCAGAAAAAAGTCTACTGGCTTATAATAGCTATTTTTAAAATACTGTGTTAAACATTGATAGAGGCAAAAAAGTGAAAATAGAAGTTTTAGTCTTAGGAGGCGGGCCTGGAGGTTACAGTGCAGCATTCAGAGCAGCTGATCTAGGTAAACAAGTTACCTTAGTTGAACGTTATCCTGTCTTAGGTGGAGTGTGTTTAAATGTAGGTTGTATTCCCTCAAAAACTTTGTTACATGCTGCGGCAGTTATTAATGAGGCAAAAGAAATTTCAAGTTATGGAGTTAGTTTTGATTCCCCTAAAATAAATTTAAAAAAACTTAAAGCAAGTAAAGAAAAAATTAGTAAACAATTAAATGTAGGATTATCTGGGCTTGCTGAACAACGTAATGTTACTGTTATTCATGGTTTAGGAGAATTTTTATCAGCCAATACTATGATAATTAAAACAGGTGATAAAACTGAAGAAATTGAATTTGAACAAGCAATTATTGCTGTTGGTTCACAAGCAGTGAAAATTCCATCTTTTCCAAATGATGATCCTCGGCTAATGGATTCAACAGATGCTTTAGCCTTAGAGGATATTCCTGAAAAATTATTAATTATTGGCGGTGGTATTATTGGTTTGGAAATGGCAACAGTTTATCAGGCTTTAGGTAGCAAGATCAGTATTGTTGAAATGCAGAATCAAATTATTCCTGGCTGTGACAAGGATTTAGTTCGCCCGTTAATGCAAAAAATAAAAAAATCCTATGATAAAATTTTACTGTCAACGGCTGTTGAATCTATTGATTCTTTAGACAATGGATTAAAAGTCAGTTTCTCAGGTGACCAACAATCTGAAATTTTTGACAAAGTATTAGTGGCTGTAGGTCGTCGTCCTAATGGACATTTAATTGCTGCTGATAAAGCAGGGGTTAAGGTTGATGAGCGCGGTTTTATTGCTGTTGATAAGCAACAACGGACTAATATTGCTAATATCTATGCAATTGGTGATGTTGCTGGTAATCCGATGTTAGCTCATAAAGCCGTTCATGAGGGTAAAATTGCCGCAGAAGTTATTGCCGGTCATAAGTCTCAATGGCAGGCGTTAACAATTCCTTCTGTTGCGTATACTGACCCAGAAATTGCGTGGATGGGTTTGACCGAAAACGAAGCTAAAGAGCAAGGGATTGATTATGATAAGGGAGCATTTCCATGGGCAGCAAGTGGTCGTTCATTAAGTATTAACCGTAAAGAAGGAATCACCAAAATTCTTTCTGACAAAGAAACAGGGCGTATTTTAGGAGCGGGAATAACAGGTACAAATGCAGGTGAATTAATTGCTGAAGCTGTACTTGCCTTAGAAATGGGAGCATGTGTTGATGATGTTGCGCTTACCATTCATGCACATCCTACATTGGCAGAAACCTTTGCTTTTGCTGCTGAAATGATTGATGGATCAATTACTGACTTAATTCCACCCAAGAAAAGATGAAAAAGTTATTAACCAACAAAAGCTTAGTAACTAATTTAATTGCACTATTAGTGATTGTAATTGCTTATCCATTAGGATGTGAGCTTTTAAAGTCTATCGGTTTTTTTGCACTTTCGGGTGCAATCACTAATTGGTTAGCCATTCACATGTTGTTTGAAAAAGTTCCTTTTCTGTATGGATCAGGAGTTATTCCTCAACGGTTTGAAGAATTTAAGATTTCAATTAAAACTTTAATGATGCAGCAGTTTTTTACTGTTGAAAATATTAAGCAATTTATTGAAACCGAAGAACAACAAGGTGATAAAGTTTTAAATCTTACTCCCTTACTGAGTGCGGTTGATTACGATAAAATTTATGAAGGATTGGTTATTGCTATTATGGAATCTTCATTTGGAAGTATGTTACAAATGATGGGTGGTGAAGCCGCATTAGAGCCTATTAAAGAACCTTTTATCTTAAAGATGCAACAAACTTTAACGGAAATGGTGGCTTCAGATAAATTTAAAGCAGCTCTGCAACAAGGTTTAGATGCCCATAAAATTGGTGAAGATATTTTAGGAAAAATAGAAACTGTCATTGATAAACGCTTAAATGAATTAACCCCTGAAATGGTTAAAGAAATGGTACAAGAAATTATTCGTGAGCATTTAGGTTGGTTAGTAATTTGGGGAGGAATCTTGGGCGGGTTATTAGGTGCTGTATTTAGTTTTGCTTAATAATCAAAGTGGTGACTATAGTTGTAACTCTAATTAAACAACTATTTATTGCAATTCATTTTTTAAAGCATCAGATTAAAAAAATTATTATGCTTGCTTTTACACATCTAGTGTAAATAAGTTACATGTTATTTGAACAATAGGTTTAACACGATGAATCAACTATTAGACCCAAAAGAAGCGTATCTTTACGGGGTTCTGTTAGAATTAACAAAAAAACAAGTCACGTCAATACAAAAGCAATTGGCAGGTGATTTGGGTTTATGGGGAAAATCCAGGCTAAACTCAAGGACAAAAGAAATCCAAAAAATCATTTTTCATCTGTTTGATAAAAAAACAGGAACATCTGAGGACATCGTCTCTAAAATATTAGTTGATTTTAGTTATATAGAGACCGATACCGAGACATGGGCGGATATAACTGCAGAAGAAATAGATTATTTACGAAAAATGTTAACAAAAATAGGCTAACTTTTTATGTATATTTTATCACATGATAATAATGGCTTATGATCTTGTAATAATTATTATTTTTCGGCATAATCAATGCTATTCTAATTTTAAATATAAAACAACAATGGACAAATAAAATGAGTCATATCATTAGAAGTGGCGATACTTTGGGTGAAATTGCTCAACGCTATAATGTTACTGTTGCACAAATATTAGCGGTGAACCCCCATATTCGTAATGCGCACCGTATTAGAATCGGGCAGAGCATTAAAATTCCTGCACGAAAAATAAAATCGACAAACAGACCTCGATCAACAAGAAGACCTAAGATATTAAGACGCTCAAGATCTTCAGTGACATCGGTAGCTTTAGAAGAAGGTGAAGTCACTAATTTATATACCGTAAGAAGAGGCGATAGTTTAGATAAAATTTCTAAAAAATATGGGTTATCAGTTGAAAAAATTCTAAAAGCAAACCCTTCTATCAAAAATGCTAACCGAATTCGTATTGGACAAAAAATTGTTATTCCTGCTGATTCTTTTTTTGATAAAGTCAAAGGGTTTTTTGAATTTAAATGGTTAATGGGATCTGAAAATAAATATGTTGAGGTCAATCCGTTTAAAACGGCAAATGAGAATGAAGTTAGTATTGCCGAGGTTGTTCTTGATAAAGATGGTTCAATTATTCCTGATAACACCGAAATAACGGTCGATGAACAATTTAATCGCAAAAAGTTTTTTACTGCTTATCGAGAGATTTTTGGATCGTTAAAACAACATCAGGTTAATGGCTTAGACTCATTACTACTGTCTTTTGAACGCGATCAAGAGATTACTAATCTTCAGTATATGGCGTATATGTTAGCAACGGTTAAGCATGAAACTGCTAACCGCTTTCAACCGATTACCGAATATGGCGGACGTTCTTATTTTAGTAAATATGATCCTGTATTGGCCAATACCTCACGTCGTCGATCACGTGCTAAACGGAATGGTAATACCATGCGTGGTGATGGTTATAAATATCGTGGTCGTGGTTTTGTGCAAATTACTTGGAAAAATAATTATCAAAAGCTAGGTGATGCTTTAGGTTATGATTTAGTTAATAATCCAGAAAAAGCACTAGATCCAGTGATAGCTTATAAAATTATGTCTTATGGAATGCGTATGGGAACCTTCACAGGAAGACGATTAAGTCATTATATTTCTAGAGAGCATATTGATTATAAAAATGCTCGAAAAATTATTAATGGCTTAGACAAAGCTCAATTAGTTAAGCGTCATGCTGAAAACTTTGAAAAAATACTTAGAAAATCCGCCGCTTAAGTCATTTATCATTTATAAATATTACAATCCTTTTATTTTTACATTAACCTAACACTTTATCAATTTATGTGGTTTAAAAATCTTGCTATCTTTCGCCTTACTGAATCATTTACTCTTTCTGCTACTGATTTAGCTAAGAAATTAGAACAAATGCCTTTTCGTCCTTGTGGAAAACATGAAGATTCAAGCTTTGGTTGGACAGCCCCTTTAGGTCGTAATTCTGAATTATTGGTTCATCAAGCCAATGGTTTTATGATGATTTGTGCAAAAAAAGAAGAAAAAGTTTTACCGACTGCTGTTATTAATGAAATGGTACAAGAAAAAGTTTTGGAACTTGAAACCAAGCAAGGGTCGAAGTTATCAAGGAAAGAGCGAAATTCACTTAAAGATGAAATAATTTTTGAATTATTACCAAAAGCATTTTCTTTTTCACGTATTGCTTATGCTTATATAGACCCAAAAGGTGGCTGGGTAGTTGTTGACGCGGCTTCTGCTAAAAAAGCCGAAGATTTATTGAGTAGTGTGCGTCGCTGTTTAGGTTCGTTTCCTATTGTTCCTCTTAATACAGTTGAAAAACCAAGTATGGTTATGACTGAATGGTTAATGAAAAATCAAGCACCAAAAGGAATTGGTATTGAAGATGAGTGTGAATTACGTTCACCTGAAGATGAGGGGGGAATTCTACGTTGTAAAAATC
The DNA here is from genome assembly GCA_030627205.1 of Methylococcaceae bacterium. Taxonomy (GTDB): domain Bacteria; phylum Pseudomonadota; class Gammaproteobacteria; order Methylococcales; family Methylomonadaceae; genus WTBX01. The sequence goes on from DAOUSN010000035.1 coordinate 13,197, forward strand.
ATGATCTCGCATTGCCAGAAATTAAAAACCATTTACAAAAAGGTAAGTTGGTAATTAAATTAGCACTTAATTGGGAAGATAGAATTTCTTTTATTTTAGATGAAGAATTAGCTGTCAAACGTTTACGTCTTTTAGATGTAATTCAAGATCAAATAACTGATATAAATGCTGAAACGGATGCCGAACGTTTCGATGCTGATTTTTCCATTATGACCTTAGAATTTGCTAACTTCTTACCTAGACTAGTTGAGCTTTTCGGCGGAGAAATTAAAAACTAATGATTAAGTTACCCCAAAAAACAAATAAACTAGCGGCATTATTATTACTGACGTTTGGACATGATCTAAGTGCGGCTACATTCCTTTTGCCAGCAACTAACCATAACTCGCTGGTGGGTATTGCTGGTAAGAAAGTTTATGTTAAAGCAAAAAAACATGAAACATTACTTGATATTGCACGAGAACATGATTTGGGACAAAATCAAATTGTTAAGGCAAATAAAACCGTAGACCGTTGGATGCCAAGTAAATCTGTAGAAAAGATGGTTAGTGATAAAGAAGGTAATCGTTTTTTACGTTTAGGTGAGGGTAAAAATATTCACATTCCAAATAGCTATTTATTACCGAGTGTTAGCCGTAAAGGTATGGTGTTAAATTTGCCTGAATATCGACTGTATTATTATCGGAATGGTCAAGTAATTACCCATCCAATTAGTATTGGTCGTGTAGATTGGAATACGCCTTTAGGTAAAACTAGTATTATTGCAAAAACAAGAAACCCAACGTGGACTCCTCCTGCGTCTATTAGAAAAGAACATGCGGCTAAAGGGGATATATTACCCGCTGTTTTCCCCGCAGGCCCTAATAATCCTTTAGGTTTATATGCGATGCGTTTAGGACGTGCAGGTTATTTAATCCATAGCACTAATAAACCATTAGGTGTTGGAATGCGTGTTAGTCATGGTTGTATTCGCATGTATCCTAAGGATATAGAGCGAATTTTTCCAACTGTTGCGGTGGGAACTTCGGTGATGATTGTGAATGAACCCATAAAAGTTGGTTGGTCTAACAACGGATTATATATAGAGGTTCATCCAGATTTAGAAGATAAGAAACGTAGTTATTCACAAAGACTAAGATCCGCTTTAAATTTAATTGAAAAAGCCAAAGGTAATCAATTCGTTAATATTAGTGGTAGTTTATTAAAAAAAGCATTAATTGAAAGTGATGGTATTCCTGTTGCTATTTATAAAGGTACTTCTTTATTAAATACACCATTCACAGAGACCACCGCAACTATTGCCCAACCACAAGTGGTAACTCCAGCACCAGAGGTATTGGCTCCGGTTATCAACGTGAGAAAACCTTCAACAATGCCGCCTCCTCCGCGGTTAGATAATTCAGCAGTCGTGAATATAATCCAGCCATCACCAGTGATAGAAAGAAGTTATACATTGCCTCCTCCTCCAAAACTTAAAGCTATACCTAAACTACCTTTATTGCCAAAATCTAATGGCAGCTCTAAACCACCTCCGCCTAGATTAAAAGAGCCTGAATATTCCATTTTAAAAAGTGCTGTTCCTCCGAATTAAAACTATGGCTGATATACAAAGAATCTTTGAACATAATAAATCTTGGATCGTTTTGGTTCAATGTTAAGGTAACTAGCGAATCTAGTTACCCTAGTTTGATTTATAAGAAATTTATTCTTGTTATATTAATCATCATTGTTAGTTAATTTTCTTTTAGGAATTGTTAATAATGGAATTTGATAACTGTGCATAATTTTATTAATTTCTAATTGATTTTCTAAAATTAATTTATTTAGCACTATTTGACGTTGTTTATCGCCATAACGGACTCCCATTGACATTAAAAAATCAAATTTTATTGCTTTAGTTGAGGTCATCGGTAGAACACGATAGCTATTTACTGGACTTTGCGATAAAACATAACCTGCCATAGGCCCCCAAAGAATTGCCATATCGAGCTTTTTTGACTTTAAATCTTTTGCTATAGTCATTGCCAGATTATTTTTATCATCTCCAGTCATTGTTTGATAAGGAATGCCTTGGTCTAATAACCCTTGTTGTTGTAACCATGCTGTCCCCGGCCCACGATCTAACATTGCTATTTTTAATTGTTCTTGTTTAGTTAACGGTAATTTTGATAACTGCTCAGGTTGATTAATCTCATCGAAACCACGTCCATTAGCAATTAATAACAAATACTGTGAATTATAATAAGGTTGTGTAGTTATGGTTAGTTCATAACCAGCAGGAACACCCATTACCACATCACATTTGTATTCACCACTGCCATCTTCTAATTCAACTCTTAAGGTGTTTCTAATAAAACCAATGCGTTGTGGAAACCAAGTATATTCAAGTTTTTGCCCTAATTTTTTTGCAAATAAAGCGGCAATTTTATTTTCAAAACCATCTTGTTTTTTAGTTGAATAAGGGGGGTTTAAAGGGTCGGCACAGACTTTGAATTTAGTGGCTGCGTTGACACTATAACAATTAACGGTTAATAGCAATGCTGCCATTATCGTAAAAGATTTCATTTATTTTTTCCTCGTTAAAAAACTATAGAAATTACATTATAAAGACCAATCATCAAAAATGAATATTTGATTTATCTATTTAGCACCTCATTAGCTTAGAATGCTAAACTAGCGTTTTATCGTTTCTTTATTCATCACTATGGCAGCACATTCTCCCCGCCCATTTGTTTTTAAATGGTTTAAACGTATTATTTTTAGTACCATTTTTATTTTATTATTTTTTTTATTTCTATATCTGGCTAAATTAGATAATCAAATTCGTTCTACATTTAAAGATAAACGCTGGGATATTCCTGCACGTATTTATGCCAATCCTTTAGATCTTTACGCTGGGTTAAATTTAAAACAAACTGAATTTGAAGATTTTTTACAACAATTACATTATCGACACGATAAAATGTTAATTGCCGAAGGGTCGTATAATATATTAGCAAATGGCATTGAATTAAAAAGTCGGGATTTTAATTTTTGGGATGGGCATCAGCTAAGTAAGCACTTAAAAGTTCAATTTTCTAAGCAGGCGATTACCAAAATTATTGATTTAAAAAATAATAAAATAATCCCCATAATGCGAATGGATCCGGTGCAAATTGGTAGCTTTTATCCAAAAAGAAAAGAAGATAGAATATTAATTAAACTTAAAAATGCCCCTTTGTCTTTAACACAAGGTCTTTTTGCAACCGAAGATCGACATTTTTATCAACATCATGGAATCTCACTACGAGGTATTGCTAGGGCTATGTGGCAAAATTTACGTGCAGGTGGGTTTGTTCAAGGTGGAAGTACGATTACCCAACAACTAGTTAAAAATTTTTATTTAACCTCTGAACGGAGTTTAAAACGTAAAATTAATGAAGCATTTCTATCATTACTGTTAGAAATTAACTATGAAAAAGATGAAATTTTAGAGGCGTATTTAAATGAAATTTATTTAGGGCAAGATGGTGCAAATGCTGTACATGGTTTTGGTTTAGCCAGTCAGTTTTATTTTGGTAGACCTTTAAAAAACTTACCTTTACATCAGGTTGCAGCTTTAGTTGCTTTAGTTAGAGGTCCTTCTTATTATGATTTAAGACGACACCCACAACGCGGATTAAAACGTCGTAATTTAGTGCTAACTGAAATGTTTAAACAAAATTATATAACTAAGCAAGAAGTTACTCAGGCACAAGCTAAATCGTTAGAGGTTATCCCTTACAAACATCGTTCAGTTAATCGTTATCCTGCTTTTTTAGATAAAGTTAAACGTGAGTTGGAACAACATTATAAGGAAAAAGATTTAACCACGGAAGGTTTAAAAATTTTTACAACCTTAGATTCTCAAATTCAAAATCGTTTAGAGACAACAGTTTCTAAAAAAATGGCAATTTTAGAAAAACGTCCTAAAAGTAGTCAGCTAGAAACAGCGGTGATCGTAACTCGCAGAGAGAGTGGTGAAATTCTTGCATTAATGGGAGGTAAAAAACCAAACGAAGCAGGATTTAATCGTGCTTTAAATGCGCTCAGACCCATCGGTTCATTGGTAAAACCTGCGGTTTATTTAACTGCATTAATGCAACCAAATAAATATACCATGGTTACTCCCGTAAATGATATTGCCGTTCATATTAATAGTGATGGGGAAATATGGTCGCCACAAAATTACGATCATAAAGAACATGGTGTAATTCCAATGCACCAAGCATTAACCTATTCTTATAACCTTGCAACAGTTAAAATAGGGATGGATGTAGGTTTACAGCAGGTCATTAATACTTTAAAAAAATTAGGTATTAATCGAAAAATTGAATTATTCCCTTCTTTATTATTAGGTGCATTGCAATTAACACCTTATGAAGTTACCCAAATGTACCAAACTTTAGCTGGCGATGGTTTTATGACGGAGTTAAAAACAATTCATACTGTCGTTGCCGCGAATGGGAAACCATTACAGCATTATCCTTTTACGATTGAGCAACGTTTAGATCCAGCTGCTACTTATATTATTAATACCATGTTGCAACGAGTTATGAGCAAAGGAACAGGGCGTTCAGCTTATAAATTTTTACCAAAAAAATTAGCCCTAGCAGGAAAAACTGGAACAAGTAACGAATTAAAAGATAGTTGGTTTGCAGGTTTTAGTGGTGATTATTTATCCGTCGTCTGGATAGGGCGTGATGATAATAAACCTTCTGGTTTAAGTGGTTCGTCGGGAGCATTGCAATTATGGAATATATTAATGAAACAAATTGCTATTCAGCCGGTTAATTTAATTGCCCCTGATAATATAGAAATTGCGTGGATAGATAATAATGGTTTATTAGCTGATTATTATTGTCAAGGTGCTAAAAAATATCCTTTTATAAAAGGCTCTATTCCCACTGAACTTTCGCCATGTATTACCTCAATGAAAGTTATGCAGCCTCGTCAACCTGTAATTGATAAAGATGGACAACCGATTAAAAACCAATCTTTTCAATTAGATTCTTCATTATTTTAACGTTTAAGACTTATGAAAAAATTACTATTAATTATCGCTTTTTTTTTACCTTTTAATATTATTCATGCACAAGAGCCTATTTTACAATTAAAAGAATTTCTGGCTAATTCTCAAACACTTACTGCAAAATTTAAGCAAGTACTTTTTGATAAGAATAATAAAGCTAAACAAACCAGTGAAGGTTTATTTACTTTAAGTCGCCCTGGAAAATTTCGCTGGTCTTATCAAAAACCTTTTATTCAGGAAATTGTTTCTAACTCAGGGAAGGTTTGGTTCTATGATGCTGATTTAGAACAAGTAACTATTAAGAAACTAGATAAATCTATGGGATCAACCCCAGCTTTATTATTAAGTGGGGATGTGGAGATTGAAAAAGAATTTAAACTGGAATCTCAAGGAGAAGTAGAGGGGCTATCATGGATAAAACTGCTTCCAAAAAATGAGGAAACAAGCTTTAAATATGTCTTAATGGGCTTAAAAAAAGGGGTTTTAGAGGTCATGGAATTAAGTGATAATTTTGGACAATTAACTCGGATTTATTTTTCAGAGGTTAAAATAAACCCTAAATTAAAGGATAAAGCCTTTGTTTTTATTATTCCTGATGGTGCTGATGTTTTTGAAGATTAAATTTAGCTAATTTTTTGACATCCTTTATTTCTGTCTATAACCATAAAACTATGTTCAATAAAAATCAACAACAGGTTCTTAAACAAGCTGATCTAAGGCTAAACACATTAACTGAAACACAACTTTTTCAATATCTAGGAAACAAAGAATTAGAAAACCTTTCTAACGCGCAATTAGTTGAATTACTAATTATCAGCAACGCATTATATAGAAGTGGTGAGTCACTAATAAGCGATGATGATTATGATTTTGTGTGGATGGCAGAACTTAAAAAGCGCGAACCTCAGCATCAGTTATTGAATCAAGTTGAAGCCGAACCTGTTGCCAGCAGTAAAACTGTCACTTTACCTCAAAAAATGTTATCTACTGATAAAGCCTATCGTTTAGAAGAAATTGAACGCTGGTTAAAACGTATTGAAAAATCAGCATTGGAACTTAATAAACCGCTTGAAAGTCTTATTTTTAGAATAACACCTAAATTAGATGGCTATGCTGCTTATGATGATGGTAAAAAATTATATACTCGTGGTGATGGAGTCAAAGGTACTGATATAACTCGTGTTTTTGAACGAGGATTACAAGTAGCAGCACAAGGAAAGCGTGGTTTAGGAGCAGGTGAAATTGTCATTAGCAAACGTTATTTCACGGACTACTTAGCCTCAAAATTTGATAATAGTCGTAATTTTCAAGCGAGTATTATTAAAGAAAAAGAGTTAAGCCCTTATGCAGAAGATGCGATTAAATCAGGAGCAGCAGTATTTTTTCCTTTTGCAATATTACCTGATTGGAAGGGTGATTCTATTGAGTTATTAACTGATTTTGAGTCCATTATAAAAGATATATGGCATCAAACCGATTATGAAGTCGACGGGGTAGTGTTAGAAGTTACGGATACCGATATTAAAGCGCGGATGGGAGCAACTCGACACCATCATCGTTGGCAAATTGCTTATAAAAAAAATTTAGCAACTGCCGAGGTTATCGTGTTAGCAGTAACGCCTCAAACTTCGCGCTCAGGACGAATTACCCCTGTTGCCGAATTAGAACCAGTACGTTTAAGTGGCGCGTTATTACAACGAGCTACAGTGCATCATTATAAAATGGTCATTGATAAAGGGATTGGAGAAGGTGCAATTATTGAACTTGCACGCAGTGGTGAAGTGATTCCAAAAATTGAAAAGGTATTAAAACCAGCAGCTACAAAAATTCCTAAAAATTGCCCTAGTTGCAAACATGAATTGATTTGGGATGGTGATTTTTTAATGTGTACAAATAAGTTAGATTGTCCAGCACAGTTAACAAATACCATGGAATATTTTTTTAAAACTTTAGGGAATAATGATGGTTTTGGTTCTGCCACAATTGCAAAATTATATACAAGTGGCATGACTAATATTAAGGCGGTTTATCAGTTAAATGTTAACAATTTTAAAGATATTGGTTTTGGTGAAAAACAATCAGCTAATTTAATTGAGCAATTAAACCGTAGCCGAACAGAAGAGATTGAAGACTGGCGTTTTTTAGCAGCGTTTGGTGTTTTTAGACTGGGACGCGGCAATAGTGAAAAATTATTAAGCCATTATCCTTTAGAATTATTATTCGGCTTAACCGAGGAAGAAATAATTAATGTTGAAGGTTTTGCTGAAAAAACCGCAAAGTTAGTTGTCAATGGATTAGCTAATATTAAGCCTTTATTTGATAACATTTATGCTTTAAACTTCAATTTACAGATGAGTACCCTTGAAATTATACAGGAAAAAGAAAAATTAATTTTAGCTGGAAAAACATTGGTTTTCACGGGTACAATGCAACAAAGTTCACGAGATGAAATGAAGAAAAAAGCAAAGGCATTAGGTGCTAAAGTAGCTAGCACGGTATCTGGGAAAACAGATTGGCTTATTATAGGTGAAAAAGTTGGGGCTACAAAAATTAATGCGGCTAAAGAAAAAGCAGTAATTATTATGACTGAACAAGAATATTTACACACTATTAAAAACTAGCGTTCCTATGAGTGATACCTTCAATTCTCTGTACCTTAATTGTTTTAAAATTAGCGGTCAATAGCTATGCCAGTTATGTCATTAAAAACATTTTTAACTTCTTTTTTATCAACTAAAGTAGCCGTTTCTTGCACAACTTTAACCGATGAAAAACGACAGCGTGATTTAGAACTTTGGCAGCAAACAAAAAAAATAGATACCATTAAAAGTTATCAAAATTATTTGGATTATTGTGAATTAGGTGAACAAAAAGAAATCGCCGCAGAAGCGATTAAGCGTTTAAAATTAGAAATACGGTTAGTCGCATTAGAAATTCAAAGTATTAGCTCAGAACCCACGATTAAAATTATTGAAAGACTTTCGTTGAGTAAATCTCAAGATAAACTGGTTGATGGGCATCTTGCACCGATTATGGTTTTAATTCCTGCTGGAAATTTTATTATGGGTTCGGCTGAAACAGAAAAAGATAGATTTGAAAATGAAACCCAGCAGACTATTGAAATAGAAAAACCTTTTTATATTGGGAAATATCCTGTCACTTTTGCTGAGTATGATTTATTTTGCGAACAAACACGTTTGACTAATAAACCTAGAGAAAACCCTGATGATTTAGGTTGGGGGCGTGAAAACAGTCCCGTTATCAATATTTCTTGGTTTGATGCAATGGCTTATTGTGAATGGTTATCTCAACAAACTGGAAAAAACTATACTTTACCAACTGAAGTAAAATGGGAGTATGCTTGTCGAGCTAATGCAAACACATCTTATTGTTTTGGAGATGATGCTAGGCAATTAAAAGACTATGCTTGGTATCGAAAAAATGCAGCTGGAAAAACTCATCTGGTCGGATTAAAGAAGCCTAATAGTTGGGGTTTATATGATATGCACGGTAATGTTTGGGAATGGACTCATTCGGAATATTATGAGAATAATAGAGCAGAAATACCGGCTTTAGAAAAAAATGACCATCATCGCCCAGTGGTTAAAGGGGGATCATGGGATTATATTCCTTGGTGGCTACGTTCTGCTTACCGTGATGGTTGGGAAGCTAATTATCGTAATAGTGATTTAGGGTTTCGTATCGTTAAAACATGCTGAATGAAAAAATAGATAATAGATGATAGTAAATAAAAAAAGTGACGGAGAAGTGATTTTAAGGACTGCGTGGGGTTGTTTTGAATTACAACGCCTGCCTAAACGTTCTAAAGAATTATTACGTGCTTGGGACGCTGCTGATGAATATTTGCTGAATACGGTACATAAAATTATAAAACCTAATGAGGATAACAATTTATTAATTTTTAATGATAGCTTTGGTGCGCTAGCTGTGACTTTACATGATCTTAACCCTTGTGTTGTCTCGGATTCCTATTTATCACAAACCGCCACACGTTTAAATCTAGCTTCAAATAAATTAGCTGAAACTAAGATGATTTTACTGAATAGTTTAGAACCTCTTAGCGGTTATTTTGATTATGTTTTGATTAAAGCCCCTAAAACACATGCTTTTTTAGAAGATTTTTTAATTCGTTTACTCCCAGTTATAGATATAAAAACTCAAATTATTGTCGCAGGAATGGTTAAAACATTAACTGCGTCTGTGTGGAAGTTATTGGAAAAATTAATTGGTAATACGACTACCTCTTTAGCTAAGAAAAAAGCACGTTTGATTTTTGTTAAACCTAATTCTCAACGAAATATTCTAACCTTGCCGAAGCCTATTTATTATTCATTGGAAAATACAAATTATAGTCTTTGTAATTATGCGAATATTTTTTCACGTGAACGTTTAGATATTGGTACACGGTTTTTATTGGCGAATCTTCCTTATTTACCTCAGGTAAAAAATATTGTTGATTTAGGCTGTGGTAATGGGGTGATTGGTTTAATGTTAGCTGAAAAACATCCTCAAGCTAGGTTACATTTTGTTGATGAGTCTTTTATGGCAATAGCTTCGGCTCAAGAAAATTTTGAACGAGCTTTTAATAAGAGCGATAACGCACAGTTTTATGTCACTAATGCCTTAAGCGAATTCACTTTAGAATCAATGGATTTAATTGTTTGTAACCCACCATTTCATCAACAAAATACACTTGGTGACCAAATTGCGTTGACCATGTTTCAGCAGGCGTATAAAGTTTTAAAAAAAGGTGGACAATTATGGGTCATTGGTAATCGTCATTTAGGCTATCATCAGCGGTTAAAAAAATACTTTCAGGTTAGTAAGTTGGTGGCTAGTAATTCTAAGTTTATGATTATTAGTACGATTAAATAATTTTAATGAGAGATGCTACCTCCACGAGTAATTTCTAGTTAAGCGATATTTTTTAGTGCCTTTAAACCTTAGTGTTACTTTTTGCACTATTAACTTGTTAAAGATAAACAGTAAATGGTAACAAATAAAAACTTAAATTTCATAATTTCCTCAATAATAAAATGTTAGACGCATTGGACGTTTTTGATAATCAAACGTTCTCTGTATTTTATCCGATTATCGCTTGTGATTTGAAATCTAATGACACTCGAAAATACAATTTTCACTTGTAAAAACTATCTTGAGCTGTGTAAACCTAATGTGGTTGCACTGATTATATTTACTGCTATTGTTGGCATGTTATTAGCGGTAGATGGTTTTCCACCGCTTGATACTTTTATTTATGCAACTGTAGGCATTGGACTTGCCGCCGCATCTGCTGCTGCAATTAATCATTATATTGATCGTCAATCTGATGCTAAAATGGCACGGACTAAAAACCGACCATTGCCGAAAGGTGATTTAAATGCAAAAAATGTCATTATATTTGCCCTGATTTTAGGTGTAATTTCAATGTTATTATTGAGTATTATGGTTAATATACTGACAGCTTTTTTAACCTTTTTATCATTAATGGGTTATGCGATTATTTATACAGTGTATTTAAAACGTATGACACCACAAAATATCGTCATTGGAGGAGCAGCAGGTGCAGCCCCTCCTGTTTTAGGTTGGTGTGCAATGACAGGCGAAGTTCATCCCTTTGCTTTGTTATTATTTTTAATTGTTTTTATTTGGACACCGCCGCATTTTTGGGCATTAGCGATTGCTAGACGAGAAGAATATGCCAAAATTGAAATTCCGATGTTACCTGTAACTCACGGGGTTGAATTTACTCGCTTGCAAATTTTACTGTATACCATTTTATTATTTATAGTGACATTATTACCCTATTTAACGGGAATGAGTGGGTTAATTTATTTATTTACCGCTGTCATATTGGGCTTTATCTTTTTGTATTTTGCCATTTTAATGATGAAACGAAAAGATAATAAAACAGCAATGAAAACGTTTGCTTTTTCGATTATTTATCTGATGTTAATGTTTGCAGCTTTATTAATAGATCATTATATTCCTTTGTATTTTTAAGCGAGAATGGCATTTATTTTTAGTATGATTCTGATGATTAAAATCAATTTATTATAATAAAGAAGGCGATTTTCTATTAGTTTCTTTCATACTTTCAGTATTTTTTTAAAATTAAAAGATAGAATATCTGCGAAAGTAATCTCTATTGTTATAATTGGAAATTTAAACATGGATCTTAGTTCTCAACATTCATCGCCACTTATTTTATTTAGTGCAGGTGAATCCTCAGGCGATCAACACGCCGCTAATATGTTTTTGGCAATAAAAAAACACTGCCCATTAGTGCAAGGAATTGGAATGGGTGGCAGGAAAATGCGCCAAGTAGGAATAAACATAGATTATGATTCGACTCATATCGGCGTAATTGGTGTTATTGAAGTGCTGAAACATTATCAAGAAATTCGCTGTGCCTTAAAAACAATGCAGCAACTAGTTATCAAACAACGTCCTGATTTAGTAGTTTGTGTTGATTATAAAGAATTTAACTTGAAATTAGCACTATTTTCCAAACAACAAGGGGTTAAAGTTTTATTTTATGTAAGCCCTCAAGTTTGGGCATGGCGACCTAAACGAGTAATTACTTATGGGAAAGCTATTGATATGATGGCTGTTATTTTTCCTTTTGAAACTGCCTATTATGAAGCAGAAAATATCCCAGTGCGTTATGTTGGTCATCCATCAGTTGATAAAGTCCATCCTTCACGTACTAAAGCTGAAGATATAAAATTATTTCAACTTAGTGGAGATGCTCCAATTATTGGTATTTTACCAGGAAGTCGTACTAACGAAATAAATCGTCTGTTACCTGTAATGCTAAATGCGGCTAAAAAAATTCAAGTTGAATACCCTAATGTGCAGTTTTTACTACCTCAGGCAGATTCGATTAGTGATGAATTATTGGCAAGCTATTTAAAAAACTCCAAGGTTCAAGTGATAAAAAATCAAGCTTATGATGTCATTCAATGTTGTGATGCGGTAATGACCAGTTCAGGTACGGTAACGCTTGAGACGGCTTTATTAAATATACCGATGGTAATTACTTATAAACTGTCGCCACTGACTTACAAGTTAGGGCAATTATTAGTCAATATTGATGTTATTGGTTTACCTAATATTATTGCGGGTAAGAAAATTATCACTGAATTAATACAACATCAGGCAAATTCTACAAAAATTGCGGCTGAAATTAATCATATATTAAATGATAAGAATTACGCTGAAAATATGCGTACTGAGCTAAAGGCTGTCAAAGAAAAATTAGGGAAAGGGGGTGGGTCAGAAAATATGGCTGTATTGGCATTGGAAATGCTAATGAAAAATTAACGAGCTATCAAGAAAGATAGCTCTTGTTATGATGATTTATTGTTTAAGCCTCTAACACCACTGACGATTTTATTTTTTTCATCGCATTTTTTTCAAGCTGCCTAATTCGTTCAGCAGAGACATTATAACGAGCGGCTAATTCATGTAAGGTTGCTTTTTTATCTGACAACCAACGACTTGATAAAATATCTAAGCTGCGCTCATCTAATTTAGATAAAGCTTCATTTAATAATTTTTCTTTATAACCTTTCCAATCAGATTTTTCTACAAGTAATGCAGGATCTGATTCAGTTTCCATTAGATAGCTGGAAGGTGCGTTATAGGTTTCTTCTGAACCAGGGGTGCTATCAACAGGTAAATCAAAAGCCATATCGCGACCATCTATGCGTTTTTCCATTTCATAAACGACTTTAAGATCAACATTTAAGTTTTCTGCAATGGCTTCTGCATCAGCTTTAGACAGCCAATTTAAATCTTTTTTAGATTTACGCAAATTAAAAAATAATTTACGCTGGGCTTTTGTGGTTGCAATTTTAACCATACGCCAATTTTTAATCACATATTCATGTATTTCTGCACGAATCCAATGAACAGCAAAAGACACTAAACGAACGCCAACTTCCGGGTCAAAGCGTTTGACAGCTTTCATTAATCCAATATTACCTTCTTGAATAATATCAGGTAAAGGCAAACCATAACCGTTATAACCACGCGCAACATGAGCGACAAAACGTAAATTTGACATAACTAATTTTCGTGCCGCCTCTAAATCCCCATCATCACGATAACGAACAGCAAGTTCATACTCTTGTTCTGGGGTTAATTTTGGCATTTGCCCAACGACATTTAAATAACTATCAAATGTACCCACAGATAAATTGACAGGTAGAACTAGTCCTAGACTCATACGGTATACCTCTTAAATTGAATTCAACGTAATTTTAGCACTCTCCTGAACAGAGTGCTAATAAAAAGAATGGTAAATGTGATTAAAATCAAGCAATTTATTTCTTTTTCAATCCGCTCCAAGCAGTTAAACTGCAATAATTGGGGTCACAAATAACTGCACAAATAACTGTAAATAACTGTAAATAACTGTAAATAACTGTAAATAACTGTAAATAACTGTAAATAACTGTAAATAA
>DAOUSN010000060.1 GCA_030627205.1 Methylococcaceae bacterium
GTATCTTAATAAAGCCAAAGAAAATACCCAACCCATCATTTTCTTACTTGAAAACTAAAACATTATAAAAATTAGGAATCGCTATGGCAATACCTTCGCCAAACGGACAGAATTAGTCTCTAAAAACAAAAAATAGTCAAATTAAGTAAAATTCTAGGTTACGACACCACAGAAATTACAAAATTTGACTATGAATGAAATGATAACAATGCTTGAGACTCTTCGTCCAGTCTTATGTTCACGGACTATGAACCAGCTAATCATCATTGTTGAAGAAATGCTAGCGATGACAGGACGCGTCACGATGCTGAGAATTTCTCGGTGGACAGAAAAGGGTGGCAGTTATCGTACCCTTCAACGATTTTTGGCTACCAACTTAAAGCGGGACACTTTTAACTTCAAGGTTGAATGAAAGTTAATAACCATGCAGTAGTTGAATTTACTGCTGTCCCGCCTTAAGTTGGTAGCCAAATAATCTAGCCTATGAAGTTAATGGGAAGTTACGTTAATTATAAACATACATCATTGGACATTAAAATGGAACAATTCGCATTCTGGGATGAAGAAGAACCAGAAGAGAAAATAGATAAAGACCCTGAAATTGAGCGAATCGCAGAGCTTACTCTACAAAATCAAAATTTACGTTTATTAATGCCTATTTATCGGATTGAGCAAAGCAAAGGTAAAATAGGAGATAGAAATGGCTTCTCTCAAGTTGATGAATCACAGTCTAAAAATATTGATACGATTTATCTTTCAATCCTCACGCTAGAATATTATGCCAGCTACGCGCTAAACCGTGAGTCCATTCCTATTAGTGATGTTATTGAGTATTTACAAGATAAAATTAAAGTAATGAATCCTGTTTTAACGGCTAATGAGAGCCATCGCCTTGCTGAATGGATACACAACTCACTTCGCAATCAAAACAATGATTATAAAGCTTTTGATTTTTCATATTTTAATGCCTTTAAGCAAAAAATGCAGCGGTATGAATTTCGTTTAATTGTGACCGAAAGCTCTAGCCATGGCAATAAATGTAAAATCACTGAAGAAGGTATTATTGCTTTATTGACTTATATTAACGCCAATCCAAAATTACAAGACGAAGTTACTGCCTTGTTAACGCAACGGCTGATAAAAGCAGGTCGTTATGAAGAGGCATTACAAATGGCAGAACGCTCTCGAAAAAAAGTAATTCAATATCAAGAACAAATTAGTAATTTAGTGGGGAAATTAAACTATAATCCCGAAGCTGGAAAAATTTCCAAAACGATATTACCTGTTATCCAAGCGTCTAGTCAGCACGTTAGTGACCGTATCAAGGAAGAAGCGGAAACTTTACAGAATATAACTGAACTTTCTCAGGATAAATTAGATAATAAAAATAAAATACTACTAATTAGATTAAAAGAGGCCATTAAGGAAAATTTAACCGCTTACCAAAAGCTTTATGAGCATATTGATTACACCTATAAAAATTTTGAAAGTACCTTTAGCCGTTTATTAAGACCTAACGCAAGTACACTTCCTAATATGATTACGGGATTGTTAGAACCTATTTGTAAGTCTCAAATAGATAAGCTTTCTATACATGGAGATTCTATTATTAATCAAATTATACCTGCTAAAATACCTAGATTATTTGATGTGACCACTCTATTAGATAAGCTTGATAGTGCGGGAATACAGGAGGAGATTGAATTATTTGAGTCCAATGAAACAGATATGAAAGACATTACCCGTATTGAACCGAATTTTGCTGAAGAAATGATTGAAGCCTGTAAACGATACTATCAACAAAAAATTGAAAAAAGACAAACATTCACCTTGCAAGAATTGCTTATCGAAGTGGATAAGGTTTATTTTTCGGATAACTTTCAACGCTGTTTAGCCTATGTGGTGATGATGTCATTTGCAGACAATCAGTCTTTACAAAACCAAACTCTTAATATTCACCTGACAAAATTAGAGCCTTTTCAGCACAAATTTATGACAGGCGACAATCTATTAATTAAAAATAAGGGATAAGTTATGACACTTCTGGAAATAGAACAATTAGAAAAGGCGGCTAAATTTATTTATAAAGGCTTAAATGTAAAAAACACACCTGATAAGGATAATGAATATAAAAAATTAATTGCAAAATTTGAGGCGGATGAATTATTTAGAGATCAAATAAATGCCATTGCTAAAGGGTTAAGCCTTAAAGTGGTAGATGTATCTTACGAAGCAGGCGTGATTATTTTACCCTTAAATCAATCCTCATCTTTTTGTTTTGGTGGCTTAACTCAATTAAGGAAAGTCTTAGGTAATAATTCTGCCACGGTAAAACGAGGTTCAGTAGTTTTAGCCATGATTACTTTACTCGCCGCATTTTTTCGGGATGAGGTTCAGTTCCAAGAATATAGACAAGCGCAACAAACACAAACACTTAGTAATATGTCACGATTATTACTAGACATTTGCAAAAGTTTACAAGCGCAGTATCATGATGATAAAGGCGATATTCCTGATTATTTACGTCAAGGGTGGGAAATTATTTTAACATTACCCAAAGTAAAGGAAGGACAAGCAAACGCAAATAGCGTAGAAGGACTTATTGAAATGCTAACGATTTGTTTTGTTAAAGAAGGTTTACTCGTTGAAGATGCTAGCCGACATAATGAAAAAGCGTGGTTTCCTACCCAACACTTTATTGCCCAAGCTGAAAGAGAAACTGCAACAGGAATCTATGAATATTGTATGCAAATACATAATGAACAATTAAATAAACAACACACTGAGGCAGAATAAAAATGAGCCAGCTACGTCGAATGTTACTCAGTAATGTGGGTTATAAATCCGCTTATTATGCGGATGTGTTACTTGACTTTTGTCATCCTGAAACGGGGCAGCCAGAAAATACAGTGCTATGGTTGGCGAATCAAGGGGGAAAAACAACCTTAATTAGTTTGTTATTTACCAATATTGAACCCAATAAAAAACGCTTTGTTCAACACTTACAAAAACCAGACCATCACTTCCATCAATATTTTTATCCAACAGCGGGAGTGGTTGCGCTGGAATTACAAACAGGTTCTACCAATTTAATGGGCGAAACTCCGCAACTGGTGATAGGTCAATGTGTTGTAGTTAACCATTCAGGTGATTCTCAGCGCATTTTTTTTGGTTTTGAAGCGAATGAAAATATAAGTCTTGATGATTTGCCGTTTAAAGGCGCGGCGGCTGATAAAAATCCAGCCAATATGAGTGAGTTTAGGCAATGGTTGAGTAAGGCAGAAAAGCTAAATAGCACATTTTTTTCTACCGAAAAACAAGAGGAATGGAAAAAGTGGCTAACGACTCAAGGCGTTGAACACGAGTTATTAGCAAAACAAATAGATTTTTGTCGTAGTGAAGGGGGAATTTCAGATTTTGCCTCGTTTAAAAATGAACAAACTTTTCTTGAGCAATTTTTTAAGTTAGCTTTAGATGAAAGTACCGCAAAACAAGCGCATACAGCACTAGGTAATGCTAATAGAGACTTAAAAGAACAGCCAAGTCTTGAAAAAAAGCAGGGGCTTCTAATCCAATTAGTTACTCATTTTCAACAGATTCAACCTTTAGCCGAGCAATACCAACGGCATACAATGGAAATTGAAGCACAAGAGAAACAGCTTCATTTTTTTGCGGAACAGCTTCAATTAAGACAACACTGGTTAAATCGAGAAATCACCGTCTTTGATGAAAAAATGAATCTGTCTGAAAAGCAGCGAATAGAAAAGCAGCAGCAGCTTAATAGTTTAGAAAATCTTATTCAACAAATCACTTTTAGCATCAAAATACAAAAACACAGCGAAGCCTCTCAAGCATTAGAACAAGCGAAGTTACAGCGCGATGAAATTGCTCATCAACTAGCTTTAACTAAAGCAGTTTTTGCTTTAGATGAGTCGGAAGCCATACAAAAACAACACACCATACTAACAGAACAGATAAATTCAGCTAGTACTCAAATTGAACCAGTATTAAAAAAACTGAAAAATTCAGGAAGTTGTTTATTTGCGGCTTATAAAGATCAAACTGGGAAAATAAATACATCATTGGAAAATATAAACCATGAAATAAAGACTGCTTCTCAGCAAGAATCAGACAAATCAAAACAAAAACAATCAATAAAAATAGACTTAGATAATAACAAAAGCCTATTCGACAAAGCAGAACAATGGTTTGAAATCTATGCAAAACAATTAAAAAAATTAACAGATAGCGGTCATTTAATCAGCGTAGAACAACAGCCTTTAGAAATTATTAAAGCGCTTGATTATTGGGAAAAGAGTGTTATTCAAACACTGCTTGAAAAAACGTCTATTTCTAAAGCACTTGAAGAAAAAAAGTTAGAATTAAAAACCAAAATAGCTAATTCTTCAGAACTATACGCTTCAATACAAGCTTTAACCGCAACGATTAATCATATTCAAGGTGATTATGACAAAGCAGTTGACGCTAGAAAGACTTTGGAAAAAAATACCGACCTTTGTAAGCTCATAAAAATGCAAGCGGTCAATCCAGATGATTTAAAGTTATTAGAAAAACTAGATCAGCATATTGAAAAATTAAGAGGTGTGATTACAGAAACAAAGCAAAGCATTAGTTTTTTATCTGAGCAAAAAGACAGTTTAGAAATAGATAAACTCGCTAAACCTGACGATAATATTGAATTAGCGTTAAACTATTTAGCAGAACAAGGACTTGATGCTAATTATTACCCTCATTACCTTGCAAAGCAAAATTTAAGCTCGGGCGATGCAAAAATATTGGTTGAATCTGACCCCGCGCGTTTCTATGGTATTCAAGTTAATAATTTATCCACTACGCGTGAAAAGTTAGGCGAAATTGACCGTGAAAAATTAAGACTTACGCAACCTATTGTCATCTCTCAAGCGGCTACTGAAATAACAAATACACAAGAAAATTTGGTATTACCTGTTAGAAATGATGCCGCTTATAATGAAGTGGCAGCGGAAACTTTATTGCAAAAAATTACTGCTGAATTGCAGCTTTTAGAGGATAAAGAAACCATTGCGACTGAAAGTTTAGAAACTTATTCGACGGTACAATTTGAATTATCAAGCTATCAAAATCAATATGGTGAAACTTGGTTAATAAAAAAAGACTCTGAAATTAATAGCCGCAAAGAGAAAAAAGTAGTCAAGACACAACAACAGCAAACCATAGGTAAAGCGATTAGTGAGCTTGAATTAATACAGCAAGAGCTATCGAATGAGCTAGAAAATAAAATAGAAAACCTTACTATTGCACAGGCTCATGTCAATGTGCTTAGTAATTTTATAGAAAGCTATCAAAAGGATAAAGAAAGAAAAACAACTGAAAAAGAGAATGCTAAAAAATCAATCGCCTTATTATCCAATCAAATTGATGAAATTGAATCAAAACTTCTTGAGTTTTTAGAACAACAAAAATTATTAGAAGAAAGACAACGCGAAATTAAGGCTCATTTAGAAAAAAATAACGAATACCTCAGTAAGGTTACTCATAAAAATAATCAGCCTTTTGTTTTTGAGTCTCCTTATCATTTAAAGGAATTACAAGCTGAATATAAGGCTAATGAA
>DAOUSN010000079.1 GCA_030627205.1 Methylococcaceae bacterium
AGTAACGCTTAAACTAATGTAACGAAATCTACTTTATGCACTCGGTTCAAATTTCGGCTTGTCATACATTGATCAAAAATTAACGGCAGGCAAAAGGCAAGACCTGACACCTTTTGGACACCCGAACAAATTTTACTTGCAATACGAGGCGGACCATATATGACACCTTCATTTTGCTTGAACAAAAAGAGAAAACTAGTACAACTCATCCAAACTTGGTAAACCAACGCTATTTTTTCTTTTGAAGTCTAACTCATAACCCAGAGTATCTAAAATGAGATCAATTGTTTTTAAGGTAATAGAGCCTAATTGGGCTCTTTCTAATTTACCTAATGTTACTCTGCTTATACCAGCAAGTTTTGCCAATTCATCTTGCGTTAAACCATGATCCTTACGAAGTGCTTTAATTTTTGTCCCAATCTCGTCTAATTTCAACAGGCAGCTCCTTATGTATTTTATTTTCAAGTGAACAATTCCAAGTGTCTATCATCCTCAAACCAATCGTTTCAAAATGTGGATTTATAACAATATATTTTCGGAGATCCTCAATAGACAATTTCACAGCCGTTACACACTCGGTATACAGTTTACTTGCATCTGTCTCTGAGATATAACAGCTATCAACACCAAATTTTATTAACTCTTTCCGTGAGAACCATACTTTCTTACCAAATAGAGTTAATGCAGGTCGATCTGTATAAACATAAACAACCGTATTAACTATGTCATAAGCGGGAGAATACCGAATATTGCTCATATCACTATCGTAAAGCACACCAAAATTTTTCAAATGAGCATCACCATTTTTGAGTAAATAACTCATCACTACGGTTTTATAAAATGCCTGCATATCTTTACGCTTGTTAGCAACAATATAATAGAGTGTCTTAGCAACTTGCTCATAACTTCCGTCGTATTTTTGTTCTTTATTTTTTCCTAGAAGACCCAAAACTTCTTCAAAACCTAAATATTCAGCCTTATTTTTATCAAAATTAAAACGCTCAACCAATAAGAATCGTTTGTTGTTCGATAATGAAATAGATGGAATTTTAACACCTGCTTTTTCAACTGCTTTCAGACAAAAATATTCATTTTCGGCTAAATAGGGATATTCAGCTCCCCATGTCTTAATAATATATTCCTTTGTTGTCAGCGACTCTTTATCCTTCAGCAAAGCTAAGGTTTTAGGTTGCACCCCTGAAATAGCATTTTTATCTAAAAATAATTTAACCAACTTAACGAAGGTATCTTCAGTATCATTATTTAAAACATCATCTAAATCAATGGCATCAAAACGACTATCAGAAAATTCGCTAGAAAATGAAAGTCGGCTTTGAATATTAGAACAAAGGTAGGAAAACATCAAAAAGTCATTGATATAACCATACTTTTTATTTAAATGATTCTTCAATATTTCAAATAAATAGCCTTCAGGCATATTCATATCGAAGATGGGGTGTAATCGGTCTCGCCATAAATACGTCGATGCTTTATAGGGCATGATCAAAGAAACAGGATCAGCATTAACCGCATAATTGAACCCATAGCAATTATGTTCTTCCATAAAAAGCTCACCAACCTGCTTATTTTTTATTTTGACAGCTATTTTATTCATAAAAAGCATCTTAAATGATAAAAATGATTATCATAGTAAGTAATTAATGCAAAAATGTAAACTAGATTTATCTTTTAGCTATAAGATCCATAAAAAGAAACCTCTTAGTTGGGGAATAACAGCAATAACAGCACAATAACAGGGTCACAATAACAGAATAACAGGGGCAGGTCTTGCGTCTTGCGTTTTGCCATTTTTATAATTCGACTCACCCTAGAGTAATGTAAATTATAATACGCCCCTATTTCTTTCATGCTATATCCACCACTTGCATACGCACGTTTTATCGCGTCATTTCGGCTAGTAGCCTGCTGATCATACCATTGCAATTCTTTGGCTTTTTCTTTGCGCTGTGATGTGGGTATTTCACTCAAATCTTTACCTTGATCTATATTGCTCAGCATTTGACTGACGTACGCTTTATCACCTAAAAAAACTTGGTTTTGAAGCGACTTCAAAAGCGATGGTTGGTTTTTTCCTTGGTTAACAAATTCGATATATTTCTTTTGA
>DAOUSN010000051.1 GCA_030627205.1 Methylococcaceae bacterium
CTTGGAAGGCTGGAGTTCTACCATTGAACTACACCCGCAGAATTCTTAACATCTGAATGGTGGAGGAGGGAGGATTCGAACCTCCGAAGGCTGAGCCGTCAGATTTACAGTCTGATCCCTTTGGCCGCTCGGGAACCCCTCCGTTACTTAAGCCAACTATTATGCTAGTTAAGTAAATTTTTGTCAAGCATTTATTCTATGGTATGTAAGTTTTTCATTGCACTTGCTATATCACCTAAAAGCAATGATTTTAAAATAGAGTCAGTTTGGGTAAAACTTTCTTCAATCAACCTCATCTCTATTTTTGATGGATTTGATAACACATAATCAGCAACTGCCTTGCCTGCACTAGGTCGACCTATGCCGATTCTTAACCGATAAAAATCTTTAGAGCCTAAATGAGCAATAATATCCCGTAAGCCATTATGTCCTCCATGACCTCCTGTTTTTTTTAATTTAACCATCCCAGGAATAAAATCAAGTTCATCATGAACCACTAAAACCTCATCACTCTGTAGTTTATAATAATGAACCAACTTACCTACCGACTGCCCGCTATGATTCATAAAAGTGTTAGGCTTAATTAGCATTACTTTTTGTGAACTAATATGACAGCTTGCTAACCAAGCTTGGAATTTTGACTCCTGAGTCCATGAACTACCATAATATGAAACTAAACGCTCTAAAAACAAAAACCCAGCATTATGCCGGGTTTTTTCATACTGCTGGCCAGGATTACCTAAACCAACAATTAATTTAATCATGGTTTATTCTTCTGTTTTTTCTTCATCGCTCTCTTCAGTATTATCATTATCGTCTTCACTTAAAACCCGTGATGCGATAATTGAGGCGACTGCTAAATCATGCTCTTCACCATGAGTTAATTCAATAATTTCAATCCCTGCTGGCAAAGAAATTTGAGATAAATGAACAGATTCACCCAAATCAAGATGGGCTAAATCAACTTCTAAATATTCTGGTAACACAGCGGGCAAGCAACTAATTTCTATTTCAACCCGTGAATGTGTAGCAACCCCACCTTTCCTCACGCCAACTGAGGTCGACTCATTAATAAAATGTAAAGGTACATGTATTTTTAATAATTCGGTTTCATTAATTCGCATAAAGTCTATATGCAGAATCTGCGGTTTAGCTGGATGACGCTGCAGACCTTTTAATATCGCCTTTTCGCTATTACCATCAATGATAATATCTAAAACATGTGAATAAACCGCTTCATTTTCAAGGTGTTTAACCACTTCATTATGATTTAAAGCGACCATGACAGTCCCTCTATCTCCACCATAGATGACCCCAGGTACATTACCTTGACGACGTACTGCACGGGCAGCACTTGTTCCTGGTTTTTTACGACTCGTGGCCACAAATTCAAATAAGTTAGACATTTTTTTCTCCAAGAAAAGCGTGTACCTTAAAACACTCAATAATAATTACTAATCAACATACAGCGAACTAACAGATTCACTTGTAGCTATTCGGCGTACAGTTTCTGCTAACATATCAGCAACACTTAATTGCCTGATGTTTTTTAGGGCAGATAAATTTTTATTTAGGGGGATAGTATCGGTAACAATTAACTCATCTAATTCTGATTTTTTTAAGTTCTCGACCGCTTGTCCCGATAGCACCGCATGAGTACAATACGCAACTACCTTAATCGCCCCATTCTTTTTTAATGCACTCGCTGCACTACATAATGTCCCTGCGGTATCAACCAAATCATCAATCATCACACAAGTACGCCCCTCAACATCACCAATAATATGCATGATTTCAGAAACATTGGCTTTAGGACGACGCTTGTCAATAATAGCTAAATCGGCATCATCTAGGCGTTTTGCTAATGATCTTGCCCTAACAACGCCACCTACATCAGGTGAGACCACAATTTGGTTGTCATATTTTTGCCGCCAAATATCACCTAATAAAATCGGTGAAGCATAGACATTATCAACAGGAATATTAAAAAAACCTTGAATTTGGTCAGCATGTAAATCAACAGTTAATACCCGATCAGCTCCTGCTTCACTAATTAAATTAGCAACTAATTTTGCGGTAATCGGAACCCGAGCAGAGCGAGTGCGCCTATCTTGACGAGCGTAACCAAAATAAGGCATTACTGCTGTAATTCGTGATGCAGAAGCACGCTTTAGCGCGTCAATCATCACTAATAATTCCATTAAATTTTCATTGGCTGGAGAACACGTCGGCTGGATAATAAAAACATCCTTTCCCCTAACATTCTCTTCAATCTCAATTGCAAGTTCACCATCACTAAACTTACCGACACTTGCCATTCCAAGGCGAAGGTTCAACTTTTTGACAATGCCAATAGATAATGCCATATTTGCATTACCTGAAAACACCATCAAAGAGGCATCACTCATAGTAAAGCACTCCTAAAAGATTATATATTAGCTAAAGTAAAGAGTGGCTGGGCCGCCAGGATTCGAACCTGGGTATGCGGAGATCAAAACCCCGTGCCTTACCGCTTGGCGACGGCCCAATATTGAGAATCAGTTTTCAAACAAAGCTAGCTTTTTAGCTAGTAACGATTGATTCATCCCTCTGGATAAATAAACCTGCCATTCTGGTTTTAACGCATTATAAGCTTTACCAGCTGATTCATAACAATCAAACTGTGCAAAAACACACGCACCTGTCCCTGTTAACCTTGCCTTTGAAGAAAATTCAGATAAGGCAATTAAGGCTTGTTCTACAGACTGATTTAACTTACAAACAACACTTAAACAATCATTTTGTTGCTGTCCTGCAAGAAAGTCAGCCATTTTGATGGTTTTACTATCCCGTGTCAAGTCTTGATGTGAAAAAATTTCACCTGTATTAACCTGACAATTAGGTTTAATAATAACAACCCATTGTTCTGGAATGATTATTTTTTTTAATTCCTCACCAACACCCTCCGCCCAAGCTGAAAACCCATAAATAAAAACTGGGACATCAGCACCTAATTGTAAACCAAGTGCCATTAAACTTCTTATCGAAAAGTTTAACCCCCAAAGTTTATTCAGGACTAAAAGTGTTGTCGCGGCATCAGAACTCCCCCCACCTAAACCGCCACCCATTGGTAAATTTTTTTCAATTTCAATACTAACCCCTTGTTGATATCCAGAGTTTTCTTGTAAAAGTTTTGCTGCCCTAACAGTTAAATCTGTTGCCTCTGGAACACCATCAAGCGGTTTTTTTAAACAAATAATATTGTCATCACGAGGATGAAATTTAAGCCAATCACATAAATCTAATAACTGAAATACGGTTTGCAATAAATGATAGCCATCATTTCTACGCCCTATAATCCGGAGCATTAAGTTTAATTTTGCAGGGGCTGGCCATTTTTCCAACCATGCTTGGTTAATTATTTCCGTAGCTGACATTACAATATCCAGTGATCAATAACGAGTTTTAAACGCATTTTATCGCGCATTGCTTTCAATTTACGTGGCATCCATTTTTTATTAACTTGCTGCATTTGTAGATATTGAATAATCCAGTGTTCTTGTTCAAACCCATCGGCTAAACTAACAAAATCTTTATCAGGGTTGGTTAATCCCAAAACCCAATAGCGCAATGATTTAACAGGAATCGCTACGCCTAATTGTTGCTCAATAAAAGCATTAATATCATTAGATTGTAAAGTCTTTCCATCACCACGATCAAGAATAACTGCTTGTTCAGTCACAATAATTACCAAACTTCCCTGCCCTAAAACCCCTGATAATTTTAATCTATCTTCTTGTTTATGATGCTGCCATTCAAGGTTAGCTGTCCATGATTCTTTAGCATCTACTATCGCTAATCGTCCTGAAAATGACCATTGGTTTAAGTCATAAAACTCACTTCTCTCAGTTAAATGGTATCTATCTTCCACATCTTTAACTGCTATTTTAGAACAGCTTACCGTTAAAAAAATAACTATCAACCATACCGATATAGTAAATGCTTTGGATTTAAGTTTCATTCTTTATCTAAAATTCGAGTTTTAAATTCTAGCAAATAAGTATCATTTGGCGTTTTTTGCATTTCTGCTTCAATCAACTCTCTTGCTTTAGATTTTCTATTTAACTCCCATAAAACTTCAGCTAAATGCACAACAATTTCATTTTCTCCTGTCATTTTATCTCGTGCTTGCTGTAAGTATTTTAGTGCTGCTGGTAAATCTCCTTGTTTAAATTTTAACCATCCATAACTATCTATAATAACCGCTTCATCGGGTTGTAACTCAAGGGCTTTGGTTAAATATTTTTCCGCTTCTGAATACCGTGTAGTTTTGTCTGCAAGCGTATAACCTAAAGCATTTAATGCCGCTGCATCGTTGGGATCTTGTTGTAAAATTTTATGCAAATCCGCCTCTAAAGTCACCAGGTCATCTAGTTTTTCAGCCACTAAAGAACGTGAATATAAAATTTCATAATTCATCGGCGACTCATTCAAGCCTTGAGTTAAAATATCAAATGCTCGTTGATAATTTCCCTGTTCATTCTCAATTTCTGCCTGCATTAATAAAATTCGGTTTTTTTGCTTCGGATATGCTGTTAACAATTTAATTAAAGCATTTTCTGCTTCACTCAATTTTTTCTGTTTAAACAATACCGAAATAATGCCCATTTCCGCATTAAGTTTTAACTTTTCATGGGTAATTTTTTTGAAAAAAACCAATGCCTGCGGATAATCTTTATCTTTAAAAGCCTTTTTTCCTGAATATAATAATAATTCTGCTTCTAAATCAATAGCACGCTTCCATTTAGGTTGTAAATCTAAGGCTTGTCTTATCTTTTTCCGAGCCTGTTCAAGTTTTTGTTGCCGTATCGCTAAAATGGACTGCGATAAAAAAATAGTTGCTTGCTGGGGATATTGAATTTCCAAGGAATTCAATAATCTTTCGGAAAAAGCCACTTCTTCTTCGGTCTTGAGTGCCTGTTGAATATCTAATAATAATTCACTAAAATCAGCAGGATCAAGTTTAAAAATAACCGCTAAATGTTCAATAGCAGTAGCCTCATTTTTCTTATTTAAAGCCACTGTTAACGCAACCTTCCTTGCGGTTAGATTATTACTATCTACTGCCAACCACAGTGAAACTGCCTCCTCGGTTTTATCTAAATCTTCTAAAAATAAAGCTATTTTTGCGGTTTTTTCCAGAATTTTAATATTATCAACTTGTTTGGCAACTTTCAAATATGCCGCTAAAGCAACGTTATATTGCTCTCTTTGTAAGGCAGTTTCTGCGGTTAAAATCAAATATAAGATTTCAGGTGTTATTGCTGTTTGTAATACATCATCAACTACCTGTTGTGTGGGTAATTTATCATCAGTTTCACCCTGTATAATATCAGGTTCAGTGATAATAGACTGCTCTTTTGGTGAACTATGACAGGCAGTAACAAAGATTAATGCTACTGTTGCGATTAATTTTAAAAAGAACACAAAGAGTCCTTAAGTTTCGGTTAAAAGTAGTGCATAGGGTAGCAGAAAAAAGCCTTAAATTAGATAGCTGATTTCTTTTATCTTTAATAAAATACAGATATTACTTAGAATAGACACTCTTTAATGACTGTTTGCCCTCTCTATATGACTCTGATTGCTATAGGAATTAATTATAATACAGCTCCCGTCTCTATTCGTGAACGCTTGGCTTTTCCTGCTGAAATTCTAAATCAGGCATTGAAACAATTATCACAAACTAAAATAATTACCGAGGCGGCTATTTTATCAACCTGTAATCGCACTGAATTTTATTGTGAATCTACAGAAAATGATGAAAAAATTCTCATTGACTGGATTGCTAAAAGCCAACAGATAGATCCTGCTGATTTTACCCCTTACCTTTATAGCTATCAAGGTAATCAATTTATTCGCCATATTTTTAGAGTTGCTTGTGGATTAGATTCAATGATTTTAGGTGAACCGCAAATTTTAGGGCAAATGAAAACCGCCTATCAAGCGGCTTATGATGCAGGGACATTAGGGAAATATTTAGGTAAATTATTTCAACATACATTTTCTGCTGCTAAAAAAGTACGTACCGATACTGAAATAGGTTCAAGTCCTGTTTCCGTTGCTTTTGCTGCGGTTCAACTTGCTCAACAAATTTTTGACCAACTGAGCCAACAAACCGCACTGTTAATTGGTGCAGGTGAAACCATTGAGTTAACTGCCAGACATTTACATCAACAAGGTATTGGTCGGATTATTATTGCTAATCGAACTTATGATAAAGCCCATCATTTAGCAGCTCAATTTAATGGATATGCTATTGATTTATCAGAATTACCTAAACATTTGGTAGAAGCTGATATAGTGATTTCTTCAACCGCAAGTACTTTACCAATTTTAGGCAAAGGCTTATTGGAAAGTGCGATTAAAAAACGTAAACATAAACCTATTTTTATGGTTGATTTAGCCGTTCCCCGTGATATTGAAGCCGAAGTTTCCCAACTTAAAGATGTTTACTTATATACCGTTGATGATTTACAAAATACCATTAACGAAAATATGAACTCACGCCGTCAGGCAGCAGAACAAGCCGAAGAAATTATTGATACCCAAGTTGAGTATTTTTCAGGCTGGTTACGTTCACAAGGGGCGCAAACAACGATTAAAGATTATCGTTTACAAGCTGAAATTATTCGTGAACAAGTTTTACAAAAATCGTTATCTCAACTCAATAACGGGGTTGCACCTGAAGAAGTCTTAAAACGTCTTGCTCACGGATTAACCAATAAATTAATTCATACCCCTAGTATTCAAATTCGTGAGGCAGGGATTAATGAACGCCCAGATTTAATTGCGGCTGCCAGAGAAATTTTTAAATTACAAAATTAACCATGAAAGTATCTATTCAACATAAATTAGACCATTTAAGCGAACGTTTTGGGGAAATTGCAGCTCTGTTATCACAACCTGAAATACAAGCTAACCAAAATAAATTTCGTAGTTTAGGTCAAGAATACGCACAATTAGAACCTATAGTCGGATGTTATCAACAATATCAGTCTAACCAGAACACCATTGAATCTATAAAAACAATGGCACAAGATCCTGACCCTGAAATACGTGACATGGTAAAAGAGGAGTTAAAAGAGGCTGAAATTGAAAAAGAAACTCTACAACAACAATTACAAATTTTATTATTACCTAAAGATCCTAATGATAATCGTAATATTTATTTAGAAATTCGTGCAGGAACAGGCGGTGATGAAGCGGCAATCTTTTCAGGGGATTTAAGTAAAATGTACCAGCGTTACGTTGAAAAGCAGGGGTGGAAAACTGAACTCATTTCTGAAAATCGCGGCGATCATGGTGGGTTTAAAGAAATTGTTTTACGAATTTCAGGAAACAATGTTTATTCACAATTTAAATTTGAATCAGGAACACACCGAGTTCAACGTGTCCCTGAAACTGAATCACAAGGACGGGTTCATACCTCTGCCTGTACGGTTGCGGTAATGCCAGAAGCCGAAGCCATTGATGAAATTGAAATTAATTCTGGTGATTTACGGGTAGATACTTTTAGAGCCTCAGGCTCAGGTGGGCAACATGTAAATAAAACTGACTCTGCCATTCGTTTAACCCATTTACCTACAGGGGTGGTGGTCGAATGTCAAGACGAACGTTCACAACATAAAAACCGAGCGCGGGCTATGGCTTTATTGCAATCTAGGTTGCTCGCCGCCGAACAGGAAAAACAGGATGCAGAGCAATCAGAAAAACGTAAATCACAAGTAGGTAGTGGCGACCGTTCTGAAAAAATTCGTACCTATAATTATCCTCAAGGGCGAATCTCTGACCACCGAATTAATCTAACGTTATATAAATTAGATGATATTATGCAAGGGGCTTTAGATCAAGTTATTAGTCCTTTAATTCACGAGCATCAAGCTGAATTATTAACTCAATTAGGCGATGATTAATGCCCTCTATTGATGAATTATTGGCAGCGGCTACTTTAAAACTAACCGCTACTTCTGATTCTGCAGCATTAGATTCTGAAGTTTTATTAGGGTTTATTCTGAAAAAAGATCGGTGCTATTTACGTGCTTGGTCGGAAAAAAAACCAACTAATGAACAAATAATCGCATTTAATAATCTAATAAAACAACGTGTTAAAGGATTACCAATTGCCTATTTAACAGGGCTGCGTGAATTTTGGTCACGTGAATTTAAAGTCAATGCCGATGTTTTAATTCCACGGGCAGATACTGAATTATTAATTGAATTAAGTTTACCGCTAATTCCTAAAAATAAATCCTACAAAGTATTAGATTTAGGCACAGGCTCAGGAATTATTGCCATTACCTTAGCCGCAGAACGTCCTAATGCCTATATTGTTGCTACCGATGTCAGTCTTTCCGCATTGAAAGTCGCTACAGAAAATGCCGCTATTTATGATGTTAAGCACATTTATTTTCAACAAAGTAACTGGTTTACTAAAATAAACCCGACTAAATTTGATTTAATTATTAGTAACCCTCCATATATTGCTATAAATGATCTACACTTACAGCAAGGTGATTTACGTTTTGAACCTCAACTCGCACTTATTGCTAAAGATAACGGTTTGAAAGATATATCAACCATTGTAAATGTTGCTGTAGATTTTTTAAAACCCAATGGACAACTCTTAATAGAACATGGCTACCAACAACAACAAGCGGTAGAAAATATTTTTCAGCGTGGTTTTTATCACTCTATTCAATCCTATACTGATTTATCGAGGTTACCTCGTGTAAGTTCTGGAAAAAAATTATAAGTGCTCGTTTAATTAGATTAGGAAAGATAATGAAAAAAATGAAAAAAATGAAAAAAATGAAAAAAATGAAAAAAGCTCCTTTGGTATTAGCAATAGGAACAACACTAGCTACAGGTTTAGCAATAGCTGAAACAGCCAATCCCTTTGTTATAACTGAATTATCTAACGGTTATATGCAGCTGGCAGAAGCCGACACTAATACAAAAGATAAGAAAGATGAAAATGAAAATGAAAATGAAAATGAAAAAATGAAATCTGGCTCTTGCGGTGAAGGAAAATGCGGCGGTGAAATGATGAAAGGCAGTGAAGAAAAAACCGTAGAAGGTAATTGTGCAGGAAATAAACCCATGCCTAAAACCTATAAGAATTAAAACGCTTGGATTGTAAAGTTTTTTGTATTATTAAAATATCTAATTTATTATATTAATTTAGCAGTGCATTTAATTGAATGAAATCTGGGCAACCATGAAAACATTGAAGGCGAGTTAAACTTGCATGACTGATTTTGATAGCAACGCTATTTTTTATTGGTATATTGAAAAATAAAGAAAATAATGAACGAATAACCCCTCCATGAGTAATAATTAATATCTTTTTACCTTGATGCAATTGCAGTAATTGTTGCCAGCTTGTTAGTATCCGCTGTTGAAAATCAACCATAGGCTCACTATTAAGTGGTGCATTATTAATAGGATCTTGATAAAAATTCATTAAACTTTCTGGTTGCTCCTTCTCAATCTGTGTTGCCGTTTTTCCCTCCCAATTTCCAAAATTAATTTCTTGAAAACCACTATTGATAATTAAAGGTAATTGTCGTTGCTGACTCAATGTTTGTGCAAATTTAAGACAGCGTTGCAATGGTGAGCTAATAATAATATTCCAATGGTTAAACATCATCACTCGCTGTTGCATTTGTTCCCAACCTAATTCACTTAAAGCATCGTCGGTTATCCCACGATAATAATTGCCGCCTAATACATTACCATGACGCAATAAATCAACAGTTGTTTGCTTATCATTATCGGTCATTAGGCATCTGTTTATTATCATTCCATCGTGAAAATGCAAAAACCCAAATTATAACAATATTAGCCACAGGAATTAATAAAATAATAAATTCACAATTTTTAAATATCGTCTTACAGAACAACTTTATCTATGCTTTAATTATCTCATATTTACAATTTTAAACAAAAATAATAACTATGATCTGTAAAAATTATTGGTTGCTGATTATTTTAAGCTTGTTATTACCAGCTTGTCAGTCAAACTTCGGCCCTGATGCATTAAACAATACACATTATGCCTATAATCAATCTATTGTTAATACTTTAAATCAACAAATGTTACTTAATTTAGTTCGCTTAAAGTATCGAGATGAAGCCTATTTTTTGAAAATTAATAGTGTCACTGAGTCATTAACTTTTGGTAGTAGTATTGGTATTGGTTCTGAATTGGATTTAGGCGTAGGAGGTAATTTGATTAAACCCTCTTTAGGCATTACTTATAGCGATAGACCAACTATTTCTTACCAACCTTTGCAAGGAGAGGATTTTTTAAAAAGTGTCTTATCTCCTATTTCACTGGAATCTTTGCTAGTGATGACTCAATCAGGTTGGAGTATTAAACGTATCTTTGGATTATGTGTTGAGCGAATAAATAATCTATACAATGCCCCTAGTGCCTCTGGTCCTACACCAGAACTTGAACCAAGATTTAAAAAATTTAATCAGATGTTAAGTATTTTTAAATTATTACAACGTCAAGGTGATATGGAAATCGGCCCAAGTACCAATAAAGATAATAGCTTAATGATACAATTTGAAGCCATTGATAACAATAGAT
The DNA here is from genome assembly GCA_030627205.1 of Methylococcaceae bacterium. Lineage (GTDB taxonomy): Bacteria > Pseudomonadota > Gammaproteobacteria > Methylococcales > Methylomonadaceae > WTBX01. The sequence continues at coordinate 10,637 of DAOUSN010000051.1, forward strand.
CGGCAATGAATGAACTGTCTCAACTGTTAAATTTTACACCGACGATTACTAATGAATTACGAGTTAATATTAGCACTAATTTTTTAAGTCCTATTGCTAATGAACTAACTATTAGGACACGTTCTATTTCAAGTGTTTTATTTTATTTAGCCCAAAGTGTTGCCACACCTAAGGAACACTTTAAAGCAGGATTAATAACCGTTACTAAAAATACAAATGGAGAAGTATTTGATTGGTCAAAAACTCCTGCAGGTGCTATTTTTAATGTAAAGGTTAGTAAATCTTATCCTGATAATGCTTTTCTCACTATCCCTTATCGAGGATACTGGTTTTATATTAACGATAATGATTTACAATCTAAATCAACCTTTATGTTATTGATGCAATTATTTAATTTACAATCTGGAAAACCTAATTTTACTGCACCAACTTTAACCTTGCCTGTAAGATAATTAAAAAACAATAGGCTGGACTTATCATTGAGTCCAACCTATAAACTATATTGAAAACTTTTCTTTACGCAATAATATTACTAATATCAATGTCAGTAAGGGCCGTTCCCGTTAATTTAATCACATCGGTATAGCCAGTACCATCAACATCAGCTACTAAATAACTGTCACCCCCAAAACTATCAAGATAATATTGAAATGTTCCATCAAGTTTTGCATCTGCGGCAGCTAATAAAGTAGTTAAATCAGTTGCTGAACTAACTTCTTCAAAATA
>DAOUSN010000055.1 GCA_030627205.1 Methylococcaceae bacterium
TAATGACAACCTATACTTGTATCAGTTATAAATTTCACCATGAATTAAAACTCTCACTTACCTGTTGTTTAGCAACTGGAATTGTACTCATGAGTTTTTGACGAGTTGTTTCACGTTGCTGATAAAGGGAATCAATCATAGTTATCGCAACATTATTATCTACTTTAGTCATATTAATGACATTGCTGATGACACCAACGGTCTCAAAAACCCCTGCAAATTTTTTACTATAAGCCATTCCAATAGTAGGAATTGATTGTGATAATGCCGCAATACAACTGTGCATTCTTGCCCCCATAAAAAAATCACAGTGTCCTATTAAATATTTTGCCTCTGATTGGTCAAGAACTTGTTCGGAAAATAGCAATTGCTGCTGTATTTCAAGAGAAAAGCTATCGTAGACCCGTTGGCTGGCATTAACATCACTTTCTATCGCCAATTTATTTTCAGAGAAAACATGGGGAATAAGTAAAATAGTAAGCCCTTTAGCAACGAAACTTTTAATAATATGATGAATGAGTTGTTGATAATTAACAGCTAATCCAAATTCATTATTTCCTGTGTAACCACCAGAATACAATAAGCCACTAATGTTTAAACCAATGATTTCTTTACCTTGTTTTTTTAAAACCTGGATTTTAGGTAGTAAAGGGTAGTCGAAAGCAACAGGATCAAGTAAAAAGGCAACGTCAGGGCATAATTTTATTTTTTTTGTTTTGCCTAATAGTGAATTAATTGCTTGAACTCCTTCCTTATCTCGAGAAAGAATAACTGTAGATTTTTTTAAAATAGCTCTGGCTAAAACCTGGCAAATTTTACTTTTAAAAGGACCATAAGTTTGCGGTAACATAACAAATGGCCGTGTGGTTAATTGTGAGGCACGTTTGAGTAAAAAAGCTTTAAAAAAACGTGTTAAGCCATAAATATCGCTAAAACTATCTCCACCTGTAATATCACAAAATAAATCACTAGTTAACATAATTCCTAAGGTATTATTTTTTTTGAAATAGCCTTTTAAGCTCGGAAATAATTTAACGATTAATATCTTAAAATAAAGACCAACAATATGATTTTCAGCCCATAGTTTTGGCGTATAACGAACAGGATAAATGGCTATATTAATTGTTTCCCCATTTATTTCTATTTGAGTGTTACTTATTTCTCGACCTCCACCAATGATACAGATAGTCGCAGAGGGTGATTTTTGTTTAATTAATTTTATTGAAGACCAAGCAAGGGCAGAAACGCCTAAATTACCTGTAGAAAATGAAGCACCTAATAAACATACGGTTGAATAATTATTCACATGATCACGCTAAATGTTAGAGTTTATAGAAATACAAAATTAAATTTTAATGATGATAAGAGTTTAAATCAATATCACCCATTAACATATCCTTTAATTGACGATTACTTTCTTGAAATTCCCCTTCAAATCGTAATTTAACATACTCTCTAACAGGGCGAACATTTTTTAATAACTTCTTAACCATACTTTGTCGCCCTAAAGCACCAGCAACTCGATAAAGGTTATTAGAAAAGCTACCAAGATCAATAATCGGTTCATCACTTGCAGGACCTGCTTTAAAATGGTTGATACGCCGAAGTAAGCAAGCTATATATTCAGGATTACTTATAGCCACTTTATTCTCAGTTTTTAAATTGTCAATGGGAGTTGAATCAGTAAATGTTGAAATTTTTTGGGCAAAATCTAACGGGTTTTTTGCAAGAGATTCTTGTGTCATTACCAAAACATTATCACGACCAAACAAGTTATGATAAAGTGCAATGAGTCGATGATATTCAAAATGTTCAGGCGCAAAACGTGTATACCCCATAACAGGGTTATTACTAAAAAAAACCTTGGGTGATAGTGTGCCTCCACGAGAAATATATTGCATATAAACCGAGACAATCATTGGAATTTGCGAACGAATGGTTATTAATATACGGGCTTTAGGATCAATCTTATAAAGATGTTGAGCAAACTGGTCACTTTCACGCCCCCCATAAAAAGGGTGTCCACACAGTAATTCCGAAGAAATAATTCCTGTCATTTTTAGCTCAAGGTCATTACGTCTTTTTGATAATAATTTTTGTGCATTTTCAGGATTAAAAAGTAAACCATGAGGACGGACTATGTTTTTAAAAACTTCTTCATGAGACATTAACGAGGAAAAGCCATAGGTTGGTTGAAATAATACTTTTTGTAACCAAGTTGTTCCAGTTTTATGATATCCAATGTGAATAAGAGTTTGTTGTTTGTGCATTTTATATTTAAAGGGTCAATGGCTAAATTCTAGTTTTTGATTAATAATTTAAGTATTTTTAATACGCTTTTTTACGCTCTTTAGCTCTCCAAGAACAAATTGACGAAAAATAGGTAACATTAACATCATGATTATAAAAATTATAATATGTGAAATAATATAAAGGCTAATACGTTCAATGGTTGTTTCAGTTAAACTAACAATACTAACTATATTTATGAGAACTAATGAAACTATAAACGGAGATTTTAAGGAATCACTTAATAAAAATGAGATTTTTTTAATTAACCTTGTTGCGGCAATAAATGCCATAAATTCACCGAAAGTACCACATATAATTATCCAATAAATGGGCATTTGATAATAAGCGACGAGTATAGCTCCACATACACCTAACATTCTATAAATATTAGCCATCATTGGTAATTTTGTTTTACCCCGTGCAAGTGCCGCCGCAGTTGTAGGCATTCTGAATATTCTGATCGCAATAAACGCACCAAACCAACCAATAAATTCATTTGCAGCTAGATATTGATCTCCAAAAAACAGTATTATAATATCTCCTCCAAAGATAATAAATGGCAAAGCAGAAAATCCTGCAATGATAGCTAATAAATTAACCCCTAATAAATACTGTCGTTTAAATTCTATTTTATCATTTTGTACCCGTGAAAGAATAGGTAAAAAAAGAGAATTATTAAATTTTGCCACAAGTAAAATAATAGCTAAAATTAATGAGATTGAAATAGAATAAATGCCTAAATTAACCATTGAATAACTAGTGCCAATAATAATTTTATCACCTTGCATACTAATGAAACTTAATATGCCATTAATTAATAGTGGCCAACTAAAAATTAAAATTCGGTGAATAATTTTTTTATCAAATGAAATTCTATACCTTCTTTCTGCAATGATACGTGATATAAATACACTGGACATCGCTTGGGCTAATAATAACCAAACAACGGCTGAATAATTATTCAACCATATAACCATAGGATAGGCCGCAAGGGTAATAATTAACTGAGGAAGAGTCTCTACAAGCATAGTAGATCGGTACTGAAAATGTCTTTGTTGACGCTTCCAATCAAGGTGCATAAAGCCCTGAATCATTGGTATAACCGCAAGAAGTCGATAAGCCCACTCAGCATCCGAAGTTTTAAATACAGTTGTAATAATTGGCGCGAGTAAATATAAAATAACACCGACTAAAAAACCACGGACGAGTTTAAACAGTTGTGCGGATTCTTGTACTTCAGGTTCATTTCCCTCTTTTGCCTGCACAAGAAACATATCTACAGCCATATAACTAATCATTTCAAGAAGAGAAATTGTAATTACAAAAGTAGCTGCAATCCCCATGTCTTCTGGAGTTAGAATCCGTGCCATAATTATGTTTCTTAGCAAAGCTAAAGAACGTGTTGCTATTTGTCCGCCGGCAAGTAAAATCAAACCTTTATATAATTTAATCCTTAAAGACATAAAAATTAATAATTTTGATGACTAGGTAAGTTTTCTGACTTATTTAATACTGTTCCCAATAAATTTATATCCGCTAACATTTTTAAACTATCCTTCACTTCATCTGGTTTATTGCCTCCCTCTTCAATAATTAATAACATCGCATCATAATAATCCATACTCGCTAATACGTCATCAGAGTCCAGCACTGCTGGTAAATTAAAGATAGTAATTTGAGGTTGATAATAATTTTTAAATTCATTTACTAAATGATGCATTTTAGGTGAGGTTATCATTTCAGAAGAATTAGAAACCTGACCCTTTCCTGGTAAAATAAACAGCCTATCAATGTCTGGTTTAATTAATATCTCTGATAATGGCTTATCTGAAACAATACAATCTTTTAAACCTGCCGTTATGTTAATATCAAAATACCAGCCAATTTTTGGTTTTCTTAAATCCATATCAACCAGTAATATTGTTTGATTGAATTCCATTGCCATAACAAGAGCAAGATTAACTGAGATCATGGTCTTTCCAGCATTTTTTGTAGGGGAAGTTATGCCAAAACTATTCCAATTATTTAATTTTAGTTGTTTAAGTATTTTAGTTCTTAGTATTTTAAAGGTATCAACCGCAAAGGTATGATTTTGCATGGCAACCAAGCGACGTTGCATTAATACTTTTTTATTCATAGAAGATTTATTTGGAAATAATAGGTGGTGGTATTTTTAAAATTTTATATCTTAAATAAAACTACTTAACACAAACAATAATTTACTCCAAATAAGATACAAGGGCTTATATAAAAAATTCAACGCAAGAATGGCACTTAAGATCAAAACAAAGCTGACTATTATTATGAAAAGTATTTTTTTATTTTTCTTATCTATATCTAAATCATATTGATTTTTTATGTAGGGAATTATAACCAGTAGGTCTACTCCTGTAAGTTGAGCTATATCTTTATAGCTACGAATACTACCATCCATTATTTCAATTAATATAGCTCCCCCTAATCCTGCAATAATAGAAAATATAAACCCACCCAATAATATTTTAATTTTATTAGGTTTTTCTGGTGTAACAGGAACAATAGGAGGCTCTAATAAAGTAAATTTCTCTGCTTTTTGTTCTTCTTCTAGTGTTTGTGATAGTTGTGCCTCTAAAGCTTTTGAGGTTAAATCATTATACTTATTTTTATTATTCTCAAGATTTCTTACTAAATCAGAATAATCACGTTCTACTTGTGGAGTTTTAGTTACATTTATTTCGGTTTCTTCTAATCTTTTATTTAACTTTAATTTCTGTTCGGTAATATTTTTTAAACTAGTTATATTAAGATTTATTTGATTTCGTAATTGTATATAAATAGGGTTATTTATATTTGAATCAAGCTTTTTATCATTATTTTCTTCCTTAAAATTATCAATTAATCTTTTTAAGGCTTTAGCATCTGGATGTGATTTTGAATATTTACTTAATAAAATGGAGTATTTTCCTTTAAGGGCTTCTAAAGAATCTGGAGTAGAACCATCAATTGTTAAGATAATAGGGTTAGTTTGTAGTAGTTCAGAATTTAATATACTATTTTTTTCTATAAAGGTTTTTTCATCCGAGTCTAATTGCATTATAGTGGTTTCTAATCTAGATATTGTTGCTAAATTAATTACAAGTAATTCAGGTAAACTCTGACTATGTTTTTCTTTGTATTCAGCAATTTTTAATTCTATTTTTTTAATTTTAATACTGAACTTTTTAGCTTCTTCATCTAAAAAAGTGGTTATATCTTTTGCTTTTGCTGTTCGTGTTTTTTTATTTTCTTCTAAAAAAAAATTAGCGAGTTCATAGGTTACTTTTTGTGCAATGCGTGGGTCTTTATGCTCAAAAGCAAGTTTAAATGAAAGTGTTGCTATGGATTTTCTACCTTTACTGATAACAGATTGGTTGCCTATATTAATTTCAGTTTGCTCAATAAATTGACTGGTTAATTCAGAGATAGTTAATTTATTTTTTTGTCTATGATATAGGTTAAATTTATTAATAATCTTACTGATATTACTAATCGTCATTAGTTTGCTTTGAATTTGTATGATTCTTTGATCAGCATAACTAACAACAGTAGATTTTATCATGTCTAATGGAATACTCTGCTGTTCAATTAAAATTTTTGCTTCAGAGCGATAAATAGGTTGTAAACTTAAGGTGACAATAATACTAAGCAGCCATAAAACTAAAATTGGTATAAGGATAGTTTTTTTTCGACGTTTAATTATCTGTAAATAATCGCTAATATTTTTGGTATTTTCTTCTATTTCCATATTTTATCTCGCAACAGCTAAACCTTGCCAATTATAATTAATAGACAGCATAAATAAATTAGAGGATGTTGCTTTATTTTCTCCTCCTCTATTTTGTTGTCGGTAACGGTAACTTGCTGAAACTTTCCAGTCTCGGGACATTTTCCAATTAATTGATGGTTTGACGGAAATGTTTTCACGTTTGCCATTTACATTTGAGTTTGAACTTGCAGATATACTATTTTGATAACTACCGAAGATACCAGTAGATAAATTCTCGGTAATTTCATAGTTAAAATTTAAACTTAATCGGTTTTGTTCGCTTAATTGACCGTTACTTGAGGGGATTAATGAACGGCTAAGTTTAAAGTTGGCTGAATAATTTTCACCTTTATAATTAATAGCTGTATTAGATAAAAAACCGATATTGTTGTATTTTTCTAATCTATTTCCTGAGATGTTTTTGGATTCTGTAGCACGAATTCCTAAGGTACTAGAAAATTGCAAGTTTTCTGACCACTCATAAGTACTTGATAGGTTAGCTCCATAAGTATTACTACTTGTTTTTCTTGTTATCTCATCCCCTAAACTAACAGAATCAAATGTTGAATAAAATAAATTAATGGAATTTAAATAACGCTCTGTCCATTGATGTTCCCAAGAAAGGTTAATCCGTGCATTTTCATGATCGCTAAAATCATTTGATGAATAACTAACTTCTGAATAATTAGATGCGAAAATTAACCTATCAAGTTCTGTCAATTGGTATGTAAACAGAGGAACAATAGAACGGGTTAGTTTTTCGGCATTAGATGTAAAATCCCCTGAATCTTGCGCTGCGCTATCTCTAGCAGGTGAAAGACTAAGAGACATATTTAGTTTCCAAAAACTTCTTTCCGTTGAGTAATTACCACTAAAATCATATCGTTGTAAATTTCGGTTAAGCTCTTCAATGCTCAAATAACGTCGGATTCCATAATTAATTTTGGCATTAATCTCTGATACCTCTGTTTTATGAGAAAACTTTATTGTCGGTGATAATGCGTAAATAAACGAGTCTTCTGCTGTCTCTGTCATCCTAACATTATCATCAAAAGAAAGAGTTTGTTTAACAGTCGCATCTACTTTCCATTCTGCTGCTTGCGTTATAGATAACGGCATGATACAAATAAAGAAACATGATAAAATCCTCATTTTTATTATTGTGAAATTAATCTGTATACAGATTTTTAAGGAACAACGACAACATCGCCAGTTTTTAATAAATAATTTTTATCTAGCTCATCACCCTCTTCAACATTAGAGTATCGGAATTCTAGTGCATCAGAAACCCCATTTTTTCTACGTAAAATAAGAATATCATTTGCTTTTGCAAAAGGTGTTAATCCACCAGCAATACTTAATATCTGCATGACATCCATTGGTTGATACATAATAATTTTCCCAGGTTTTTTAACTTGACCGATAACATAAACAGAATTTCCTTCTACTGATTTAACGGAAACATTAACCTCGGCATCAGGCATAAAGTCTGTTAATTTTTTACTAAGCTCAGTTTGAATATCTTTCAGTGATTTACCTTTAACAGTTATCACACCTGATAGTGGAAAACTAATCGTTCCATCAGGTAAAACTCGTAATTCACGTTGTAAATTTTCTTCATTCCAAACAGAGATATTTAAAATATCACCAGCATGAATTTTATATTCATAAGGTTGCACTGCTTGTACGGTGTAAGAGAATAATATCGCAAATAAAATACAATAGATTTTCATAAAGTTAGCTATTAACACTGGGTAAATAAAAGGATTTAAGCAGTTCAATTATAGCGTAAACTTTTATTTTTGTATGAGTTTTATCGAAATTAAAATTTGTGCGGTTAATATTGATTCAGTTTACGCTATACTCATCATCTCAATAAAATTTAATTTTAATATTTCAAAGATGCCATCATGGATATTTTCGTATTAATTACTGATGTTACGCAGTATTGAATATTCTGCTAAAATTTCATTTATGAATAAGACAACTATTTTCGATTTATATACACTCGATATTCAAGTTTTTAATTCTGGAAAAATGACAGAAAAACAGATATTCTATACAAAATATTAACATAAATATATATTTCAGCCAGATGTTGACTCAAGTTCCAGCAGATTTTATAAAAACA
>DAOUSN010000003.1 GCA_030627205.1 Methylococcaceae bacterium
CGTATACCCTGCCATCTCCCGTGCAATTTGCATCACTTGTTCTTGATACAAAATAACCCCATTCGTTGGCTGTAAAATCGGTTCTAAAATGGGATGCGCATATTCTGCTTTTGCGCCATGTTTAACATTAATATAATCATCCACCATGCCCGATTCTAAAGGACCTGGACGATACAATGCCACCAAAGCAATAATATCATCAAAACAATCAGGCTTTAACTTGCCAATTAATTCCTTCATTCCTCGTGATTCAAGTTGAAATACCGCCGTTGTTTGTGCGGTTTGAAAAATGTTTTTATAAGTGGCTATGTCATCACGTGGAATTTTATTAATATCGACTAACGCTTCTCCTTGCTTTTTCTTTTTAGCATTAATGGTTTGTAAAGCCCAGTCAATAATGGTTAACGTTCGCAGCCCTAAAAAATCAAACTTAACCAAACCAACAGCTTCCACATCATCTTTATCAAACTGAGTGACTAAATTATTCCCTTCTTCATCACAATACAGCGGGGTAAAATCCGTTAATTTAGTTGGTGAAATAATCACACCGCCCGCATGTTTCCCTGCATTTCGAGAAATGCCTTCTAAAGAAAGTCCCCTATCTAATAGGGCTTTAACCTCTTCATCTGTATCATAAAGATCTTTCAATTCAGGAACGGCGAGTAATGCTTTTTCCAAGGTCATCCCAATTTCAAATGGCACTAGTTTTGATAATCGATCGACAAAACCATAAGGATGTCCTGAAACACGACCTACATCACGAATCACCGCTTTCGCTGCCATTGAACCATAGGTAATAATCTGCGAAACCTTATCACGCCCATAATGTCTGGCGACATAATCAATCACTTCATCACGGCGTTCCATGCAGAAATCAATATCAAAATCAGGCATGGAAACCCGCTCAGGATTTAAAAACCGTTCAAACAATAAGTCAAATTCTATCGGGTCTAAGTCAGTGATTCTTAATACATAAGCCACTAATGACCCTGCACCAGACCCCCTGCCAGGCCCGACAGGAATTAACGCTTTTTTTGCCCATTGAATAAAATCGGCAACAATCATAAAATAACCTGGAAAACCCATCTGGCAAATAACATCTAACTCAAGCTGTAAGCGGGCATCATAAGTTTTACGATTTTCCTCAAATGTTCCTGAGCCAATCGGTGCATATTCTTGTAAACGTTGATTTAAACCTTCTTTTGAAGCTTGACGAAAAACCTCATCTAACGTTTTTCCTAGAGGAACAGGAAAATCAGGTAAATAGTTTTTACCTAACGTCAACCCTACATTACACCGTTTCGCAATTTCAACCGTATTCGCTAAAGCCTCTGGAATATCAGCAAATAATTCCAGCATTTCTTCTGTACTGCGTAAATATTGCTGTTCAGTATAATTTCTAGGACGGCGATCATTATCAATCACCTCTTTTTGATTAATACACACACGGACTTCATGGGCGGCAAAATCATCTTTATGCAGAAAGCGAACATTATTCGTTGCCACCACAGGCAAATCTAAAGTGATTGCTAATAGGACAGCCGCTTCAAGATAACGTGCTTCATCTACTTTACCAATGCGTTGTAACTCTAAATAAAAACTATTTTTAAATAAAGCCGCCCATTTTTGAGCTAATTGCTGTGCTAACTGGGTGTTTTCAGACAATAAAGCCTGTCCAATATCTCCCTCCATTGCCCCAGATAAAGCAATTAAACCGCCATGATTTTCAATCAACCAGGATTCTTTCAACATCGGAACGCCTAAATGTTGACCTTCTTGATAAGCTTTAGAAATTAATTCAGTTAAAGTGACATACCCTTGTTGCGTATTGACCAATAAAGTTAACAGAAAAGGCTTTGTGGGTTCATCCGAGTTATAAAGATAAACATCCGCTCCGAAAATCGCCTTAATGCCTGCTGCTATGGTTGCACTATAAAACTTAACTAATGAAAATAAATTACTTTGTTCAGTAACTGCAACAGCAGGCATATTCAGTTCTGTTAATCGTTTAATAAGCGGTTTAATGCGAACAATTCCATCAACAAGAGAAAATTCAGTATGTAAACGTAGGTGAATAAATTGTGGTTGCATGAAAAACTTGAGGTATTGAAAAATAAGAACTCCTATTTTACCCACATTTATCCTATCAAGCTAAATGTAGGTATAATAATTTTATGGTATTAAATAGAAGGGTAAATAAAAAATGATAAAAATAAACAATAAACTTGAAAATGCAAGGGTTTAGTAGCTTATGATGCTAATGAAAACAGATTATTTAAGGTAGGTTTATATTAAGCTTCCTCAATTGAGGTTTGTATTTTTCCTGCCTTAAAATTATTATTATTCCTTTAGAGGTTTTAAGATAAATAAAATCATCTAGGGATTAATAGACGAATATAATTATCCTAACTTTCAAAATTTATACTATTACAATGACAGTTGACTTTTTAATCATAGGGCAAGGATTGGCTGGAAGTTTATTAGCGTTTGAATTAATTCAACGAGGATTTAAAGTCTGTATTATTGATAATGGACTAGAAAATGCCTCACAAATGGCTGCAGGATTAATTAATCCTGTTACAGGGATGCGTTTGGTTAAATCAACAGAGGTAGATACTTTATTACCTGTCGCTAAAAATTATTATCGCCAACTAGAAACACAATTTCAAAAAAGTTTTTATTTTGAAAAACCGATGTTGAGGCTGTTAAAGTCATCAAAAGACTATCAAAATGCGACTAAACGGTTGAAAAATCCTGATTATATAAATTATTTGAGCGATATTATTAAGACCACTCAATTTAATTTTCCACTATTAGAACAAAAACAAACCGCTTATTTATTAATCATTAAATTACTTTCAAGTTTAAAATACTATTTTATTGAACATCATTGCTACCAGCAAAAAATAGTCGATTATAATGATATAAATTTGACTAAGTTAGCCGAGTATCAAACCATTAAAGCCCAAAAAATAATTTTTTGTGAGGGATATTTAGCGACTAATAACCCGTGGTTTTCTTTTTTACCATTTCAATTAGTAAAAGGTGAAATTTTAACCCTAAAAACCCAACAATCTTTAGCAGATTATATATTAAATTATGGGCAATGGATGATTCCTTTAGATCGATATACTTTTCGTACAGGCGCAACCTTTGACCGTGAAACAATTAACACCCATATAAGCCATGAAGGTCGTGATTATTTATTAAAAAGTTTACATGCCGTATTACCTGAAACAATTAACGCAAGCTTAATAAAACAACAGGCTAGTATCCGTCCATGCACATTAGATAAACAACCTTTTATTGGTTTACACCATCAGTATCAGCAATTAGCTATTTTTAATGGTTTTGGTGCTAAAGGCAGCTTACAAATTCCCTATTATTGTCAGCAATTTGCAGATTTTTTATTGAAAAACAAACCGTTACCAAGTATTGTTAATAATCAACGTTATTATAAATCTTAAGCCGCTGAGGTTTTAACCATGGTAACTAAAATTTCCAATTCCCACGCATCAATGCCTGAGAATAGACTTATTTAGTGTTATTATTTATCGTTGCCATTTAAGTTGGTAACATGGATTTTTATTATCTGATATAAGCTCTGAACTTATCCATAAATCAGCAACCGCGATGAGTTTGTCATCAAAATAAATTAACGGAATCTGTTCACGTTCCCACGGTGGAATCTTTGCTTCTTGAAATAACTTTTTTAAACGATGATGACCCTTACGGTTTACTAATGCTATTTTTTCCCCCCCGGTTCTATATCTAATCGTGACTTTTGCTATCTCCCATAAAGGCTCTGGAATACCAGTTGTTGCTGGTATCCGTTGTAAATAGCTACTTGGAGATAATTGTAAGCGTTGATTGATTTGTAACCAAGGTTGACAATGAATAACATTATTCTCTTCGATTAAACAATAAAGTTTATCTTGATAACGACGAAGATAATAATCTCCGTGTTTTAAAATCGGATTAGCACTTTTATTAGCAGCTATCATCTGTTTGAAAACCTGTTCAATAAACACCATGCTGGGCATTTTTAGTTGTAAATGTGCGAACCATTGCCGAATTACTAAGGCTTGTTGCTGACTTTGAAGTGATAATAAACCTTTAATAGATAAACTATTATCTCTATTAATTATTTCAATTAATAAAGTAGAGCCTAATTTAGTTAATAACTGTTGTGCATTAGCGCAATGTTTTGCACTTCTAGCTACGGTTTTATCTAACGCTTGCCAATGGGTTTTTAATAAAGGCACAATTTTATTGCGTAAAAAATTACGTTCAAAATCATTACACTGATTACTCGGATCTTCTACCCAATTTAATTGTTGCTTTAGGGCATAGTTTTTAAGTGATTGTTGTGAACAATCAAGTAATGGCCTTAATAATTTTCCTTTACCAAACACTGATATTTCAGCCATTGCCGATAGTCCTTGTATACCTGCACCACGAAATAATTGTAATAAAACTGTTTCTAGTTGGTCTTCTCTATGTTGAGCAACTAATAAAACCTCATTTTTAGCTAATAGTTTTTTTAAAGCATGATAACGTGCCTCACGGGCTGTTTCTTCAGGGCTTTTACCTTTTAATTTACGTGCATTAACCTGCAATAGTTTGTAATTAACTCCTAATTGTTGCGTTTGTTGCTGACAATGAATCACCCAATCATCGGCTATTTTTTGTAAACCATGGTGAATATGAACAACTGTAAGTTTAGGTTTAATTGTTTGATTAGATGCACATAAATGTAATAAAACATGTGAATCTAAACCACCACTATAAGCAAGATAAACCTGTTTAGCTTGATTAATCTGCGTTAGGGTATTTGAGGAAATTTGCACAATTAATATATCCACCATTAAACTTTCAAGCTAATCAACCGATATTTCATCGGTTCTCATTTTTAACCTCTAAATTTCTTGAGCTAATTTTTTAGCATAACCAGTATAGCTATGTGGGGTTAGTTTCAATAATTCTATTTTTGCATCTTCTGGAATTGCTAAATTTTGTATAAAATCACTCATAGCTTCGGCAGTCATTCGCCGACCTCGAGTGAGTTCTTTTAATTTTTCATAAGGCTTTTCAATCCCATAACGCCGCATTACCGTCTGTACAGGTTCTGCTAACACCTCCCAATTAGTCTCTAAATCTGCTTCAATTGCCTGTGGGTTAAGTTCTAGTTTAGAGATGCCTTTTAAGGTTGATTGAATAGCAATACTAGTATGGGCAACACCTACCCCAAGATTTCTTAATACGGTTGAATCGGTTAAATCACGTTGCCAACGAGAAACAGGGAGTTTTTCCGCTAAAAATCTGAATAAAGCATTGGCAACGGCTAAATTACCTTCTGAATTTTCAAAATCAATCGGATTAACTTTATGGGGCATCGTTGATGATCCTACCTCACCAGCAATGGTTTTTTGTTTAAAATAACCTAAGGAAATGTAGCTCCAAATATCACGGTTAAAATCCAATAATATGGTATTAAAGCGCGATAAAGCATGAAAATATTCGGCAATATAATCATGGGGTTCAATTTGCGTAGTATAAGGATTAAATTGTAACCCTAATGATTCAACAAAATTTTGGGAGAATATAATCCAGTTTATGTCTGGGTAGGCAATGCTGTGAGCGTTATAATTACCTACCGCACCATTAATCTTTCCTAATAATTCAACATCAGAAAATTGCTGGTGTTGGCGAGATAAACGAGCGACAGTATTTGCAAATTCTTTACCTGTTGTTGTTGGAGTCGCTGATTGTCCATGAGTGCGTGAAAGCATTGCTTGTGAAGCAGTTGTATGTGCAAGATCTTTAATCGCCAAAATACAGGCATCCATTTGCGATTTAATCACAACTCTTCCTGCTTTTAACATCAACCCATAAGCAAGATTATTAATATCTTCAGAGGTACAGGCAAAATGAAAAAACTCACTAATTTTTTCTAATTCAGTACAACCCACTATTTTTTCTTTTAAAAAATATTCTACCGCTTTCACATCGTGATTTGTAGTTTTTTCTATCGCCTTAACCCGTAAAGCATCGGCGTGAGAGAAATCTATGATAAGTTGATTTAAACGTTGATTTGCCTCGTCACTAAAACTAGGGATTTCGATAACTTGAACGTGAGCAGCTAACGCTTGTATCCAACGAATTTCAATTTCGACACGATAATGGATTAAACCGTATTCACTGAAAATAGGACGTAAGGCTTCAACTTTGTCGCTATAGCGACCGTCTATAGGAGATATAGCTGTAAGTGCAGTTTGTGACATAAAATTATAGGTGGTTAAAAATAGACTACTAAAAACTTTCATTCTAACCTAGAAATAGCAACATGTTTAATCCTAATTTATATTGGTATATTTTAAATTTTTTAATTTAGCCGTTTTATCGACAAGACGATTTTTATAAAGTCTGGTAATCTGTATGCTTTATTTCTAACGAAACATTACAATCTATGAAAAAAATTCTTATTTCTGACAAATTAGCCGATGCGGGTATTAACTATTTAAATGGTCAAGAGGGCGTTCAAACCCATATTGAAACAGGTTTGAATGAAGATCAATTGTGTGAAATTATTGGTGACTATGATGCCTTATTAATTCGTAGCGCGACAAAAGTAACAAAGAAGGTTTTAAAAGCGGCTAAAAAATTAAAAATTATCGGTCGAGCAGGAATTGGCGTTGATAATGTGGATGTTGCTGCGGCAACTGAACAAGGTGTTATTGTGATGAATACGCCTGATGCCAACGCAACCACTACAGCAGAACTTGCCATTGCCCATTTATTTTCTTTGAGCCGATTATTGCCCAGAGCTGATTACTCTGTACGGACAGGAAAATGGGAAAAAGCCGCCTTTATGGGGTCGGAAGTCTCTCATAAAACCTTAGCTATCTTGGGATTTGGTACGATTGGGCGTATTGTTGCTCAACGCGGTGTTGGTTTAAAAATGCGTGTTATTGCTTATGATCCTTTTGTTGCTCCTGATATATTTGAACAAATGGGGGCGGAATCCGTAAGTTTAGACGAATTAATAGCGCAGGCAGATTATTTAACCTTGCATTGCCCAATGATTGAAAAAACTCGCAATATTATCGGTGCTAAAGAACTTAAAGCGATGAAAAAATCAGCAATGTTGATTAATTGTGCAAGGGGTGGATTGGTTGATGAGACCGCTCTTTATGATGCCTTAAAAACTAATGATATTGCCGCAGCTGCATTAGATGTTTATGAACAAGAACCCCCTAAAAATTCACCTTTATTTGAATTAGATAATATTAGTTTTACCCCGCATTTAGGTGCATCAACACGAGAAGCACAAGTGGCTGTGAGTGTTGAAATTGCTCGGCAAGCAGTAACCTTTTTAACAACAGGTGAAGCGATTAATGCGTTGAATTTACCGCGTTTGTCCGCAGAAGAGTTGAAAAAATCACGTCAGTTTATGAAGTTAGCAAATATTTTGGGTAAGGTCTTGGTTAATCTGGCTAATAAACCGATTGATCATTTAGAAGTTGCTATTTTTGGTAAAGCCTCAGAACTTGAAATTAGACCGATCACCGTTGAAGCATTAGTTGGTATGTTTACAGGGCAATTATCAACCCCTGTGAATCGGGTTAATGCGGAAAATATTGCTAAACGCCAAGGGGTTTCATTATTAGAAACTAAAAGTGAGGAATCTCAAGGGTATTTATCATTACTTAAAGTCGTGGGACATTTTGGTGATGAAACTATTTCTTTAGAAGGCACATTATTAGGTGATTGCCACCCACGTTTAGTGTCAATTAATCAATTTCAAGTTGAAGTTGTCCCTGAAGGGATTTTATTAGTGACTCGTCATGATGACAAACCAGGAGTTATTGCGGCTATCGGTAGTGTATTGGGGGCAGCCAATATTAATATTTCTCGTATGGAAGTAGGAACTGGAAGTGACAGTGAGCAGGCAATGGCATTAATTAGTGTTTCTACAGCATTAAATGATGATTTATTTACAGCATTGTGTGCGATTCCTGCGGTACATAGTGCTACTCAAATCTGTTTATAGATTCATTAGGGATAGCATCCATTTAAGGAATGTTATCCCTGTAAATAATCTTTTTCACATTATAAATAATTTTTAAGAGTTTATGAAATTTTTTTTATTTTTTTTATTTTTATTTAGTTTTCAAGTCCATGCGGTTAATATTTTACGGATGTCTACTACAACTAGTACTGAGAGCTCAGGGTTACTTGCGGTTTTAAACCCAGTCTTTGAAAAAAAATATCAAGCCCGTGTTGATGTGATTGCCGTAGGAACAGGTAAAGCGTTAACCCTAGGTAAAAATGGGGATGTTGATATTGTTTTTGTTCATGCACCTGCAGCTGAAATTGCCTTTATTGAATCAGGTTATGGTATTGATAGATATGCAGTAATGCACAATGATTTTGTTATTCTTGGCGCGAAAACAGATAAATCCCAACTAAAAACCGTTAACACCATAACAAAAGCTTTTCAGAAAATTTTTGCTAATCAAGCTGAGTTTATTTCACGCGGTGATGATTCAGGTACACATAAGAAAGAGCTTATATTATGGAAAATGATAAACAAAACTCCAACAGGTGATTGGTATGTTTCAGCAGGTCAAAGCATGGGGGCAGTTTTAAAAATTGCTGATGAAAAACAGGCTTATACTTTAACTGATCGAGGTACTTACCTTGCCTATCAAGATAAAATTGATTTAGAAATTGTTTTTGAAGCCGATGAACACTTATCTAATCCTTATCACATTATTACAGTGAATCCTGCCAGATATAAAACAGTTAATTATACTTTAGCAAAAAAATACACCGCATTTATCAGGTCAATTGAAGGTCAAACTCTGATTAAAAATTATAAAATTCAAGGTCAACAATTATTTTATCCTGATGTTATTAAAGAATGATAATCAATTTAGACCATGATAGTCACAATTAATGGTATAGAAAACATTGGAGTTAAATTTTTATGAAAAATTTTAGTAATATTCAAGCACTTATTATTGATATGGATGGAGTGTTATGGCATGGTAATAAACCTTTAGCAGGATTAAATGATTTTTTTGATACCTTACGTGAACAACAACTTCCGTTTATTCTCGCTACCAATAACTCAACCTTAACTCCTATTGAGTATATGGCTAAATTAAGTACTATGGGAGTTGTAATTAAAGAAAAAGAAATTTTGACTTCAAGCATGATTACCGCACTTTATTTAGCTGAACATTATCCAGCTGATAAAAATACGCTTTTTATGATAGGTGAACAAGGTTTGAAAGAAGCTTTATTAGCTCAAAATTTCAGTTTAAAAGCGGTTAATGAAGAACCTAAAGCTGATGTAGTTGTCTGTGGTTTGGATAGGAATCTTAGATGGGATCAACTGGCTACAGCAACCTTAACCATTCGAGCAGGGGCTAAATTTATTGCAACTAATAGTGATACTACATTACCTACAGAACAAGGATTAGTACCAGGAAATGGCTCAATACTTATGGCATTGAAAACAGCAACAGGCGGTGTTATCCCTAAAAGTTTAGGAAAACCTGAACCATTAATGTATCAATATGCTTTACGTTTATTAAATAAACCAGCGTTTGTAACCATAACCATCGGTGATAGATTAGATACCGATATTTTAGGTAGTGTTCGAGCAAAAATTCGTAGCGTCATGGTGTTAACGGGGATTTCTTCTAAGCAGGATTTAAAAAATGTGGATTATCAACCTACATGGATAATGGATGATATCAAAGTGTTAACTCAAGCGATAAAAGATTTAAAAAAATAAAGTCTCTATCTATACGATCAGGATAAAAATTTATTGGTATCTAGTTTAAATAAACCTAACTGTTTCTATTGCTAATTGATGACTTATGCTATTATGGACGGTTTTAAATTAATTGGAGAGATGTAATGGCAAAAGAAGATCAAATTGAAATGGAGGGTAAGGTTATTGATACATTACCAAATACCATGTTTAGAGTTGAACTTGAAAATGGTCATGTGGTGACCGCGCATATTTCAGGAAAAATGCGTAAACATTATATTCGTATTTTAACGGGTGATAAAGTTAAGGTAGAAATGACTCCTTATGATTTAAGTAAAGGACGAATTACTTTTAGAATGCGCTAATCCTATTAGAAATAGGACTAGCAATTTAAAATTATGATTTAATCTTTTTCAGTAACACTTAAACTTTTACTTTCAATCGCAAAGCAAAGTTCTTGGTTTTCAATATAAATACGAACATGACCTCCCTGTGCAAGTTTTCCGAATAATAAATCATTTGCCAGTGGCTTTTTAATTTTTTCCTGAATTAAACGAGCCATAGGTCTTGCCCCCATTTGAGGATCACAGCCATTTTCTGCCAACCATAAACGTGCATCAGCATTTAATGATAGGGTTACGTTTTTCTCGTCTAATAAAGCTTCAAGTTCAAAAATGAATTTGTCAACAACACTTCCAACAATTGAAATATCTAATGGTTTAAATTGTATGATGGTATCTAAACGATTACGAAATTCAGGTGAAAAGATTTTTTCAATTATTTTCATACTATCGGAAGCATGATCTTGATGGGTAAAACCAATGGATGTGCGACTACCTTCGGCAGCACCTGCATTCGTTGTCATCACTAAAATAATATTTCTAAAATCAGCGCTGCGTCCATTATTATCAGTTAACGTTCCATGATCCATAACTTGTAATAATAAATTAAAAACATCGGGGTGGGCTTTTTCTATTTCATCTAATAATAGCACTGCATGAGGATGTTTCGTAACCTGTTCGGTTAATAATCCCCCTTGGTCAAAACCTACATAACCCGGAGGTGCGCCAATTAATCTAGAAACCGTGTGACTTTCCATATATTCAGACATATCAAATCTAATTAATTTAATTCCTAGTACTTTTGCAAGTTGCCGAGTTACTTCTGTTTTTCCGACACCTGTTGGCCCTGCAAATAAAAATGATCCAATCGTCTTAGAATTATCACGTAAACCTGCACGTGATAATTTAATCGCAGATACTAGGGAGTTTATTGCCTGATCTTGACCAAAAACCAACATTTTTAGATTTTTTTCTAAATTCTCTAATTTATCTTTATCTTTTGCTGAAACTGTTTGTTCAGGAATGCGGGCTATTTTAGCAATAATTTCTTCTATTTCTGCGGTATTAATAGTTTTTTTACGTTGATCTTTTGAGGTAATACGCTGTTTTGCACCAGCCTCATCAATCACATCAATTGCTTTGTCTGGTAAAAAACGGTCGGTAATGAAGCGTTCTGAAAGTTCAGCCGCAGACTTTAATGCTTGATCGGTATATTTAATTTCATGATGAGTTTCAAAGCGAAACTTTAAACCTCGTAATATTTGAAAGGTTTCCTCTACCGATGGCTCAGTAATGTCAATTTTTTGAAAACGTCGAGCGAGCGCGTGATCTTTTTCAAAAACTCCACGATATTCCTGATAAGTTGTTGAACCTATACAGCGTAATTGTCCAGATGCTAACATGGGTTTGATTAAATTAGAGGCATCCATAACTCCACCAGAAGCTGAACCTGCACCAATAATGGTATGGATTTCATCAATAAATAAAATAGATTTAGGTTCTTTTTTCAATTGATTCATCAATGATTTTAAGCGTTTTTCAAAATCACCTCTATATTTAGTTCCAGCAACTAATGCCCCTAAATCAAGTGAATAAATAACATTATCGTTTAAAATTTCAGGAACTTCCTTATCAACAATTCGTTTAGCTAATCCTTCGGCAATAGCCGTTTTACCTACTCCAGCTTCACCGACTAATAATGGATTATTTTTACGCCGGCGACATAAGGTTTGAACAGTGCGTTCAATTTCAAGCTTACGTCCAATTAAAGGGTCGATTCTATCTTTTTTAGCTTCCTCATTCAGATTTACCGTATATTTTTCTAATGGATTCGTGGTTGGTGGTTCTGTTCCTAGGTTGGGTTTTATATGTTCTGGATTATCTTGTTCATCTATGTCCTCTGGTTCAATTTTTGAAATTCCATGGGCTAAGTAATTAACCACATCTAATCTGGTGACATCTTGTTTCTTAAGTAAAAATACTGCGTGAGATTCTTGTTCGCTAAACAGAGCTACAAAAATATTTGCACCAGATACTTCTTTTTTGTCAGACGCTTGCACATGAAAAACAGCACGTTGTAACACTCGCTGAAAACCTAATGTTGGCTGGATTTCACGCTCTATTCCTGATGGAATTAAGGAGATGGTATCATTAATATATTGCGTCAATTCCTCTGCTAAAGTATCTATCTCACAGTCACAGGATTTTAAAATAGGTTCAACCGATGCCGTATATAATAAGGCTAATAACAAATGCTCAACGGTAATAAACTCATGCCGTTTTTTATGAGCTTGTGTAAACGCTTGATTTAAAGTAACTTCTATTTCTTTGCTTAACATTTTAATTTTCCTAGTTTACGTTTTTTCCATTGAACACATTAATGGGTGATTATTTTCACGTGAATATTCATTCACTAGATGCACTTTAGTTTCAGCAACATCTTTAGAAAATGTTCCGCAAATGCCAACACCGTTATGATGAACTTGTAACATGACTAATGTTGCTTTTTCATAGTCCAAATTAAAAAAATCAGTTAAAATTTCAACGACAAAGTCCATTGGGGTAAAATCATCATTTAATAACAATACCTTATATAAAGGGGGACGTTTTAATTGTGGTTTTTTTTCTTGAACCGCTAAATCGTTATCATCATCGTTAAAGGGAACACTATTAGACATAGCTCTCATAAATTGTTGGGAATAAAACATTATTAACCCTTACCATAGAGGTAATTGTGATAAATTTCAATCTTTAGACACATAATTATTATAAATCAAGTAAAATAACGCGTTTTTATGTTTGGCTTTGCTTATGATTTGGAAACCTCATGTTACTGTTGCGGCTGTGATTGAAAACCAGCAACGTTTTTTGTTAGTTGAAGAACAAGTATCCTCAGGACTTGCATTTAATCAACCCGCAGGTCATTTAGAAAATGGAGAAGACCTTATAAGTGCGGTAAAACGTGAAGTATTAGAAGAAACTGCATGGAAATTTATTCCAGAACAGGTTGTTTCTATACAGCTTTGGCGTGATAATCCTCAAGCAGCTAGTTTTTTAAGAGTTTGTTTTACAGGTAAAGTTTATGCTCACGATGCAAATCAACACTTAGATGAAGGCATTATTCAAACGCACTGGCTTACACGCGATGAAGTAGCGGCTAAACAATCGCTTTTACGAAGTCCTTTAGTTTTAGAATCAATAGATGATTATATCAAAGGAGAGTTTTATCCTTTATCATTATTAAAGTCTAGTTTAGATTTATGAATAAAAAAAATATTATAGTCGGGATGTCAGGAGGAGTCGATTCTTCTGTGACTGCTTTGGTTTTATTAGAGCAAGGTCATCATGTTACTGGTTTATTCATGAAAAATTGGGAAGAAGATGACGGGACGGATTATTGTACTGCATTGGAAGATTTAGCCGATGCTCAGCAAGTTTGTGATAAATTAGGCATTGAATTAAAAACCGTCAATTTTGCAGCCGAATATTGGGACGAGGTATTTGAAGTTTTTTTATCTGAATTTAAACGAGGACGTACCCCTAATCCCGATATTTTATGTAATAAACATGTTAAATTTAAAGCATTTTTAAATTATGCGATTGAAGATTTAGGCGCAGAATATATTGCTACAGGGCATTATGCCCGAGTAGGGTTTACAAATAATCACTATCAATTATTAAAAGGCTTAGACCCGAATAAAGAACAAAGTTATTTTTTATATACGCTAGGGCAAAAAGCCTTATCTAAAACTTTATTTCCCATCGGGGAAATGATGAAACCTGAATTACGAGCTTTAGCAAAAAAAGCAGGCTTTGATAATTATCAAAAGAAAGATAGCACGGGGATTTGTTTTATTGGTGAGCGTAAGTTTAAAGAATTTTTACAGCGTTATTTACCCACCCAAGCGGGTGAAATGCGAACGCCAGAAGGACAATATATTGGACAACATCATGGTTTAATGTATTACACGTTGGGACAACGACAAGGATTAGGTATTGGAGGGGTGAAAAATGCGCCAGATGAACCGTGGTATGTTTTAGAAAAAGAATTAGCTAATAATATTTTAATTGTCGGGCAAGGACATCAACACCCTTTAATGTTGCATAATTCGTTAGAAGCGGGGCAATTAGATTGGTGTAATAATCAACCGTTGATAAAAGCAATAAATTGTCGCGCTAAAACCCGTTATCGTCAGCAAGATCAAGCATGTTATTTAGAACCCTTAGTTAATAATCGTTGTCGTGCTATTTTTGAACAACCTCAGCGGGCAATTACCCCCGGACAATCGGTAGTTTTTTACCAAGAGGATATTTGTTTGGGAGGCGGAGTTATTGAATATAAAGCTAACGTGTAAAATTTTTTATGGGAAAAAATAAAAATGTCTTATAGTCAATTTAAAACCATTGAAGAAGTCGCTCAAAAATTTGATATTGAAGTCACTGATAAAATACTCTTTGTCAGTGAAAAAGAAATGACGGTCTCCGAGTACCTAGTTTCTATGATTATCGAAAATATGAATGATAATATTAGTTTTATCAATGAAATAACCATTTGTGAACGGATTATTAGCCCTATTTTAAATGGTGTTTCAAGACAGTATAAAGATTTAAATATTTGGTCACATGTTCCTTATAATATAGATGAAAAACAAGGGCTTGTCGGCGAGCCAGATTATTTAGTCGCAGGAAAAACAAAATATGGTGGCATGGAAAAACCATCTCTTTGCGTGATAGAAGCTAAACGTGATGATTTTGAATTAGGATGGGCGCAAGCTTTAGCAGAGATGGTAGCATCGTCTTTAGTGGAGAATCGTATTTTTTATGGGGTAGTGACAACGGGAAAACTGTGGGAATTTGGCAAATTAGAACAGGACGTTTTTACGATTGATCCCCATTCTATTTCTGCGATGAGTGATTTACAAAAAACATTTAATTATTTAAATTGGGTTTTTAATGAAATATCAAAGACAATTTAATCATGGCTTATAGACGCTTTAAATTAGCTTCATTAAATGAAAAATTGGGAATTCTTTCTAAAACGATGACCTTTATTGATAAGAAATTACCTATTTTTAAACCCAGTCAGTTATTTTTAGAAACGTTGGCTGAAAATGAATACGAACAGTTGGCGACAGAAAAGGCAAAGTCTGAATTTATTATTAGTCCCCTTTTAAAAGAACTACATCGACAAAACCGTGATAAATTCACCTGTTTTTCAGGATATGAATTTAATGTTGATGCTACATTAGAATTAAAAGGCTATTGTGATTTTTTGCTATCAGCAGAAGCAAATAGTCCTTTTATTAATTCTCCTGTTTTTTGTTTGGTTGAAGCTAAAAAAAGTGAAATAGAGGCGGAGTTTGGTCAGTGTGGAGCTGAAATGTACGCCGCACAACTTTTTAATCTACGTCATGATAAACCGCAAAAACTAATTTATGGGTGTGTCACTAATGGTTTTTCTTGGGCATTTTTAAAACTAGCAGACAATAATTTAACGATAGACCCTAATTATATTCCGCTAACTTTTACTGAACCGCATAAAGTTTTAGCAGTTTTACAGTGGATTGTCGCGCAGTATTCAACTAGAAATTAAAAACAATCATGTCTTATAGCCGTTTTAAAATAGAAACTTTAGAAGAAAAGCTTAATATTAATTTAATTTGGAAACCTTTTATTCAAGAAAAATTACCTAAATTTTCTCCCTCAGATTTAATTCTCATATTGCTAAAAGAAGCAATGGATGAAGCATTAGCGACTGAAAAAGCAAAATCAGAATTTATTATTAATCCTATTTTTAAAGAATTAAAACGCTATAATAATAATTCTTTTAGTTATTTTTCAGGCTATAAATTTGATGTTGATGCAAAACTGGGTCTAAAAGGGTATTGTGATTTCATCCTTTCTGCATCAGTGAATACACATATTATAAAACAGCCCCTTTTTTGTTTAGTCGAGGCTAAACAAACCGATTTAGATGAGGGTTTTGGGCAATGTGGTGCAGAAATGTATGCGGGAAAAATTTTTAATGAACAACATAATCATCCTCAAAAAATTATTTATGGCTGCGTAACCAATGCTTTTCTATGGGCATTTTTAAAATTAGAAAATAATAATTTAACGATAGATCCTAATTATATTCCACTAACTTTTACTGAACCGCATAAAGTTTTAGCGGTTTTACAGTGGATTATTGAACAATCTACACATAAAAATAGTTTATAATAATCAAATACTAATACGGAAACCATACCACTATGTTAAAACGACCTACCCCTTTAGTTTTATTAATTCTTGATGGCTTTGGACACAGAGAAGCAACAGAACACAATGCAATTGCGATTGCAAAAACTCCCTTTTGGGATCAATTACAACAAGATAACCCTAAAACATTATTGAATTGCTCAGGATCTTCAGTAGGGCTGCCCGACGGTCAAATGGGAAACTCAGAAGTGGGGCATTTACATATTGGCAGTGGGCGGTTTATTTTTCAAGACTTACCTAAAATTAATAATGCGATAGAAGACGGTAGTTTTTTTGAAAATAAAGTCTTACAAACAGCGGTTGATAAAGCCTTAGAAAATGATAAAGCCCTGCATATATTAGGTTTATTATCAGCGGGTGGGGTTCATAGTCACGAAAAGCAAATTGCAGGCATGATTGAATTAGCTGCAAAACGAGGATTAACAAAAATTTATTTACATGCCTTTTTAGATGGGCGTGATGTTGCCCCTAAAAGTGCGAAAAGTTCTATTGACTTTATTGAAGACAAATTTAAAACTTTAGGCGTTGGAAAAATTATTTCAGTAACGGGGCGTTTTTATGCGATGGATAGAGATAATCGTTGGGAACGGGTGCAACCTGCCTATAATTTAATTGCGAAAGGTGAAAGTAATTTTATTGCCTCAACGGCTTTAGACGCTTTGGAGGCTGCTTATCAACGTGATGAAACCGACGAATTCGTACAAGCAACTATAATTGGTAATCACGGCATTGCTTTAGATTCACAAGACTCAATTGTCTTTATGAATTTTAGAGCGGACCGTACCCGTGAAATTTCCAGAGCATTAACTCAAGTGGATTTCACTGAATTTAAACGCGGTTGTGAGCCTCATACAGGACATTTTGCAACGTTGACTAAGTACCATCAAGATTTTTCATATCCTGTTGCTTATTCCCCCACGAATATAAATAATGGTTTAGGGGAAGTCTTAGCAAATGCAGGGCGCACGCAATTACGTCTTGCTGAAACTGAAAAATATGCTCATGTTACTTTTTTCTTAAATGGGGGGAGAGATGCACCTTTTGAAGGTGAAAAACGTATCTTAGTTCCCTCGCCACAAGTTAAAACTTATGACATGCAGCCAGAAATGAATGCAGTAGAAGTAACCGACCATTTAGTTAATTCAATTAAATCAGGTGATTATGATGTCATTATTTGTAACTACGCCAATTGTGACATGGTAGGTCATACAGGGGTTTGGGAGGCGGCATTAAAAGCGGTAGAAACAATAGACCACTGTTTAGAACGTGTTGTGAATGCCCTAAAAGACGTTAATGGACAAATGTTAATTACTGCCGATCACGGTAATATTGAACAAATGGTGAACCTAGAAACCCAGCAAGTGCATACGGCTCATACTATCAACCAAGTTCCTTTAGTTTATATTGGAGGAATACAAGAGATAAAAAATGGGGGTAGTTTGTCAGATTTAGCACCTACATTGTTAGCTATTTTAGGAGTTACACAACCTGATGAAATGACAGGTAAATCATTGCTAGTTGATTAAACGCTATGTATTTTTTTTTAATCGTTGCCTTTTTTTTTATCAATGGAAATTCATTATCATTTGCAAATGATAAGACTCAAAAACTAAATAAATTACAAACGCATATTGAAGATGTTAATCAAACGATAAAACAAATCAATACCAAGCGTAATAATTTATCAAAACAGTTAGGTTTGATTGAGAAGCAATATGGGCAAACTGCAAGCTCACTTAAAAAACTAACGAAAAAAATTGATACTAAGCGGCGGCGATTAAAGGAAATTACTAAAGACATAAAATCAAGAAGGAAAAGATTAGATATAGAAAACCATGAATTAAATGGGCAAATTAAAGCGACCTATATCATGGGGAAAAAAGAAAAATTAAAGCTGTTGCTAAACCAACAAGATCCTGCATTAGCTAGTCGAATGATGATGTATTATCATTATCTAAATAAAGCTCGCCTAATTAAATTAATTAGCATTAAAAATCATATTGTGGTGTTAGAAGATTTATGGAAAGAACGGTTGAAAGAAAAAAAACAGTTACGGACAACTACATCTTTAAAGAAAAAACAACAAAAAAAATTAACACAAAGTAAAAATGAACGTAAGCATTTATTGTCTTCATTGAATGGTAACTTTAGTTTGAAATCTCAACAATTAGCTCAACTTAAAGGTAATGAAAAACAGTTAAATGATTTAATTATTTTATTAGGTAATAGCATTGTTACCCAGGTTAAAAAAGAGCAAATTGATAAAACTTTTTCTAAAAATAAAAATAATCCTCTTAAAAAAATAACAAGCTATACAAATTCAGGTTTATCGTTTAAAAAACTAAAAGGAAAATTACCTTGGCCTTTAAAGGGTAAAATAGTTAAAAAATTTGGTAGTAAACGCAGCGACGGATTCTGGGATGGTATTTTAATTTCTGCAAGTGAAGGGAGTAATATTCGTACTATTACTGATGGGCGCGTTGTTTATTCAGATTGGTTGCGAGGTTATGGATTATTGGTTATTATTGACCACGGTTCGGGTTATATGAGTTTATATGCGTTTAATCAAAGCCTTAATAAAAAAGTAGGCGATAAAGTAACGACAGGAACAGTTATTGCTTCTGTAGGAAAAAGTGGAGGGCGTAGTAAATCTGGGCTTTATTTTGGGGTTAGGTATCAAGGAAAATCAGTTAACCCAGCTCTTTGGTGTTTAAAAATACAGAATGGCTATGTAGGATAATAAAGGTTTCATTTATTTCTAGGCTACTTGTGTAAAATAGAAATTTAAGAAAACTAATCATTTACGATTAATTTTAGGAAAATAGAAAGCAAATGCTTAAAAAGAAAAATGTATTAATTTTATCCCTTGGCTTTTCTCTTGGGGTTTTTATAGCAACAAGCACTACTGTGTTTGCAAAACGTGACGGAACTGTTGTTAGTAAAGCTCAAGAAGAATTACCTTATGATGAATTACGCGCTTTTACAGAAATATTTGGACGTATTAAAAAGGATTATGTTGAGCCTGTTGCCGATAAAAAATTGCTTGAAGATGCCATTAGAGGAATGTTAACTGGTTTAGATCCTCATTCTGCTTATCTTGATGCTGAAGATTATAAGGATTTAATGGAAGGAACTAGTGGGCAGTTTGGAGGTTTAGGGATAGAAGTCACCATGGAAAATGGTTTTGTCAAAGTAGTTTCTCCAATTGATGATACCCCTGCTAAACGTGCAGGTCTGCAGGCAGGTGATTTAATTGTCAAGCTTAATGAAAAACCCGTAAAAGGCATGTCTTTAGGGGATGCTGTTAAGATTATGCGTGGTAAAGTAGGTGAAGATATTACATTGACTATTATCAGAGAAGGTGCTGACGCGCCTATAATTACTGTTGTTACTCGAGATATTATTAAAGTTAAAAGTGTTAAAAGTCGTTTACTTGAAAAAGATTATGGCTATTTGCGAATTAGTAGTTTTCAATCACGAACTGGGGCTGGTGTTAGTGAAGCTATTGATAGTTTAGTTAAAGAAAATGAAGGTAAATTAAATGGATTGGTGTTAGATTTAAGAAATAATCCAGGTGGTGTATTACATGCTGCGGTTGAAGTTAGTGATGCTTTTTTAGAAGAAGGATTAATTGTTTATACCGAAGGACGGATTAAAAATTCACAAATGCGTTTTAACGCAGAGGCAGGTGATCTTATTAATAAAGCTCCATTAGTAGTTTTGGTTAATGCGGGTTCAGCATCGGCATCAGAA
Source organism: Methylococcaceae bacterium (assembly GCA_030627205.1). Classification (GTDB taxonomy): domain Bacteria; phylum Pseudomonadota; class Gammaproteobacteria; order Methylococcales; family Methylomonadaceae; genus WTBX01. Next base: position 20,143 of record DAOUSN010000003.1, read on the forward strand.
ATTGTTGCAGGGGCGTTGCAAGATCATAAGCGTGCAATTATTATGGGTGAAAAATCATTTGGAAAAGGCTCAGTTCAAACAGTTTTACCAACTACTAATGGTGCGGCGATAAAATTAACTACCGCCCGTTATTTCACACCTTTAGGACGTTCTATTCAAGCAGAGGGGATTGAGCCTGATATTTTATTAGGTAAATTAAAATTAGAAGCATTAAAAAATTCTAAGTTTAAACCTATTAAGGAAGCCGACTTATCTCGTCATTTAGAAAATGATAAGCCTAAGAATCAATTACCATCTAAGACTAAAGAAGCGAATGAAGAAGAAATTAAAAATGAAGAGGATTCTAAAAATATTCGTGATTATGCTTTACATGAAGCATTAAATTTACTAAAAGCCATTAGTATTCTTAAATAATAATTTTGGGCAGCTTTCATTTACCTTAAAAAATGAAAAATGCCCTTATCTTTGGGTGAAATTATCTATCTTCTCTTAATTCTAATGCTGCCTGATAGAGTAATTTTTTACGAATACCGGTAATTTTTGCCGCAATAGAAGCTGTAGTTTTGATTGAGCATTCTTTTAATAAAATTTGTAATAGTTTAGTGTGTTCTGAATTAATAATCTGTGTTTTCTTATCTATTTTAATCCCCTCAACAATAACAACAAATTCACCTCTTTGCATATTTGCCTCGCTTTGAACTTGCTTAAAAATATTTTCTAGACTATCGTTGATAATTGTTTCATGAAGTTTAGTTATCTCACGTGCAATCACTACGGGTCTATCTAAAGGCAAAACGGTAATCATATCCTCAAAACAAGCTAAAATTCTATGACTAGATTCATAAAAAACCCAAGTTGCAGACCACTCTAATCGGTGTGAAAAGAATTTTTTTCTAGCTACTGATGTTCTTGGTAAAAAACCTTCAAAACAAAATCGGTTAACTGGTAAGCCTGCAACAGATAAGGCGGCAATTAATGCACACGCACCTGGAATAGGTAAAACTTGGATACCTTGTTCTTTGGCTAATTTCACTAATGGCATTCCAGGGTCACTTAATAAAGGTGTACCTGCGTCAGATACTAACGCAATAGAAAGACCTTGTTGTATTTTTGCTATTAATTGTGGTGCAGCATGAATTTCATTGTGTTGATGAAGCGACATGATCTTGGTGGTGATACCATAATGTTGTAATAATATTTTTACATGGCGGGTATCTTCGGCAGCAATTAATTCAACTTGCTGTAAAATATTAACAGCTCTATAACTAAAATCAGCTAAATTGCCTATTGGGGTTGCAACAACGTATAATTTACCGTACTTATCTGACATTTAGTCTCCTTCATCTAAAATACAACAGACCATTATGATACACCGTTATTTATTATTGTTAATGTTTAGCTTACCTCTTTTATATGGATGTTCATTAACAACGCAGTTAATGTATACTCCCGAAATTAATCAGGCAGAAGCTTTACTTAGGCAAGGAAAAAATAAAGAAGCTGCCGTTATTTATAAAGAATTAGCCGCACTTAATACGAATCAACGCAATCAATTTCACTTATTAGCGGCTGATGCGTTAATCAGTTCAGGTGATGCTAAACAAGGTAAAAAATATATTGATACGATTAATTCTGCTCAATTAACCCCTGTGCAATTTAACTATTTAAAGTTATTACAAGCACAAGTTTTAATGAATAGAGGGGATGCAAGAAAAGCATTAAGCCTATTTCAATCCATGAATGTGACATCACTAGAAGATCGCTCAAAATTTGCTTATTATGATTCGTTGGCATTAGCATATTCTTTATTAGATAATCCCCTTAAAAGTATAGAGGCATTAATCTTTTTAGATCCTTTTATAACCTCATCTAAAACTCGTCTACAGCACTATGATAAGATTTTAGAAACATTAATAGCTGCACCAGCAGATGCCTTAAAGCCACAATCTTCGGCAACAAAAACTGTTAATGGTTGGTTATCTTTGGCAAAATTATTAGGCTCTAATCAAACTAATCTCACTAGTAGTCTTGCAAAATGGCGTATACATAATCCAAATCATCCTGTAGATTCTAATCTGTTACTTTCTTATCAAAAAAAATATAAGCAACGATTTACGTCTCCAGCAACTATTGCGGTTTTCTTACCTAACTCAGGACCTTACAGATCAGCAGCTAAAGTGATTAAAAAAGGTTTTATGGCAGCTTATGACATAAAAAAACAACAAACAGCTAATCAGCAAAAAATTATTTTTTATGATACAGAAAGTACAAATATTGTTAGTTTATATCATCAAGCGATCAAGAAAGGTGCTCAACTAATTATAGGGCCTTTAAATAAAAAACATCTACGCTCACTGGTTAATAACACCACTTTAAATGTACCTGTTCTTGCACTTAATCATGTTGAAGGATTAAATGACCCTAGACTTTATCAATTTGGGTTGAGTCCCATTGATGATGCTGAACAGGTTGCTAACAGAGCTTATCTGGATGGTTATAATAACGCATTATTATTGCTTCCTCAATCAAAACGAGGTCAGCGTATTGGAAATTATTTTTCTAATCATTGGCAGCAACTAGGGGCAATAGTTGCCAATAGACATAATTATAATACTGGAGTGAAAAATTTTAATGCAACAGTTAATAATGTCGCTGATAAAACCCTAAGTAATGGTAGCGTTAATGTTATTTTTATGAATGCTTCTGCACAACAAGCAAGTTTTTTAAACCCACTTTTACGTTATCATCAAGAGACGGCAAATATTCCTATTTATGCAACATCAGATGTTTATGATAATAGCTCTCACAATGAAAACCTTAATGGTATTACATTTTGTGATGTTCCGTGGATATTTGAAAATGCTTATAAAGGGGCATTAAATAAAACCGCTTTATATTCGCTTTGGGGTGGATTATCATCAAGTTATTTACGTTTATTACCTTTAGGTATAGATGCTTATAATTTGATTCAGCATTTAGATACATTAAAAACAACTCCTTACTCAGGAGCAACGGGTAAATTAACCCTAAGCTCTGATAATCGAATTAATCGTGAGTTATTTTGCGCTCAATTTGTTAATGGAAAACCGCATTTATTAGGCTTTGCCACGCAAGAAAAACAGTCTACTATACCAATTATTACAACATCCACTGTGGAAATAAAACCACAAAATACAATAACGGGTATCGAATAATTTAAGATTTAATATAAAAATAAAATCAGCCTTAAGTTTGCGTTATAATGCCGCAATCAAACTCTATTTCACTCGTTTAAAAGTTATTATGAAAAAAATTAATGTCGCTTTAGTAAGACTGTTTCAGTTTCTTGTTTTTGTTATTTTTACCTTTACTATATTGCTTTATTTCTCAGTAATGGTCTTATTGCCCTTAGATTTAGTTGCATTACTGATTAAATTTTTAGGCTTATTTGGTATAAGTAGCTTAATTGCTGCTTTAATAGCTATTACTGTTATCGGTTACTTATCATTTTCAGCTTACAAGATCCCCGGTCTAGGTAAAATAATTATTGATACAGGTGTTGATTTGATGAATACAGGTAAGGCTCGTATTGAAGCATTTAATGAGATAATTGAAAAGATTAAAGAATAAAAATTATATTTTTAATGTAAAGATATGATCCGTCATGTCTTTACATTTCTATTTTCATCACTCGTGAAGTAATGCCACAAACCAACGTATAAGCAATAGTACCTGCACAGACTGCAATTTCTTCAACAGCCAACCCATCTCCCCACAGAGTAACTAAATCGTAAACTTTAGCGTGTGATTGGAAACTCAAGTCAACCGCTAAGGTATCCATAGACACCCGCCCTATTAATGGAACTCGTTGTCCATTAACGAGAACAGGAGTCCCTGCTTTAGCATGGCGTGGATAGCCATCACCATAGCCAATAGCAATAATACCTAAACGCATGGTTTTATCAGCAACCCATGTTCCGCCATAACCGACTGCTTCTCCTTTTTGTAATTCTTTAATCGAAACTAAATGCGAATAAAGCTGCATAACTGGCTTTAAACCTAATTGCTGTCCTGTTTTTTCTTCAAAAGGTGAGATTCCATAGAGCATTAAACCTGGACGAACCCAGTCACTCAAAGAAGATTTCCAAGCAAAAATACCTGCTGAATTAGCAATACTGCACGCCCCTTTAAAAGGTTTAACAGTCTTGGTAAATAAACTAATTTGCTCAAGGGTTTTAGGATCACTTTCATCATCTGCATTGGCTAAATGGGTCATAAAATTAATATTCGCAACTACACAAGCGGTTAAGCGTTGGAAAATAGTTGCAAACTCTGTTGCCTTAAATCCTAAACGATTCATACCACTATCAAGCTTTAACCATAAAGATAAAGAGTGCAAACCATTTTTATTTTCTAATAAAGCAACTTGCTCAACACAATGAACCACAGCGTCTAAGTCATACAGAATAAAAGCATCTAACTCTTCCCTATTAATAAATCCCTCTAAAACTGCTAAACGTTGTTTAAATCCTGCTTTTCGTAAACGAATTGCCTCATCAATTCTAGCAACAGCCAACGCATCTGCGGTTATTAATGCCTTAGCAACCGATAATAGCCCATGCCCATAGCCGTCAGCTTTAATCACTGTCATTATTTGAGCCTCAGGTGCGTAATCTCGAACCCGACTTAAATTATGTTGAATCGCTGGTAAATCAATGGTTGCATAAGTGACAGGATTCATTCGTAATCACCCTCACTATAGGATGACCCTGCGTAATTTTCAAATTTTGTATATTTACCTAAAAATTTTAGGCGTACAACTCCAAGTGGTCCATTACGTTGTTTAGCAATAATGATTTCAGCAATACCTTTATCAGGAGTATTTTCATCATACACTTCATCCCTATAAACAAATACAATTAAATCAGCATCTTGTTCCAATGCTCCACTTTCGCGTAAATCAGACATCAAAGGGCGTTTATTAGGTCGTTGTTCCAAATTACGGTTTAATTGAGATAAGGCAACCACGGGAACATTCATTTCCTTAGCTAAGGATTTTAAACTACGTGAAATATCAGAAATTTGCTGAACTCTATTTTCACCACTACTAGATGATTCCATTAATTGAATATAATCTAAAACAATTAATCCTAATTGCCCATGATCTCGGACTAAACGCCGCACTCTTGAATGGACTTCTATTGGTGTTAACGCAGGAGTATCATCAATAAAAATATTGGCTTCTGCCAGTATATTAATAGCAGAGGTCAAACGTGGCCAATCATCATCTTCAAGTTTTCCTGTTCTAACTTTATGCTGATCTATACGTCCAATTGACGACATCATCCGCATAGCTAGCGAATCTCCTGGCATTTCCATACTAAAGACGGCGACATTTTTTTTACCTGAAATAGCAATGTTTTCAGCCATATTCATTGCAATGCTAGTTTTCCCCATTGACGGACGACCTGCAATAATAATCAAATCTCCAGGTTGCAATCCTGATGTTTTTTCATCAAAATCAGTAAATCCTGTGGCAGCTCCAGTAATATTACCGTCTTGTTCAAATAAAGTTTCAATTTTATCAACGGCTGTAGCTAGTAAAGCTTTAATAGGTTTAAACCCTTCTTGACCTTTTTGCTGCTGTTCAGCAATTTTAAAGACGTTACGTTCAGCATTTTCTAATAACTCAGACGTTTCGCGTCCCTCTGGTGAAAAAGCTGAATCAGCTATATCTGTTCCTACATGGATTAATTGCCTCAAAATAGAACGATCACGAACGATGAGAGCATAAGCTACAATATTAGCTGCACTTGGGGTGTCTTTTACTAACATTCCCAAATAAGCAAGCCCTCCTGCTTGGGTTAATTCATTAGTCGCATCAAGAACTTCTGAAAGGGTTATCACATCAAAAGGATCTTGGTGTTCTGCTAATTTCGCAATAGATTTAAAAATTAACCGATGATCTTTACGGTAAAAATCTTCTTCAATGAGCTTATCTGCAATAGTATCCCAGGTTTGGTTATCTAGCATTAAGCTACCTAATACGGATTGTTCAGCTTGAATTGAATTTGGAGGGATTTTAAGGGCAGCAACTTCAAAATCATCTGGTGGGTAAAAGTTTTCGGACATGTATTTTAAGGGGGGTAAGTTTTTTAATTTAAGGAATCATATTGTTAAAACCTTTATTTGCAAAAGCGTTTAAACTTAAACCTGTAAAGTAATAAGCATGTTGACATAAGATGACAGGGATAAATTTTATTCTGGAGGAACTAAAAGTATTTTTTAATTTTATACCACAATGAACGTTCACTAATTTTTAAAATTTGTGCGGCAGCCGCTTTATTATCTTTGGTTGTTTTTAATGCTTGTTGAATTAATTGTTTTTCTAATTCTTCAACTTGACTATTTAATCCTTCCTTTATAGAGTCATTTAAATTAAGAGTAGTTGTTATTTCATTTTTAACAGAATAAATGTCAATAGGAAAATGTTCGCAATTTACTATAACTCCAGCACTTAAAACCGCCGCACGTTCCATCATATTTTCTAATTCACGCACATTACCTAACCATGGATAAGCAGTAAGATACATTTCTGCATCGGCTGTCATCCCTGAAAAAGAATAGCCAAAATCCGAGGTATATTTTTTTAAAAAATAGTATGCAAGAGGAATAATATCAGCTTGTCGTTCACGTAATGGGGGAAGATCAATCGTGAAAACATTTAACCGATAAAATAAATCTTCTCTTAATTTATTTTCGATGATTGCCTGTTTTGAATCTTTATTTGAAGCAGCAATAACCCTGACATCAACAGGAATAGTACGATGACTACCTAAACGTTCTAAGCTTCGTTCTTGTAAAACCCGTAATAATTTTGCCTGTAAAGAAAAATCCATTTCAGTAATTTCATCTAAAAAAAGTGTTCCCTCATCGGCTAATTCAAATTTTCCTACATGATCTTTATTTGCCCCTGTAAATGCACCTTTATTATAACCAAATAACTCACTTTCTAATAAATCACCAGGAATAGCCGCACAGTTAATAGCAACAAATAAGGATTTTGCACGTGGTGAGGCTTGATGTATCGCTCTTGCTACTAATTCTTTACCTGTTCCTGTTTCACCTTGAATTAACACACTGGTTTTTGTTAATGCAACTTGTTGAATAAGCTTGTAAATTTTTTGCATGACAGAACTTCTACCAATAAATTCTCCCCATCCTTGATTAATTTCTTCACGTAAATAACGATTTTCTCGTTGCACTTTATTAAGATTTAAAGCCCTCTCAACCGCTGCTTCTACCGCATCTAATTCAAAGGGGCGGACAATATAATCACATGCGCCATGTTTCATGACTTCTACAGCAGTTTCTACCGTTCCATAAGCCGTTACTACAATCACTGAAACCTGATTATTTGCCGTTCTTAATTGTCGTAACAATGATATGCCATCAACATTAGGCATTTTTAAATCAGTAATGACTAAATCAACACTATTACTTTTTAGAAAATCAAGCGCTTGCTGTCCATCTTCGGCTTGATAAACTTGATGGTTCAATTGAGTTAGCATAATTTCTAATAAGCGACGCATTTTAGCTTCATCATCAACGACTAGAATACTTTGATTATTCATGAATTAATCCGATTGGTGTAATTTGAAATTGAACATGAAAACAGCTTCCTCCTTGAGGGTTATCACTAATAAAAATATTTGCCTTATGTGCTAAAACAATTTGTTGAACAACTGTTAACCCTAAACCAATTCCATCTTGGCGTTGAGTAAAAAAAGGGTCAAAAACGCTTTGTTTATGTTCTTCTAAAATTCCTGAACCATTATCACATACTTTTATTTCTACATGCTCTTCTATAATTTGAGTGCTAATTTTAATCAGACCTTTTACTTTAACATGCTGAATTGCATTCATGATTAAATTAAGTAAAATTTGAATAAGTTGATCTTTATCAAAAGTTATTAAAGTATCGTGATGATTAAACTGCAAGGAAAGGTTAATTTGCTTAGTCTCAATTTGAGAACGTAATAATTCACTGACATGGGTAATAATAGGATCAAGTGAGTATAAGGCAAATTTAGGGGGTCTAGGACAAGCGCATTCTAATAAGGTGCTAATTAAATTATTGAGACGTTTAGTTTCACTAAGTATAAATTCGGTCATTTCTAAACTAACTTCACTTAATTGGGTATCTCGTTGTAACATTTGTGCTGATGAACGTAAAATACCTAAAGGGGTACGGACTTCATGTGCCATACTAGCTGCCATTTCACCCATAACCGCTAATTTTGCAACACGCGCGACATCTCGTCGAGATTGCTCAAGATTATTAATCATTTCTGAAAACTGAGTATTTAATTCACTAATTTCGGTACTAGCTTTAATCGGGGGTAATTCTATCGGTTTACCTTCCATAAAATGACGGGTAGATTTTGCTAATCTAGCAATGGGTTTAGATATTTTTGCCGACATCCAGAAAGAAACAATCGCCCCTAAAAATAGGGTTAAACCAACAAATAAGACCAGAACATGCCACATTTTTAAAATAGGTGCGTAAGCTAAATCACTGCTATGTAAAATAAGAATACGCCAATTTAATCCCGTAAAAGTACGGTATCCTTGAGAACGTGAATAACCTACTAAAACAGATTGCTGTATAAAAGGTGCAAAATATTCAAATGCTCCTGATTGATTTTCTTTTAAAAACTCTTTATCCATTGATTGAAAAGGCGATATTTTATTTTTTAAATTAGAAGAACTGGCAATCACCCAGCCTTCTTCATCCAGTAATAAACTGTAATAAACCGTATTAGAAGAATGCCCTGATACTGATTTATCTAATAACCGAATAATTTCTTGCCAATTAAAATGTACATATAATCGCCCTAATTGTATATCTTGGAAAGTATCATCAATAGGGGTAGACAAAGTTAAATAGTTAGAATTTCTGAGCAAATGATTAATCCTAAACTGATGTTGTTTAAGTTTAGTCTGCACCCATATTTCCGTCATTAATTGCTGTTTTCCAATAAAAAATGGATGACTAGATGCAATAGTTTGTTGATTTTGATTGACGACAAAAAGTTGCTGATAAACCCCCTCGTATTCAGAATAAAGCTCTTGTAAAAATTGAGATAAACGTTTATCAACATCACGAGTTCTAATATCCTGCATAAGTTCAGAATGACTCCAACTTGCAATATTGTGTAGTCGCTCAAATAAAGTTGTATCAATTTGTTGCATAATAGTAATTGCTTGAGATTCTAATTTATGTTCAATTTCTTGGCGTAAAATATTACGAACATGTGCAAAAATCATTAAAGCAATCAATAAAGCAGAAGCCAAGCTGATTAATAAATAGGAAATAAGTAAAGTACGATGAATAGTCATTTAGATAGCTCTCAGTTTATTAAAATAATTTTCATTTTATTGGTATTTTTAATAAGCAATACCAGTTTTGCTGATGATAACGATACAACTTACACTTATCGTTGGGGAAGAGGGTTAAATATTCCTGCATTTAATTTAAACTTAGGAGGTTATAGTGGTATTTCCTTTGAGCATACTGAATCAGATCCTGAAGCAGTAATATTAGACGATATTAGTTTTTTTGTTAGTTGGTCACCTCATGCTCGCATTCGTTTTTTTTCTGAGTTTGAAATGGAAAATTTCATCAGCAGTAATGATGGTGTCGCTAATTTTTGGGAATCTTTTAATTTGGAGCGATTGTATGTTGATTTTTTAGTATCAGATAGTTTTAGTATCCGTTTAGGACAATTTATGACACCTGTTGGGATTTGGAATAAAAATCCTATTATGCCTTTGGTTTGGACAAGTTCTCGTCCTCTGGTTACAAAAAGTTATTTTTTTCCTTCAAGAACCAATGGACTTATGTTAACTCAACAATGGATTATTAATAATCATAATTTAGATATTTCTATTTATTTAGATGATTCTAATCATCTTGATCCTCGTCAGGTGAATCACCATCAATCAACTTATTCAGAAGTGGCGTTTAAACAAGCTATTGGAACATCTATTCGTTATAAGGTAAATCATGAATTAGATATTGGTTTATCCTCCTTGGTTTTTAAAAAACGAATGGAGTTACAACAAACAATGAACTATTTAATTGGATTGGATTTATTCTGGAAAAAGAATGGTTATGAATTACAAACTGAATGGGCTTATCGTTATGCTCCAGAAAGATTAGGTAATGAGGTTAGTGGCTATATTCAAGGAGTGATACCACTAGGAAATGAAATTTTTGCCGTTGAACGTTATGAATTATTAAGTGGTCAGCATCAAGATTTTTATACTAATTTTAATGGGGTAACGCATATAGGCGTATCGGCTTTAGTGTGGCGGCCTTTTTTTTTCTTAGTTTTAAAGGCTGAATATCGTTTTGGGCATAACAATAAACAACTCGTACCTAGTGGATTTTTTAGCTCTATTTCAGTGTTATTTTAATTATGATAAAACAATTATTACATCCATTTTTTATTATAGTTCTGCTTGGTTTTAATGCAACTTCATTAGCAGATAAAATTTTAGTTATTGTTGCTAAAAATTCTCCTGTGGCTAAACTTACACGGCAACAATTGGAAAATATTTATCGAAAAAAAACCATCCTCAATCCAAATAATAAACGCTGGATTCCACTTAATTTACTGATTGATGACCAGTTGCGACAAGCATTTTCTAAAAAAATATTTAACCAACATCCTGAAGAGATGGAGTCTTTTTGGAATATCCAATATTTTAACGGCATTACCCCACCTTATGTGGTCTCATCAAATGAGGCGGTATTACGCTTTGTCAGCAGCACCCCGAATGCGATTGGTTATATTTATAATTGTTACTTAGATAAGCGCGTTCGGGTACTTATTAGGCTAAATTTTAGAAATAAATTAACTCATTCTTGCCCGTAATTTATTATTCTACAGTAACTGATTTTGCTAGGTTTCTAGGTCTATCTACATTAATATTACGATGTAATCCTGCATGATATGCCAGTAATTGCAGTGCTACTATTTGAGTAATTAAATTAAACGGATTTTTAATATGAGGTAGTTTTATATAATTGACTTCACTTGAAAAGTCAAACTTTTCACCCTCTAATGAATCAATAATAAAAAGTTGACCTCCACGTGTTGCTACTTCTTCTGCATTTATTATTGTTTTTAGGGCGACAGACTTATCACCTAGAAGAATCAACACAGGCATTCCATATTCTATTAAAGAAATACTGCCATGTTTAAATTCACCTGCATACATAGATTCCGCATGAATATAAGCCGTTTCTTTCAGTTTTAAAGCTCCCTCTAGTGAAATTGGATAATCTAAGCCCCTACCAACAATAAACATATTTTGATGGCCTGCTAATAATTTAGCATAACTTTTTATGCTGTCTTCCATAGCTATAACTTGTTTTATTGCAACAGCAAGATCATCAATTGTTGATAGCCATTTATTTAAAGAGTCTTGATCTTGAGTTCGTAAGACTTCTATAAAAAACATTGAAGCGATAAATTGATTGATAACCGCCTTAGTACTGGGAACGGCAACCTCAGGTCCTGCACTAAGATTGATGGTTAAATCACCAATCATACTAATTGTACTGCCAACAACATTAATCACGGAGATAACTTTGGCATTTTTAGATTTTGCATAACGCAATGCGGTCACCGTATCAGCAGTTTCACCTGATTGACTCATTCCTATCACTAGTGTTTTTTCATTAATAATCGGTGGGTTATATCGAAATTCTGAACCAATTTCCCATGAAACTGTTTGTTTTAATTCTAGTTGTCTTGCAAAAACAGAGGCGAATACACCGCTATAGGACGCTGAACCACAGGCAATAAAGATAACCGAGTCAGGATTGGTATTTTTTATAAAGCTATTTATTTTTCCAGCCGATTCTATCAATGCACTTTTTAAGGCACGTACTGAGTTAGATTGCTCATCAATTTCTTTTCTTAAAAAATAGTCATAGCCTGATTTTTCTGCAGCTTTTATATCCCAATCAACATTAACATGTAATTTATCAACCTCAGTGCTGTCAAAATTAATTAGCTCTTCTTTTTCTAAACTAAGATGAACGGCTTGTCGATCACGTAATATATTTATATTGCGATCATAAGTAATAAGACTTGCTATATCAGACGAGATGGCGACAGTTTTAGTGGTTATAACGTATGCCAGTGGACATTCAAACCGTAATCCATAAATCTCATTCGGTTTATCAGCAAATTGAATTAATAACGCATAAGCACCTTTAAGGGTAGTGGATAAATAAGCAACAAGACTATTAAATGTCCAATCTGGATTATGAATAGTGAATAATTCTATTAGATGTGCAATAACTTCTGAGTCTGTTTCAGACTCCATGATATAGTCATTATCAGATAGTTTATCTCTCAGGGCTTTATAGTTTTCGATAATACCATTATGGACAACAGTTACTGAGGATTTTGATGATAAAAATGGATGAGCGTTAGTATCCGTGGGCGCACCATGTGTTGCCCAACGTGTATGACCAATACCAGACCTTCCTTTTAAAGTTATTCCTGCAATTTCTTTTTTTAAAATAGATAAAGGCCCAGCTTTTTTATAAATTTGAAAATTACCATGAAGATTTATCGCAATTCCAGAAGAATCATATCCTCTGTATTCAAGTCCATGAAGCATTTTTATGAGTTCAGTTGAAATATCATGACACCCAATAATTCCTACAATTCCACACATGTTTTATTCCCAGTTAAGTTATTTTGCATTTAGGTTTAATCGCTACCTAATTAATTTCCATTCTTAGTAAATAAATCCCAAATGGCTTGAATTCCTTCAGGTAGTGGATAACATCGCCCTAATTCTACCCATTGATTTTTAGGGGTATGAAAATCCGAGCCAACAGAGCCTGCTAATTCAAATTTTTTTGCATAATTATAACTTAATTTAATTTCTTCTGGATTGCTACGCCCCGTTACAACTTCGATTCCATCACCACCCATTTCTTTAAATTCAGCTAATAATCGTCGCATCCACGTTGCGGTCATTTTATAGCGTAAAGGATGAGCTAAAACTGCAACTCCACCTGCGGCTTTAATCCATAGCAGTGCATCGGCTAACTCCACCCAAACTGTAGGGACGTAAGCAGGTTTTCTTTCACCCAGATAACGATCAAAAGCTGCTTGGTTTCGAGTTACATAGTTTTCTTTAACTAAAAAATCAGCAAAATGACTACGAGTTATCATTCCATCTTTAGCAGCTATTGTCACCGCTTTGTACGCTCCATAAATACCTTGTTTTTCCAGTTTTAACGCGATAGTTTGAGCCCGTTCAGCACGAATAGTTTGCTGTTGCTTTATTCCCTCTAATAATATGCTTGAATGGGGATTAATATTTAATCCAACAATATGAAGACAGCGTTTTTTCCATGTTGTTGATAACTCTATTCCAGAAATTAAATTTATTGTTACTGATTTTGCTGTATCCAGAGCCTCGTTTAAGCCAGAAATAGTATCGTGATCAGTAAGTGCCAGCGTTGTTACTCCTTGATTGTGAGCGCGTATTACCAGTTCGCTGGGTGTCAATACTCCATCTGAAGCCGTGGAGTGACTGTGTAAATCATAGTTTAAAGTCATGTTTGATATTTACCATATAGTTTTGCATAAAGACCTTTTTGTTGGAGTAAAGTTTCATGCTGTCCTTGTTCACAAATCTGTCCTTGTTCAAAAACGTACACATGGTCAGCTTGTTTGACGGCACTTAAACGATGAGCCACAATAATAGTGGTTCGGCCTGTTAAAAATTTATCCATTGCTTGATGGAGCTTGTATTCAGTTTCAGAATCTAACGCTGAGGTCGCCTCATCAAGAATAACGACACTAGGATTAGCAATAATCATTCGTGCAATCGCTAATCGTTGCCGCTGACCACCTGATAATTTCATTCCTTGTTTGCCAACACGTGTTTCTAAACCGTGTTCAAGTTGAGTAATCGTCTCTTTTAATTGTGCAATTTCTAATGCCTCCCAAAGCTGTTCATCAGAAGCTTCTCGTCCTAAAGTTAAATTAGAACGCACGCTATCATTAAAAAGTGCAGGATGCTGTAATACCGTGCTAACATGCTCCCGAACTTGTTTTAAACCAATCTGATTTAAAGGAATATCATTAAAATATATCATCCCTGAATTAAGAGGGTATAAACCAATTAATGTTTGCACTAAAGTGGATTTGCCACCACCACTTGCTCCAACAAGAGCTACTTTTTCACCTGCTTTGATATGTAAATTAATTCCTTTTAAAATAGGAGTATCTTGATAGCTAAAATGTAAATTCTTTAAACTAATAGAAACAGTTTTGTTATCCATAAATGGATCTTTTAGCGCGGGATAATTAGGTTCTTGTTCTAACGCATTAAATTGATTAATCCTAACCAGTGCCGCTTTCGCACCATAAAAAGCATATTGAATATTTAAGATTTCTTGTACAGGTGCCATCATGTGCCACAGATAGCCAAAGATAGCTAACATTTGACCAATGGTTAAATCAGAATAAACCACCATCATCATCGCTGTTGCCCGAAAAATATCAAAACCAAATAAAAAAACCAAAAAACTTAAACGATTAACCGCATCACTTTTCCACGCGAAGGCATTTGCGTTAGTTTTAATTTTTTCCGCCGAGGTTATTAACCTTTGACAATAATGCTGTTCACGATTACTGGCACGAATCTGGTGAATGGCTTCCAATGTTTCTGTTAATGATTGTTGAAAAATACCATAAGCTGAGTTTTCCTTAGCTTTTAATTCTTTAACATGTGAACCAATTATACGAGTAAAATAAATAACCAGTGGATTTAGACATAAAATAAATAAGCCTAATTGCCAGTGCATCCATAAAAGCACTATGGCTGTTCCTAGTACCGTTAAGAGTGCAATCAATAACTTACTAACTGTTGAGCCTATGAAATTGTCTAAGGTATCAAGATCAGTTACCATGTGAGTAATGACCGCTCCTGTGCCTAGATTTTCATATTCAGACATTGAAATATGTTGTAAACGTTGAATTAAATTTGCTCTAATCCTAAAAATAACGTCTTTGGAAATAGTAAAAAATTGCCGACTTTGAATAATATTAAAAAAAATCGCAATTAATCGTAAAATAAGACTGCTAGCTAAAACAATACCAATGTAAATAGATGGATGTTGCCAGTCTGATGGAATAAAACGGTTAATGGTTGCAATGACAATACCGGGGTGGTCAAGTAAAACCTCATCAACCATCAAAGGCATTAACAAGGGGATAGGAACACTAACAATGACAGCAAAAATAGCGACAAAATGAGCATTAAAAAGTTGTTTTCTATGGTTTAATGCTATCTGGAAAATGTAATTCCATGAATAGTGTAATGGTTTAGTAACTGAGCTTATCACAAGAAATAGTTTGAAGAATTTAATCAATAGTGCTAATTATAACGGTCTTCAGTTCTGATTAGAAATAAATAAACGTTTGTAGGTTTAATATGAAAAAAAATAATTTTTTAGTCTGTAGTTTTTTGCTAATTTATCTATTGTTAACTGTTTTTAGTGTCTCAGCAATGTCATTAACAGAACAGCGAGACGCTTTTTTTAACGCCGAAAAATTATTAAAAAAAGGGGATGAAACTGGTCTGTTGGTGAAAATGAATATGTTGAAAGAGTATGCTTTATATCCTTATCTTCAATATCAATATTTAAAAACTAATTTAGATAAAGAAAAAGAAATTCAAGTATTTTTAACTACTTATAAAGATAGTAGGTATGCGAATTTGTTACGACGGTATTGGTTGGTTTCAATGGCAAAGAAAGAGCGATGGACTGATTTTATTAAATATTATCAGCCTTCTAAAAAACTATCTTTACAGTGTTATTACCATTTAGCTCAATATAAAACCGGGGAAACTCAAGTTGCATTAAAGGGTGCAAAAACCTTATGGATATATCCGCAATCATTACCTAAAGAATGTAATGCTTTATTTGTGATTTTTAAAAAATCACCGCTTTATAATCAGGATTTAATCTGGAAACGCTTTAAAGCCGCGCTTAGGAAAGGCAAAAAAAGAAATATCGCTTTAGGGCGTTATTTGGCTAAAAAAATGTCAGGTTCTGCACGAACATCAGCGCGATTATGGCTAAAAGTTTATAATAACCCTAAAATAATTACCCATTCAAAAAAATGGAATATTAACGATGAAAAAGCTGCTGAAATTTTTGCACAAGGAATTTATCGTTTATCACGTAAACATTTAAATTTAGCAATTAACACTTGGGAAACAAATAAAAGAAAGTTTAAGATGGACGATGATACCTTGGATTATGTTGAAAAAAGATTAGGGTTAATTTCAGCTTATAGAGGAAAAACAGCACAGGCTTACACCCATTTAAGTAACGTTATTCATCCAGATGAAGAAGCTAGAGATTGGCGTGTTAGAGTCGCATTACGCCAACAAAATTGGCAACAAGTCAGTGAGTCTTTAGGGCGTTTAACCGTAGAAGAAAAAACTCAAGAAAAATGGCGTTATTGGCTAGCAAGAACTTTAGAGCAAACATCGACTAAAACTGAGGCTGATTTAATTTATACTGAATTAGCTAAAGAACGTAGTTATTATGGCTTTGCTGCTGCTGACAAAATTCAAGTTCCCTATCAACTGAATGATAGACCGATTATTTTAGCTGAAAACGCATTGAGAAATTTAGAGCAACAACCAGAATTTAGAATAATTAAAGAATTATTTGCACTCAAGCGAGATAAAGAAGCTAAATGGGATTGGTGGTTTAGTATTAAACAGCTAGATAATGAGGGTATTAAAACTGCTGCAAAATTAGCTCAAAAATGGGGGATGATACAAACTGCCATATTTACCTTGGCAAAAGCAAAATATTGGGATGATATGGATTTACGTTTTCCCATTATTTTTAGGGAAAAAATTAATCAACAGGCAAAAAATCAAAATTTAAAACCTGCAATGGTATTTGGGTTAATTCGTCAAGAAAGTGTCTTTAATGAACGAGCTGGATCTCATGTGGGCGCGCGCGGTTTAATGCAGATTATGCCAGCAACAGGACGACAAATTGCACGAGAATTAGGGGTTAAATGGCGTTCAGCAAGCAGTCTTTATGACCTTGATACCAATCTTAAATTTGGTACTTATTATTATAAAAAGCAATTAGACAGATTTGATGGTCAAGTTGCTTTAGCAGCAGCAGGTTACAATGCTGGTCCTCATCGTGTTAAAAAATGGCGACCTAAAAAACCGATGGCAATGGATATTTGGATTGAAACCATCCCGTTTGATGAAACTAGAAAATACGTTTCTATTGTTTTAATGAACATTATAATTTATCAACAACGTTTGCAAGAGCATGGTTTAAAAATGCATGATTTTCTCTCTACGGTACACCCTCGTTAAAAATTTGAGCTGATTTTTTTTCCCTGATAGACGATAATAGAGGGTTACATTATAACAATAATTAACTTAGGTATAGATTCAAATGGAAAAACAGCATAGTTTTACACGTGACGAATTGCTAAAGTCAGGAAGAGGGGAGTTATACGGTCCTGAAAATGCACAATTACCCTTGCCCAATATGCTGATGATGGATCGGATTGTTCATATTTCCGATAAAGACGGTACTTATGGCAAAGGTGAAATCATTGCCGAACTTGATATAAGCCCTGATTTATGGTTTTTTGATTGTCATTTTCAAGGCGACCCTGTAATGCCAGGTTGTTTAGGTCTTGATGCTATGTGGCAATTAGTGGGATTTTATTTATGTTGGATGGGAGGGTCTGGAAAAGGCAGAGCCTTAGGTGTTGGTGAGGTTAAATTTAAAGGGCAAGTATTACCTACGGCTAAAAAAGTGGTTTATCGTTTGGATTTAAAGCGGGTTATTTTGCGTAAATTAGTGATGGGAATTGCGGATGCAACGATGGAAGTTGATGGTAAAGCTATCTATGAAGCAACTGATTTAAGAGTGGGTTTATTTACTTCTACAGCAAGCTTCTAAGGAGAAAATAATGAAAAGAGTAGTAGTGACAGGATTAGGAATTGTTTCAAGTATAGGTAATAATAAAAATGAAGTGATTTCTTCTTTAAAAGCAGGACGCTCAGGTATTTCTTTCGCTGATATTTATCAACAAATGGGGTTTAGAAGTCATGTGCATGGTGCGATTAATATTGATCAAGATGCGTTTATTGATCGAAAAGTTAAACGGTTTATGGGCGACGGCGCAGCGTTTAATTATATTGCCATGCAGCAGGCCATTATTGATTCTGGATTGAAAGAGACTGACGTTTCAAATTTTAAAACTGGCTTAGTAATGGGGTCTGGTGGCCCATCAACAGCGAATCTTGTTGAAGCGGCTGATTTACTCCGCAGTAAAGGTATTAAACGGGTAGGCCCTTATCGGGTTACTCGTACTATGTCGAGTACAAATACGGCGTGTTTAGCCACCCCCTTTAAAATTAAAGGAGTTAATTACACCATTAGTTCTGCTTGTGCAACTAGCGCGCATTGTATTGGTCATGCAATGGAATTAATTCAGATGGGTAAACAAGATATTGTCTTTGCAGGCGGAGGTGAGGAAGTTCACTGGACAATGTCAATGTTATTTGATGGCATGGGAGCGTTATCCTCTAAATATAATGACAGTCCAGAAACAGCATCAAGAGCTTATGATGCTACTCGTGATGGCTTTGTTATTTCAGGGGGTGGTGGGGTTTTAGTGATTGAAGAATTAGAACATGCAAAAATACGAGGTGCAAAAATTTATGCAGAATTAACTGGTTATGGAGCAACTTCAGACGGTTATGATATGGTTCAGCCTTCTGGCGAAGGCGCAGTTCGTTGTATGCGGCAAGCTATGGCTACTGTTGAAGGAAAAATTGATTATATTAATGCCCATGGAACAAGTACTCCTGTAGGTGATAAACGAGAATTAGAAGCCTTGCGTGAAGTTTTTGGTGCAGATAATATCCCTGCATTGAGTTCAACCAAATCGTTAACAGGTCATGCTTTAGGGGCGGCAGGAGTTAATGAATCAATTTATTCACTATTAATGATGGAATCTAACTTTTTAAGTGCTTCGGCTAATATTAATGAGTTAGACCCTATAGCCGAAGGAATTCCTATTGTTCGTAAGTTTCAAGATAACGTGACTTTAAATACGATTATGTCTAATAGTTTTGGGTTTGGTGGCACGAATGCGACTTTAATTTTTCAACGTTATAACGATTAAAAACTAGTAAATAGAATTTGAATGAAAATTATTTTTGCAGGAACTCCCGACTTTGCACTACCAGCATTGCGAATGCTTATTGATTCTAAGCATGAAATTTGTGCTGTTTATACGCAACCAGATCGCCCTGCTGGACGAGGGCGAAAATTAACCGCATCCCCCATTAAAAAGCTTGCTTTAGAAGCAAGTCTCACTGTTTTTCAACCTGAAAACTTTAAATATAATGAGGACTTAAAACTATTAAAAAGCCTTAATGCCGATATAATGATTATCGTCGCCTATGGACTTATTTTACCGCAAACTGTATTGGATACACCTAAAAAAGGCTGTTTAAATATTCATGGTTCATTATTACCTCGCTGGCGTGGGGCTGCACCAATTCATCGGGCGTTGATGGCTGGAGATAAAGAAACCGGCATAACCATTATGCAAGTGATTCAAAAACTAGATGGGGGGGATATGTTACATAAAGAATATCTCCCTATTGGTGAACAGGATACTACTAGTGATTTACATGATAAATTATCAGAACTAGGGGCGCTGGGTTTAGCTAAAGTCTTGTTACAATTTGAACAAAGTTGTTTACAAGCTGAAACTCAAAATGAAAGCTTAGTGACGTATGCGAAGAAACTTCAAAAATCTGAAGCGTTATTAGATTGGACTCAAACTGCGGAAAAGTTAAATCGTAAAGTTAGAGGTTTAAATAGTTGGCCAGTCGCTCACACTCGTTATCAGGGACAAAATTTACGCATTTGGGTAGCTCAGAAGGTAGATAATATAGAGCAGAAGATAGAAGTCGGTTGTGTTTTTAGTGAAGGTAAGCAAATGTTAGTTGGTACTGGTGATGGGATTTTAAGTTTATTAGAAGTACAATTACCTGGTGGAAAACGTGTGTCTATTCAGGACTTTTTAAATGCACATAATGTTAATGGTGTTAAATTAAGCTGATGAATCTAAGACACTTAGCAACACAAATTCTATTATTAGTCCTTAAAGATGGTCGTTCTTTGACGAACTCTCTTGATAAACAGTTAGAGAGTTCCAGTAATCCTAAAGATAAGGCTTTTATTCAAGCTTTATGTTATGGCGTATTACGGGATTATCATCGGTTGGAATTTTTATTAACCTCGTTACTGGCTAAACCTTTACGGAATAAAGATACCGATATAAAAATTTTAATGCTAATAGGTTTATATCAATTACGAACAATGCGCGTTAAGCCTCATGCGGCAGTTTCGGAAACAGTTGCTGCTGTAGGTAAAAAATCATGGGCAAAAGGGGTGATTAACGGGGTGCTACGGCAGTATTTACGGGAGCAGGAAAAATTAGAATTACAAATTGATAATAATTTAGTTGCTAAGTATTCTCATCCTCAATGGATTATTGAGCAAATTGAAACAGATTGGGGGCAGCAAGCTCCTTGTATTTTTGAAGCTAATAATCAACATCCGCCAATGGTGTTGCGAATCAATTTAAGACAAACCACTCAAGCAGATTATTGTCAATTATTAAATGAGAATAATATTGCGGCGGAAAGCGTTAATTTTAGTCAAACAGCGATCAAATTGACTCAGGCAATGACGGTTGAGCAATTGCCACATTTTAATAGCGGTTGGGTTTCAGTACAAGATACAGCGGCACAATTTGCAGCTCCCTTATTACAACTTGAAAAGGGGCAGCGGGTTCTTGATTTATGTGCAGCTCCTGGAGGGAAAACAGCGGCGATGCTAGAATTACAACCTTCCTTACAACTAACTGCCGTTGATATTGATGAAACCAGATTATTACGCATTAATGATAACTTACAACGTTTAAAATTATCTGCTAAAGTAATAACTGCTGATGCAATGCAGCCTGAAAAATGGTGGGATGGTATTCCTTTTGAACGAATTCTTTTGGATGCACCTTGTTCTGCGCTTGGAGTAATACGCCGACATCCTGATATTAAGATTTTACGCCGTGTTAATGATATTGAAAATTTAGTTAGATTACAGTCGAAGATTTTAGAAGCCGCATGGAATCTATTGGCTGATGGTGGCATTTTACTTTATGCAACCTGCTCTGTGTTAAAACAAGAAAATGAACTACAAATATCAAATTTTTTAAGCAGTCATCCTGATAGTTTTGAAATTCCTATAAATGCAGATTGGGGGATAAAAGAAATTTTTGGACGGCAAATCATAGTAGGGGATAATGGGATGGATGGATTTTATTATGCACGTTTAAGTAAAAAAATCTAAATTCTCCCCATTTCTCAATATTATATTTATAAAATGAGGAGAAATTAGATAACAGTTACTAACTTAATAATTTTTTAAACATAATCTTGAGTGCACCGCATTTTGGGCAACCCCAGTCATCAGGGACATCAGCCCATAATGTTCCAGCTTTCAAACCATTTTTAGGATCACCTACAGCCTCATCATAAATATGCCCACACGTTTTACATTTATATCTTTTAAAATCTGCCATTATTATTTCTCTTTGAATTATTATAGAACAGATAATATACCCTACTAATTAAATGCAGACTAATAATTATTTTAAAATTAAATTAAAAAAATTATGGTTAATAACCATTAAGATGTTCTTATTACTCAGTTTATTTCCTCAAATTATTTATGCTAGTGAGTTTTCAACACACATTAAAACAGCAGAACTTAAGGTTCATGAAGATTGGTATCAACTTAAAGTAAATATTATTTACCACCTTAGCCCAATAGCTATTAAAGCAATTCAAAGTAGTATTCCCTTATCGTGGTGTTTAAAAATTAAGTTAAAAAAAATACAGCCTCTTTGGAATAAAACGCTAGTTAGTAAAAAATATTGTTATATAATTCGTTATCATGCATTATTAAATAGTTATAGTGTTAGTCATGAAAATATGGCTAAAAATAAACATTTTCATTCTTTAGAGGCAGCGTTAGCTAGGATGTCAAATATACGTCAATTAAACATTATCAAAGTCTCAAAAATTGAAAAAAATAATGCCTATCAGCTAGCCATAAAATTGCAACTTGATAGAGAAGCATTACCTTTACCATTGAGACCTGTTGCTTATCTTAATTCAAACTGGGATTTATCCAGTCATTGGTATATATGGAAACTACGACCATAAGGCTTCCTATTAGTCTTTTTATTTTAACGTTGTTTGGGCTTGTTTTATTGTCTTTGCAATTAATGAGTTCAGCGACTCAAGAAACCTCTCAATTAAGTGATATTTATTCATTATTATTATTAGTTAATACCTTAGGAACAGCCGCTTTATTAGCACTAGTTGGAATCAATGTTTATTCTTTAACGCGAGAATTAAAGAAAAAAGAAGCAGGATCACGGTTAACGATACGGATGGTTTCTTTATTTGTTTTATTAGCATTAGCCCCAGCTACGATTGTATTTTATTTTTCAGTGCAATTCTTACAACAAGCGATTAATAGTGGGTTTAATGTTGAAATAGATAAAGCCATGGAAGATGCGTTAGAACTTAGTCAAGCCTCTTTAGATCAACGTATGCGCTGGCATTTGAAGCAAACTCAACAATCAGCAACCAGCTTACAAAATAAATCTGAAACCTTATTAGCATTAGAATTAACAACGTTAAGAGAATCGCTTAACGCATTAGAAATTACCCTGTTTTCTAAGCAAGGACGTATTATTGCCTTTAGTAGTATTAATCCTAGTGATATTTTACCTAAATTACCTGATGATTATGTTTGGTTACAATTAAGACAAAATAAGAATTATATTAATTTAAATACCGATGATGATAGCTTGAGTATTCAAGTAATGATTGTTATTAATGGTGATAAAACCCGTTATTTACAGGTCTTATACCCTGTCCCAGTTAGAATCTCTGATTTAGCTGATTCGATAGAGTTTGCTTTTGTTCGTTATCAGGAAATGAGTTTTTTACGTGACTCATTAAAGTTGAGTTTTTTTCTAGCATTATTGTTAGTCCTTTTATTAAGTTTATTAGCAGCAATTTGGGTTGCCTTTGTCAGTATTCGCCATATTGTTGCCCCCGTTAAAGAATTAGTCAAAGGAACAAAAGCAGTTGCCGCAGGTAATTATGAACAATTATTACCAGTGATGACACAAGATGATTTAGGGTTTTTAGTTGAGTCATTTAATCAGATGACAAAACGTATTGCTCAGACAAGAGACATTGCGCGTATTGCTAGTTTAGAAGTTGAAGAGCAACGGGCTTATTTAGAATCTATTTTGGCAAATGTAAGTGCAGGGGTGATGAGTTTCGATGCTGATTTTTATATTCGCACTAGCAATCAAGCAGCTTATCGAATTTTGCATTGTGATAAAAATTGTTTTATTGGGCAGTCATTAATAGTTATTATTAAAAAATTACCTGAAATAGCCGATTTTTTTAGTGCGGTTTTAACCTTAATCAAGAAAAATAATGATGTTTGGCAACAACGAATTGCTTTTTTAGGCGTGAGTGGTCGACAAGAATTATTATGTCGTGGTACACCGTTATTTTCACAAGAAGGTTTGCGTGTTGGAGCTGTGGTAGTTTTTGATGATTTAACTGATTTAATTCAAGCCCAAAAAAATGCAGCATGGGGAGAAGTTGCACGGCGATTAGCTCATGAAATTAAAAATCCATTAACGCCAATACAATTAGCGGCAGAACGATTACAACATAAGCTTGCACAAGAATTACAGCCACAATCAGCAGATATTTTAAGACGTTCAACTAATACAATTGTTCAACAAGTTGAAGCAATGAAACAAATGGTGGATGATTTTTCAGAATATGCCCGCCCCTCTAAAAAACAAGCGGAGGCAATTAATTTACCTGATTTCATACAGGAATTATTATTATTATATCGAACGCAAGGGCAAATTAATTTTAAGGTAGCAGCTGAGGCTAATGCGACAATGATTCATGCTGATCCGATTAATATACGTCAGGTATTACATAATTTATTAAAAAATGCCCAAGAAGCTATGGGTGATACGGGGATAATTGAGATAAAATTAACGCAAATACAGCGTAATAATACCAATTATATTGAATTAGGAGTTTATGATCAAGGTTGTGGAATTAGTGCCGATAAAATTGAAACTATTTTTGAACCTTATGTGACCACAAAAGTGAAAGGGACGGGATTAGGTTTAGCGATTGTTAAAAAAATTATTGAAGAACATGGCGGGATTATTTGGATAGATAACCACTATACACAAGGTGCAGGATTTATTATTCAACTTCCTTGTATTAAAAATCATCTAGTTGATTTTTCTCCAGAGTAACATGAACTATAAAATTGTTTTATTAAATCTATTAATAATAGCCATAGCTATAAGTGGTTGGGTCTGGTATAGACAAGCATTAACACCTGCTCCTGAGATAACTTTTACGACAATCACAGACAAAAAAATTGCGCTAAAAGATTTACTAGGAAAAACAATACTGATTAATTTTTGGGCGACTGATTGTAAAAGCTGTATTGAAGAAGTACCACATTTAATTGAGTTATATGAGAATTATCATTTACGGGGATTAGAAATTATTGCTGTTAATATGTATTATGATTTACCAAATCATGTAGTGGCAATGACCACAGCCCAACGTATTCCATATCATGTTGCCTTAGATTTACGTTCAGAACATGCCGCTGCCTTTGGTGATGTTCAATTAACACCGACAACGTTTGTCATTAATCCACAAGGTAAAATTAGTTTTAAAAAAACTGGGATGTTTGATGTTCTCGCTATGAAAAAAAGAATTGAAACCTTAGTTTCCAATTCGTTATAATTAATTTTTTCCTTTAATAATATTTAAATGAGAGAAAAGAATAAACATAACTTTTCTCCCACTTTTTAACACTTAATAAATCAATTATAAAAAGCTCTGATGTTCATTTAGAAGTTTATTCATAAACAGGAAACCTTGAGCAAAGTATGCTAACTTTTTCTCGTACTGCTGAAATCACCTGTTCATCTTCAATATTCTCCATAACATCACACATTAAATTTACAATTTCTATCATTTGCTTTTCTTTAAATCCACGTGAAGTCGGTGCAGGTGTGCCTACGCGAATACCACTAGTAATAAAAGGGGATTGTGGGTCATTAGGTACAGCATTTTTATTAACGGTAATATGTGCTTTATTTAACGCTTCATCAGCTTCTTTCCCAGTAATACCTTTAGAAATTAAAGAAACTAGCATTAAATGATTATCTGTTCCTCCTGAAACAACATCAAAGCCACGAAGTATAAATATTTTTGCCATAGCTTGTGCATTTTTAATCACTTGTTGCTGATAAATTTTAAACTCAGGTTCTAATGCTTCTTTAAATGCCACCGCTTTCGCAGCAATAACGTGCATTAAAGGCCCGCCTTGAATGCCAGGAAAAATATTGGAATTAAATTTTTTCTCCAATTCAGGATTACTTTTACATAAAATTAAACCGCCACGAGGGCCGCGTAATGATTTATGGGTGGTGCTAGTTACTACATCTGCAATCGGAACAGGATTAGGATAAAGTCCAGCGGCAACCAAACCTGCTACATGTGCCATATCAACAAATAAATACGCGCCTACTTTATCGGCTATATCACGAAAACGTTGCCAGTCCCAAATGCGTGAATAAGCCGAAAACCCTGCGATAATAATTTTTGGTTTATGTTTTAAAGCTAAGGTTTCAACTTGCTCATAATCAATGTCACCAGTATTAGGACTTAACCCATATTGTATTGAATTATAAATTTTCCCAGAAAAATTAGGCTTTGCACCATGTGTTAAATGACCGCCATCAGCAAGACTTAATCCTAAAATAGTATCACCAGGCTTAATTAATGCCATAAAAACAGCCATGTTAGCTTGTGACCCTGAATGAGGTTGTACATTTGCATAATCAGCACCAAATAAATCTTTAGCACGGTTAATTGCAATCTGCTCTACTTTATCTACAAACTCACAGCCACCATAATAACGCTTACCTGGATAACCTTCAGCATATTTATTAGTGAGTTGTGAGCCTTGAGCCTCTAAAATTCTTGGGCTAGTGTAATTTTCAGAAGCGATTAATTCAATATGGTCTTCTTGGCGTTGATGTTCTTCTGTTATCGCTTGAAACAATTCATCATCGAAACCTGCAATTGACATGGACTTCTTAAACATTTATTTCTCCGTATGAGAGTCTAATGGGTTAAAGCTAATATTTTAGGCCATACTTTTTGCTAATTTAAAAATTAATTCAGCATCAAAGACCTGCCTATTATCTTCAAATAATTTTATAATACAGGCGCGATGCACAGCAAGCTTTAATGCACCAAAACCAAGAGATCCCCAAATAATTTTTCCGTGACGTTGCCTACCTTTATCTGTCATTTCTATGCCTCCAATCCCTAAAGGTGGAGTTGTATTGGCATCTGCTATTATTTTAATATTAGGGTTATTTTGCCAATGTTCAGGCTTTAATAATTCAATGCCTGATGCACCTGTTGCAAAAACAATTTCAGCATCTTCTACGGCTATAGCTCTTGCGTCACCATCTATAGCTTCAATAGCAGTTAATTCAATCTCAAAACGTTTATTCATTGCTAAACAGGATTTTTCTGCATAGACAATATTACGCGAAGTAATAGAGACATTTGCACCTTCTTTTGCCATCATGACTGCGGCTCTTTGACCAACAGGACCTGTTCCTGCCAAAATAACGACTTTTTTTCCTTTTAATTTTCCATGTGTTGCCAGTTTTGCAACACCTGCGGCAGCTGTGGTATTACAGCCATTACAGTCTAGCATCACTGAAACTTGAAAACCTAAGAAAAAATGTTTTTGTACCGCTTTAAAAAGTGCTTCACCCATTAATATATCACTCCCACCAATGAAAATAGCAGTATTTTTTTTATCTTTAGGTGCGCGAGTAAAAATTGTACCATCAATTAATGACGAAACATTTTCAGGTGTTAAACCACCGTAATTCATAACATGATCTGCGCCACCATCATAAGCGACAACAGTATCAAACGTTGATGGGTAGGGGTCGGTATCGAATTGGAATAATAGTTTTTTCATAACCTGAGGTGGTAATTTATTATGTATTATGAATGCTTAAATACAATTTAAAAATGGGTTATTGTAACGTATAAATTTAACTTTTCATGATTTTATCTTTTACTAACCAAAATTGAGTTTGGCTTCTAAATCATTGCGTGAATCTGCATTTGCTAAGGCTTCGTCTAAACTTATTTTATCGGCTTTGAACAAATCAAATAAGGCGTCATCAAAAGTTTTCATCCCTTTAGTCCCACTGCTTGCCATAGCATCCTTAATTTCATTTAATTCACCTTTGAGAATAAGCGTGGAAATATGCGGGGTATTAATCATATTTTCAATAGCCGCACAACGTCCTCCTGTTTTTGTTTTTACCAAACGCTGAGAAACCACCGCATTTAAATTGCCTGCAATATCCATAAACAATTGTTTATGTCGGGATTGAGGAAACATATTGACGATTCGTTCCATAGCTTGATTGGCATTATTGGCGTGCATGGTTGAAATACATAAATGCCCGGTATTCGCCAACTCTAATCCTGCTTCCATCGTTTCATCATCACGAATTTCACCAATCAAAATAACATCAGGAGCTTCACGTAGAGAAGCTTTTAACGCTTTCGCATACGATGCGGTATCAACCCCTACTTCCCGTTGATTCACAATCGACATTAAATTAGGATGTGAAAATTCAACAGGATCTTCAATGGTTAAAATATGACCTGGAGAATTAGCATTACGGTGATTAATCATCGCGGCTAAGGTGGTAGATTTTCCTGATCCTGTCCCACCGACCATTAATAATAATCCCCGTTTTGCCATAATTAACTCCGTTAATATAGGGGGTAAATTTAATTGCTCTGCCGTTGGAATTTCTGAGGGGATGAGACGCATCACTAACCCGACGGTTCGGCGTTGATAAAACGCATTCGCTCGAAAACGCGCACTCCCATCAGGCATAGCAATCGCAAAATCTAAATCCTTCGTTCGTTCAAACTCTTCGATTTGCTTATCATTCATAATACCTAATGTTCCAGAACGGGTCATTTCTGGCGTTAATAAATAATTATCTAAAGGAATAGCTGTGCCTGATACTTTAGCTTTTACCTTTGAATCTACGGTTAAAAATAAATCAGAGCCATCAATTTCAATCATTTTTTTAAGATAATCTAAAACGTCTAGTTTACCTTCAGGGGCTTTTCCTAAAACTTCGTAAGAAACTGTTTTTTCTACAGGTTTAGTCGGTTTTTTTTCTTCTTCCTCTTCTTCTGGTGTTGACATGCCTAAATTTAAAAAACCATCTTCATCTTCCTCTTCTTCCTCTTTTTTTTCTTTAACCGCAGGCTCTTCAGGCTTAACTTCAGCTTTAACGTCAGGCTTAGGCTTAACTTCAGGCTTAACTTCAGCTTTAACGTCAGGCTTAGGCTTAACTTCAGGCTTAACTTCAGGTTTAGGCTTAACTTCAGGTTTAGGGGTAACAATCATTTCTAAAACTTTGCTTTTGATTGTTATTTGAAGCTTAAAATCATGCCCCTCTTCCATAATATACGTTGATTCCAACGATTTGTTTTTAATTAAAACTTGTTTTTCATCCGCTGTAATTAAAGTGAAAATAAATTTTTGAAGCGTTTTATTATCTAGTAAGTTTTTACTAAGATTTTTATTTTGACTAGCAATCTTTAAAAGAGGCGGAGAATTTGTTTTAAAAGTTAAACTTTCTCCTTTTTTTTCTAGCAGTAATTTTAAATAAGTCGTTATATCCATATTTTAGGGGATTAGGTTAAGAAAGAAAAAAATTTATAATAATTTAGACAGTTAAGAGATTAAACTACGCCATCATTTGCCCTCTTCCTCGTCTTCCTTGGATTCAAGTGAAAAGCCCCCTGTATTTAAATCTCCCCCTTCATCTAGTTTTATTGATAATCTTAATTCATTGGCAGAATCTGCATTTTTTAAAGCCTCTTCTTCACTAATTTTTCCTGCTTTAAAGAGATCAAATAAAGCTAAATCAAAGGTTTGCATCCCTAGTTCTTTTGATTTAGCCATGATTGGTTTAATTCCTCCAATATCCCCTTTGGCAATTAAATCTTGAATTAAAGGGGTATTTAATAAAATCTCAATAGCCGCACAACGTCCTCCATCTATGGTTTTAATAAGTCGCTGTGAAATAATGGCACGCAAGTTGATGGCTAAATCTTGCATCAGTTTTAATTGAGTTTCTGTGGAAAAAAAACCTAAAATTCGATCAACCGCTTGGTTAGCATTATTCGCGTGAAGGGTTGCCATCGCTAAATGCCCAGTTTGAGCAAATTCCATGCCAAAATTCATGATTTCGGCATCTCGAATTTCTCCCAGTAAAATAACATCAGGGGCTTGACGCAAGGTATTATGAAGCGCGGACTCCCAGCTTTCAGTATCAACGCCGACTTCTCGCTGCATAACCACACAATTTTTATGGGGGTGAACGTATTCAATCGGGTCTTCAATGGTAATAATATGACCATAACTAGTTGCATTACGATGGTCGATTAATGCAGCCATTGTGGTTGATTTACCTGAGCCTGTCCCCCCTACCATCACAATGAGTCCATTTTTTGCCATAATAACATCTTTTAAAATAGGGGGAAGCCCTAATTTATCAAAATTAGGGACTTCGGCGGCAATGACCCGCATCACAACACCTTGACAACCCTGCTGTACAAAAGCATTGACTCGGTAACGGCCTAATCCTGGGGGGGCAACGGCAAAATTACACTCCTGAGTTTCTTCAAATTGTTTTAATTGCTTATCATTCATAATACATTGAGTAAATGATTTAGCATCTTCAGCGGTTAAAGGTTGTTTAGTAACAGGGGTCATTCTACCTTTAATTTTCATTGCAGGGGGAAACCCTGCGGTAATAAATAAATCTGAACCATCTTTTGTGTGCATAGCTTTAAGTAACTTAAGCATGATTGCCATTGCCTTATCTCTTTCCATTTTTGCCTCTTTATTTTTTAAATGTTGACCTGATAGTTTTATTTGAACGCATATAAGTGTATATAATACGCTCTTTTTTAAGTTTAAATCCAAATGAGTAAACAAATAAAAGCAGTCGCATTGATTTCAGGCGGCTTAGATTCTATGCTTGCTGCACAAACAGTGATAGAACAAGGGGTTCATGTAGAAGGTATAAATTTTTTTACAGGTTTTTGTGTAGAAGGTCATACGCATGCTATCCGAAAAAAAGATAAAGCGAAACCTAAACGTAATAATTCATTATGGGTTGCCGAACAATTGGGAATGAAGCTCCATATTGTTGATATTATTGAAGAATATAAAGATGTTCTTATTAACCCCAAATATGGTTATGGGGCAAATATGAATCCTTGCTTAGATTGTAAAATTTTTATGGTCAATAAAGCTAAACAATGGATTCAAGAAAATGATTTTGATTTTATTATTACAGGAGAAGTAATGGGGCAACGACCTATGTCTCAACGCAAAGAAACCATGCCTGTAGTAGCGAGAGAATCAGGGGCTGATGATTTGTTATTACGTCCTTTATGTGCTAAAAATTTACCGATAACAAAACCTGAACGAGAAGGGTGGGTTAATCGTGAGTTACTTCATGATTTTAGTGGTCGTTCACGTAAACCACAAATGGCATTAGCGGATGAATTTGGTTTTGAAGATTATGCCCAACCTGCGGGTGGTTGTTGTTTTTTGACGGATAAATCTTATTCTAAAAAATTAGTCGATTTGTGGGAAACACGGGGAGATAAAGACTACGATTTAGATGATGTGATGCTATTAAAAGTAGGGCGACATATTCGTCCTAATCCTCGTTTTAAAATTATGGTGGCGCGTGAAGAAGGAGAAGCACGTTTTATGACAGGGTATAAAAAAACCTTTATTAATATGAATTGTAGTACACATCGAGGCCCTTTAGCTCTGTTAGTCGGTGAACCTAATGAAGAAGATATAAAATTAGCCGCCAAAATTTTGGCACGTTATGGACAAGGGCGTGAAGCGCAAGAAGTGGGCGTGGAAGTTCGCTTATTAAATGGCGAAATACAGCAAATTAATATCAAACCTTTATTAGTCACTGAAATTCCACAGGCGTGGTTTATATGAGTTTATATACTTTGGATGCACGACGTTTATTATGCCCATTGCCTGTCATCCGTACTCAAGATAAAATCAAACAATTACAAGTTGGCGATGAATTAGAGGTGACTTCAACCGATCCCGGGGTGATGCAAGATATTCCAACGTGGTGCAGTATTAATGGGCATAAAGTTTTAGAAACTCAACAGCAAAATAATGATTATATTATTCGATTGCAAGTAGGTGAATAGTGGCAGAGCCATTTAATGCGGATGAAATTACAAAATTAAAAACACAGGTAACTTTTGTTGCAATGTGGATTAATGTTTTTTTAACACTCATAAAAATTAGTATGGGGATTATTGGACAATCAACGGCTTTAATTGCCGATGGAATTCATTCATTTTCAGATTTAGCCAGTGATTTATTAGTTTTAATTGCGATTAAATTAGGTTCTAGGGAAGCTGATTATGAGCATCCTTATGGGCATAAACGTTTTGAGACTTTAGCAACGGTAATTTTAGGGGGTGGACTCGTATTAATTGCCAGCGGTATAGCTTGGGACGGTGTTCAAAGGTTATTAGATCCTAAAAGCCTGTCCGTTCCAAATAGTGATACCTTGGGTATTGCCGCTATTTCAATATTAGCTAATGAATGGCTTTATCATTACACTAAACGGATAGGTATTTTAACACGGTCTAAATTATTGATGGCTAATGCTTGGCATCATCGCAGTGATGCTATTTCCTCGGTTATTGTTTTATTAGGGATTGGGGCAGTATTACTGGGTTATCCTTTTGCTGATACAGTCGCTGCTATTTTTGTCGCCTTAATGGTGGGTAAAATTGGGCTACATTTAATTTTAGAAAGCATTAAAGAGTTGGTTGATACCTCATTATCAGAAGATATGGTTCAAGAAATTCGCCGTGAAATTAAAATGACCGATGGAGTACAGGGTATTCATTTATTACGAACACGGCAAATGGGCGAAGATGCTTATATTGATGCTCATATTGTGGTGGATGCTAGAATTAGTGTTTCTGAAGGTCATGTTATCGGTGATAAAGTGAGAAAAAATTTAACTGATAATTTTGATGATATTGTTGATGTTTTAGTGCATATTGATCCAGAAGATGATGAATTTGAGCATCATGCTAAAACGTTATTATCACGAAAAATTTTAACTGATTTAATAGCACAATCGTTAGGAGAGGAGTTATATAAATATGTTGAATCAATAAATATTCATTATTTGAATGAGAAAATTGAAATCGAAATTATTATTCCTCAAATGCTGTTATCTGACATTAAACAAATTACTTATGTAAATAGACAATGTAATTCATTGGTAAAAGCTCATGAAAGTATTGCTAAAATTAATTTATTTTTAAAGGTATAAATAAAATGGCTGTTAATCAACCTCCGTTTCCAAAAATGAACCCTGTCGCTGGAATTTCTCTTGGCACGACTAATGCTGGGATTAAACAAACTGAACGTGATGATTTATTGATTATGGAAATGGTTGAAGGCGGAAGTTGTGCCGCTGTTTTTACTCAAAATGCCTTTTGTGCCGCTCCAGTTCATATTGCTAAATCCCATTTGGGAAAAAATCCTCGTTGGTTAGTGATTAATTCAGGGAATGCAAATGCAGGAACAGGGCAACAAGGAATGGATGATGCTTTAAAGAGTTGCATTAGCATTGCCCAACTTATGCAAGGAGAAAGTTCACAAGTTTTACCTTTTTCCACAGGAGTTATTGGAGAAAACTTGCCGATTCAAAAAATGACGGCGGTATTTCCTAATGCAATTGAAAAATTAGATGAAACAAATTGGCAGCAAGCGGCTACGTCAATTATGACCACCGATACTTTTGCTAAAGGAGCCTCTAAAGTCATTGATTTAAAGGGAGAAAAAATCACCATTACAGGGATTTCCAAAGGGGCTGGAATGATACACCCTAATATGGCAACGATGTTAGGTTTTATTGCAACAGATGCTAAAATCTCACAATCTTTATTACAAAACTGTTTATTTCATGCGGTCGAACACTCGTTTAATCGGATTACTATTGATGGAGATACCTCAACCAATGATGCTTGTGTTTTAATGGCAAGTGGGTGTTCTAAAGTGGCTGAAATTACAGCGGATAGTAAGAGTTATTCAGTTTTTTCAAATGCAATAGAAAGTGTTTGTAAATCATTAGCTGAGGCAATTGTTAGCGATGGAGAGGGCGCGACTAAATTTATTCGTATCAAGATTGAGCAAGCATTCAATCAAGAGGAAGCTATTATGGTTGGTAAAACTATCGCCCATTCTCCCCTAGTAAAAACAGCTTTTTTCGCGAGTGATCCTAATTGGGGACGAATTTTAGCCGCTGTGGGTCGATCTGAGATTAAAAATCTTAATGTGGAAAAAATTGAAATTTATTTAGATGAGGTTTGTATTGTTAAAAAAGGCTGTCGTGCAACAAGTTATAGTGAATCGGCAGGGCAAGTAGTGATGGATAAAAATGAAATTACGGTGACGGTTAAATTAGGTCGAGGGGATGTTAAAGAAGAAATAATAACGTGTGATTTATCGTATGATTATGTGAAAATTAACGCAGAGTATAGAACTTAGCCATAGTAAATTAATAAAGTTGTAATTTTTATACCTAAGATTCAGTTAAAACAAAGAAGTTTACCGTAAGCACTTAAATCATTTAGCTCTATGTAACCTGAATTCGGGATAATAAAAATAGGTAACCTTTTTTTAAAAATGCAAAAATATGATGTGTTAAATTATAGGATAAGTTGAGGTATAAGCGTATCTTTCAAGTGAGATAACATAAATGCTGCACCTTTGTGGGCTTGCTTTCAAATTAACTAACACCTTAATTAACAAGGATAAAAAATGAGCTTAATGATAAAAGATAAATACATCGACCCCTTTACCGATTTTGGATTTAAACATATTTTTGGAAAAGAAGAAAATAAACGCTTTCTAATTAGTTTCTTAAATGATTTATTAGAATTAAAGTATAAAATTGTCGATATTAGTTATCGAAACCTAGAAAAATTAGGTTTAAGTATTATTGATAGAAAAGCAATATTTGATGTGTATTGTACCGATGAAAAAAATAATAACTTTATTGTAGAATTACAACGTTCACAACAAAAGTATTTTAAAGATAGAAGTATTTATTACACCTCCTTTCCCATTCAAGAACAATCTAAAAAAGGCGCCTGGGATTATCGATTGACAAAAATATATTTCATAGGGATTCTTGAATTTACCTTTGATGACATGCGCCTCAAAAAAGATCAAAATAATGAAGACTATTTAACCAAAGTACAATTACTTGATTGTAAAGATAAGTCCGTTTTTTACGATAAACTGACCTATTATTATTTAGAAATGCCTAAATTTAGAAAAAAAGAAGAAGACTTAGCGACCCATTTAGATTATTGGTTGTATTACTTAAATAATTTAGCCAGTACAACAGAAATTCCAGACGTATTAAAAAAAGATGAGTTATTACAAGAAGCCTTTGAGGTTGTTGAATTTATAGCACTAGGTAAAGATGAGAAATTTTCTTATCAGCAAGATGTAAAAGCACGTTGGGATAATAAAGCCTGCTTAGATTTTGCAACTGAAACAGGCTTTGAAAAAGGAATAGAAAAAGGAATAGAAAAAGGGTTAAATAAAATTGTAAAAGCGATGATAAAAAAAGGGCTGGATTTAGCTTTAATTTCTGAAATAACAGGAACTTCTATGGAGAATTTACAAATGCTAATTACTAAATTATAGGTTGAGTTAATCCATCTGCCACTAACTCAGTGATATTATCACCTGTTAGCGCATTTAAAAAAGTCACTAATGCTTGTATTTCTGAGGCATTAAGATTTAAAGGTTGAATTAATGGCGACAAGGTTTCATTTGCAATTCCACCTCGATTATAAAATTCAACCACTTGTTGTAACGTATTAAATTTACCATTGTGCATATAAGGTGCCGTTAAAGCGATATTACGTAAACTGGGAGTTTTATATTGCCAACGATGTTTTGGATTTTGGGTGATTTCATATAAACCTAAATCATTAGCTTTTTTTTCAGCAACACTATTAATAATCTCAGTTTTTACTTTAATAAAAAAACCTTCAGCCATTTGAATAGAACGATAATTTGATATATTTACCATAGAATCCGCAAAACCGATCCCTGTATTATGCAATTTTTGATCAGTAAATAAAGCATCATGAGTATTGAATTGATGACAAACCGAACAGCCTGCTTTACCTTTAAATAACTCAAAACCTTGTTTTACCTGTGCGTTAACCGCATCTTTCTGATGGCCATAATACCAACGGTCGAAAGCAGAGTTTGCCGAATTTAAAGTGCGCTCATAACTAGCAATTGCTTTGCCAATATTTTCCATATTGATGGCGTTTGAAAATGCAGCTTCAAATAAACCTTGATAATCAGCTAAGGTTTTAATTTTCTCAAGTAACCAGCCTATTGAAGGATTACCCATTTCATTAGTGGCTAATAATGGCGACCACACTTGTTGTTCTAAAGAAAATTCACGCCCATCATGAAACAGTCGTTTAAAATAGCCAACATTATAAAGTGTCTGAGCATTACGACGTACTGTTTGCCCTTCAATCCCTACCGCTGTTGCCATTTCATTACTACCAAAACCTTGATCTGGAATATGACACATGGCACAAGAAATCGTATTATTTAACGATAACCGTCGATCATAAAATAACTTTTTACCCAATTCAATTTTTTTCTTAGTTAGAGGATTATTTTTTGGAATAACTAAAGCAGGCAAACCTAAAGGAATATTAACTGATAGAGTGGATTTATTATACTTTATCGGTATGGGTTTATTAACAGGATGTTCTAATAACAGGGTTTTAATATCGTTAATCAAGGTATCAGTATGTAAAAACGACACGCTGTAAATATTGCGAATTTGTCGGCGGTTATCAATTAAAAAGACGCGCAAAAGATGTGAAAATGTGCCTATAAACTTTCCATTCTTATCAACTATTTTTTGTAAATTTTGTTGATAATGTTTTAAAATAGGCTGTAATTGCTCCTCAGATTCTGTCGTTAAAAATTGCCAATTAACTCCAGAAAAACTTCGCCCATATTCTGCCATCACCGCTGGTGTATCATGCTGTGGATTAAAGCTCATGGTTAATAGTTTAACTTTATTTTTCAACTCAGGCTGTGTTTTTAAACGTG
This sequence comes from Methylococcaceae bacterium, assembly GCA_030627205.1. GTDB lineage: Bacteria > Pseudomonadota > Gammaproteobacteria > Methylococcales > Methylomonadaceae > WTBX01. The sequence continues at coordinate 56,762 of DAOUSN010000003.1, forward strand.
ATTTTAATTGGTGTAAAACCGATGTTGCTAATGGACACCCATTGATATCAGAGCAAGTTGAATAAATAAAACTGATGACTATCACCTTATTATCAAATAAGTCATATAAGCTTTGAGTTTTAGCGTGAATATCTAAGACTTCTCCATCCTCAGCTAATCCCAATAGCGGCAACTCATAACTTCCCACTAAAGGTGCGTCAAATTTTAATGGGCTATAACCCATCGCTAATGTATCCGCTTGTACGGGTATTAAACCGCACCAGCAAAAGAGAATAATGACTAAATAGCCCATTATTTTTTAACTTTTTCCGAATATAAAGCATACGCACCAAAACGCATTTGATGCGCTCTACCTAATTTTTCTTTAATAAAATCAATGCTAAATTGAGGAGTTAACTTTTTACCATCCCAATGAAATAATTTCAAATATTGTTCATTGTCATTGGCTTTTTTATCCCAATTAGATAATAATGATGAGGTATAATATAAACGTTTACCATCCCAGCTAGATGAGACCATATTAACTTGTTTTCCAATTACTTTTTCATAAACTTGCTTAGGCTTAAACGGATCTGAAATATCAAAACCACGGGTTTTACCATCCATAAATGTATTCACCCATAACATCTGGTCATCACTCTGAATTGAAATATCAACAGGTAATGGAATTTTGCTTGGGTCGCCAATATTAGCTACGTCTTTTGCCTGCCACTCACCTGCTTTGTCTTGATGAATGAGCCAAATTTTTGAGGTTAATGCGGTAGTGGTAAAACAATATTCATGTTCAGGTTTAATTGCACAACGAATTTCTAAAGGCGCACCAGTTACGTCTAACACTTTTTTCGGTTGACGCGTATGTAAGTTCCAAACAACCACAGTATTACCAAATTGCTGCATTGCCTTGGAATCATTTAGCATTTTTCCAAAATCCATCATATAATTATTCCAGCCTGTAAATGAGGAGGTAAACAAAACATTTTTACTGGGTAAAGCACGGACATCATAACCAAATCCATCGGCATATTTACCAGATTTTATTGCCCCTTGTAAATCTTTATCCGTAGGCATCCAATAGGTTTTAATATACTCACCTGCATTGGTATATTCTACTAAAGCCGTGTTTCCACCGTGATTTTTATGATTGGATAACCCTGTAATTAACATTCGTCCTGGTAAAGCATAAGTAGTATGAGGACCGACAACACCCCCACTTTTAGCGACAAAATCAGTAATGGTTTTATACAACACAGGTTTAGCAGGATCGGTATGTACATCAAAAATAAAAATTTTATTGGTATCTAGTCCTCCTGCCCATAAATAATGGCGGTCATCAGTAAAACCTGAATGATGGGCTTCATTGCGACCTCCTACCGACAGTGAATTAATAACTTTACCGTAATTTTTAGATTTTGGGTTAACCGCAACCGTGACGAGTTTATCTTGTTCATCTCCCAAACCTTTAATACCTAATGTCCATACATAAACAAAATCTTCTTGCCCTTGAATTTTTACCATGTAAGGCGACATACAGGTTTCATCCGCTTGGACATTAGTTACAACTCCCACGCTTAATGCTAAAGATATTGATAAAAATAGTGATTTTAATTTCATGGTTTTCTTCCTCTGTTTTATTATTAGACTGGTCGTCTTTATTATATTTTTTGCTGTAAGTTATTATTTTATTGCGTGGTTATAAATTTTTTATAAATTCAAACACAAAAATAATCCCCTAGTAAATAGTTACAACATTCTTTTAAAGGCTGAACTGAACGCTCAATTTTCATGCGTAATAACGCACCTTGCCAAAGATTGACTAATAAATCAGCCATAAGAATGACACTTAAATCTTGGCGTATTGTGCCTTGTTGTTGAGCCGCTAATAAACCCTGCTGTAAACAATCTCTATAATTACCAACAGCATCCACTAACGCTTTTCGGCATAAATCACTGCTATCCCCCATTTCTCCCATAAAATTACCCAATAAACAACCATCTTGAAAATCATTAGCGGCTGACGCTTTAATTAAATGTTCAAAATAGTTTTGTAAGCTCATCAATGCATTTTCGGGGTTTTCCTGTAAATATTGCTGTAATTGTTCAATAAATGGATGAATATAATGCAAAGTCACTTCGGCTGCAAAGGCTTCCTTACTGGAGAAATAATGGTAAAAAGATCCTTTGGGAATATTAACGGCCTCTAAAATTTCCTTTAACCCAGTACCATGATAACCTTTAGCCATAAACAACTCGACACCTTTATCAAGTAACTGCTGATGATTGTGTAAATTTTTTTGTACCATTACTTATTATCCGACCAGTCGTCTTTAAAAGCAAGTATATAAAAATTTATCTTTCTAAATATTTTAAAGATTGTTATTATTTTATTAACTTATTGGCATTGATTCTGATTTTTTATTATTTACATTCCAATACCTTTTAGAACATATTTTTGTCATATTATAGTGGCATACTTTAATCTCTATTAATCGTAACTGTACGCAATTTAATACCACTTTCAACCATCATAAGCTTATAATATTGCTTGTGGTCATAATTAATCTAATTTAGTGAAAAGAATAAACTTGAAACGAAAATGAATATACTACACATCTCAGATATGCACTTTGGTACTCGTCACTGGCTCGGAAAAAGTGAATTATTGTTAGAAAAACTAAACAGCTATACAGCTGATATTGTCATCAACACTGGCGATAATACCACTGATGCTCTAGAAAATGAATTTGAAGCGGCTGGAAAATTTTTGAAGACAATTAATTGTCAACACGTTGTTTCAATTCCTGGGAATCATGATAAACGAAATATGCGAAGTGCTGATTATTTTCGCCAATATATTGAAGACATCGAAGTTGTTCGCCCATTAAATCGTGATAAATGTAAAAAGAGGAATATCTTTCTTGATGGAAATACCAATGGCATAAAGGAACATTTTACTGACATCAATTTTCTTAAAAACATCACAATCAATGGTGAATCCTTATTAATAGTGTGCTTAGATTCCAATTCACTCTATAAAGATAACGGTTTTGTAGATAATGAAATATTGAAAACACTTTCTCATGCGATTAACAAATCGAGTTACGATAAAATAATTTTGCTAACTCACCACTCTATTTTAGATACTGATTCAGATCCTCTTTTCAATTCCAGAATCGTTGTCGAGTTTGTCAAAGAACATAATATAGAACATGTTTTCTGTGGTCATACGCATCATTTATCAATAATGCGCTCAACCGACCTCTATCACAAACACTCCTTTACTCAATATAAGAATGGGTCACTATCAAGTGGCAATACACTCAACGATACAAATATGTTTCTGTTCTATAAAAACTTTGACACTAAAGCAATGGAAATCCACGTAGTTAGAGCTATTATTGAAAATAAATGCCTGAGATTTAAAGAGGAAATAATTACCATTTACTAATAAAATCATTAAGGTAATAAAATGCGTATTCAAAAATTACAGCTTAAAAATTTTCGATGTTTTGAAACATTAGATATAACGTTTCCAAACTCTAATTTAGCAATTTTTATTGGTTTGAATGGATCTGGGAAAACGGCGATATTTAATGCTATTGAGTCAAGTTTTGCCAATTTTCCAGAAATTATTGTTCCAAGACTAACGTCCGACTTTGATGAAAAAAAATTTAAAGAATTAACACAAGAAGAAATTAATGAAACTAGACTTGGGGAAATTAAATTTAGTGCTGAGGATATTTCAATCAACGCCTCTGAAACTTCGATTGAAAGCTGTTTAAAAAATGAGGATAAAATGGTTTCATGGAAAACCGTTTATGCTAAAAATAATCCACAATCCTGTGCAATTTCAATCACTCATCAAAGTAACTTTACAGATAAAAACCAAACTCATCTTTTTAACAGATTTATTTGTATTGCTTACGATGCTGTTAAAACAAAAGCCAACATTCATACAATAGATTGGAGGGGATCATATTATTCTACGTTTGATAAGTTTAAAGGCTGGTTTATAGAAGAAGAAAACATAGAAAATGAACTCATTAATGATAAAAAAGATTTTAGTTTTACCAATCCAAAATTAAATGTTATTAGAAAAGCAATGCATTTATTTTTAAACGAATTACTCAATGCTAATTTTCATGACCTTAAAGTTAAAAGAATTTATCATGCAACAGAAAGCATGGGAACATACGAAGAAGAAATAAAAAAATATGAAAGCTTTTTAACCATTAAACATGATGATAAAGTATTAAAATTAACACAACTATCCGCAGGACAACGCATATTATTAGATTTAGTGGGAGATATATCCTATAGACTGGTTATTTCTAATCGTGACCTGAAAGAAAACCATGATTATTCTAATACCGTTTTAGTATCAACGGGGATTGTTTTAATTGATGAAATAGATTTACATTTACATCCTCAATGGCAAAGAGAGGTATTACCAGCTTTACAAAAAACCTTTCCGAATATTCAATTTATTGTTACCACTCACTCTCCCTTAGTATTAAGTAAAATAGATAAAGATAATATATTTATATTGAAAAATAATAAATTATATCAACCTTCTAGTAATTCTATTGGACGTGATTCTAGTGATATTCTTGAAGAAATTATGGATATATCGCCACGTCCCAAAGAGATTGAAGATTTATCAAAAAGTTACTTTTCTTTAATTAATAAAAACTTATTTGATGAGGCTAATAAAGTTCGTCAACAACTTTCAGAAAAATTAGATCCTCAAGATCCCATTTTCATTAGAGCAGATGCAGTAATAACACGTAAAAAGTTATTAAGACAATGAAGTATATTAACAAAAAGTCTTCACCACCAAAATTTGAACAATGGAAAAAAGAATATCAACTTACAGAAACTCATTTATCAGCAATAACATCGTTAGAAAATGAAAAAAATAAAATTTGGGGGAAATTTTCAGGCGAAATAAAAACGAAGGTCAAAGAGTTGTTACTGAATGAGCAAAGCTTTATTTGTTGTTATTGTCAACAGCGTATTAAAGCAGATAAACAAACGACTATTGAACATTTTATTGCTAGAGATGTTGATCCAACAAAGATGTTTGATTATGATAATATTTTTGTTTAAAGAAAAAACCTACCTAAAGCAGAACGAATACCCTTACATTGTGACCGAAAAAAAGGAAATACTTCGCTTCCAATCAACCCATTAGATAAGTTATGTGAATCACATTTCAGCTATTCTTTTAATTTTGACTCAAAGAAACCTAAAATATTGATAGAGTATCAAACACCAAAAGGTAGTAATGCCATCCAAATATTAAATTTAAATATTCCTCATCTTGCTACATTACGTGGAGCAGAAATAGCAGGGTTTATTTTTGATGAAAATGACGATTTATTACCCACTGAAGATATAGAAAAATTACTTTCAATTATAAAGCAAAAACAAAATGATAAATTTCACCCCTTTTGTGTGGTTTTAGAATGTATTTTAAAAAAATTTTTATTAAATGAGTTTCCATCATGAGTCAAACCATTCACCCAACCGCAGTTATTGAAGACAATGTGATTTTAGGCAAAAATATTATTATTGAGGCATTTGCTGTCATAAAATCAAATGTAAAAATCGGCGATGATTGTAAAATTCGCACTCATGCGGTCATAGAATCGTTTGTAGAAATGGGGCAAGGAAATGAAGCACACCCTCATGTTGTTCTTGGAGCAGTGCCTCAAGATACCAGTTTCGATGCTGATACTATTTCTTGGTTAATTATCGGTGATAATAATAATTTCCGTGAAGGCTTTACTGCTCATAGAGCTACCATAGAAAATGGTAAAACCATAATTGGCTCAAACTGTTATTTTATGAATAATAGTCATGTTGCTCATGATTGTAAAGTTGGTGATAAAACTATTTTTGCAAATAATGTTGCAATAGGTGGCTTTGTCGAAGTTGGAGACCATGTATTTATGGGAGGTGCAGCAATCGTACATCAGTTTTGTCGCATTGGTTCGTATGCGATTGTTCAAGGAACAACTGGATTAAATAAGGATGTAATCCCCTTTATGCTCATTGCCGGTTACCCAGCTAAACATTATCGTTTAAATACCATCGGTTTAAAACGTGCAGGAATAAAAGGTGATGACTATAAAGTTTTATCATCAGCTTTTCGGTTATTAAAAAATAAACAATCGTTAGCTGAGTTAAATGAAACCAAAGAACTACGTTACCTAAAAGAGTGGTTGGCAGTAAAATCCAAACGCGGTGTTCATGGTTTTATTTCAGTAGATAAACATTAGTTTTGACATTGTGGACAAAAATAACTTGCACGTTGAGCAAGAGTTATTTTCTCAATAGGGGTTTTACATTGATAACACTGTTGCCCATTTCGACCATAAACCTGTAACGATTGACTAAAATAACCCGGCTTACCTTGTTCATTAACAAAATCTTTTAAAGTTGTTCCTCCTTGCTCAATTGCCTGTTGTAAAACTGTTTTAATCGTTAATGCAAGCGTTTGATATTCAGTCAAAGAGACGTTTCCTGCGGCTCTTTCTGGATGAATTCCAGCATTAAATAACGATTCACTGGCATAAATATTCCCCACGCCAACGACAATATGCCCATCCATAATGAAACTTTTAATGGCTTTTCGTCGTTTAGTAGCCCGTTGATACAGATATTCACCATCAAAATCAGTGGTTAATGGTTCGGGACCTAAAGTTTTTAATAAACGATGATTATAAACATCTCCTTCTCCCCATAAAACTGCTCCAAATTTACGCGGGTCATTGAAACGTAAAATAGTGTTATCAGCAAAAATAAAATCAACATGGTCATGCGAAGTAATTACTGTATCGCTATTAACAATGCGTAAACTTCCTGACATACCTAAATGTAAAATAATGCTTCCTGATGTCGTAGTTAACAAACAATATTTACCCCGTCGAGTAACATTATCAATTTTTAAACCAATGATTGATGATGGAAAGTCATCAGGGATTTTCCAACGTAATTGTGACTCTCGAACCACAACATCATCAATTATTTTATTTTGTATGTGTGGACGAATCCCATTACAGATGGTTTCTACTTCAGGTAATTCAGGCATTTTATATATGAGTAGGATTTAAAGGACATCTTCTATTGTACCTACTTTAAGTTTTAGAGCAATATTAGCCCACAGTTTTAGTGATTATTTGAAAAAATCATCTTTATTTTCACTAATTTTAATAGAAATAACGATATAATAATTATTTATTTTTTCTACCTTACTTCTTTCTTATGGATGAGACTACACGTTTACACTATCTTAAGACCATGGGAATCGAAAGCTGGTGTTCTAAGATAGCTATTATTACCAACCCTACAACTAAACAAACTAAACAAACTTTACCGATTATTAAAACTAACAAAAAAATACTTACTCCAGAAATTAAAGCTCCACTAGAAAAACCGCAAGTAAATGACAGTTGGGAACAATTAACACAAGAGATCAGCAGTTGTCAAAAATGTGAGCTTTACAAAACCCGTACTAAAATTGTTTTCGGTACAGGAAATATTGATGCTGATTGGTTTTTTATTGGTGAATCAACTGGAGAAGTCAAAGGTTTACAAGGAAAATCTTTTATTGGTAACACAGGATTCTTGTTAACTGAAATGATACGAGCTTTGGGTTTAAAAAGAGAAAATGTCTTTATCACCACTCTGTTAAAATGTCCTCCCCCAGATAATCAAGACCCTAGTGCTGATGAAATAACAACTTGTCATGATTATTTGAGGCGGCAACAAGCGTTAATAAAACCTAAAATTATTATTGCTGTTGGGAGGGTTGCGGCTCAAAAATTACTCAAAACTACCAAGCCATTAAAAGAACTCCGAGGTGTCGTACACAGAATAGAAAAGATACCTTTAGTTGTGATTTATCACCCTGCTTATTTATTACGCTCGCTGACTCAAAAAAGTGCTGTTTGGCAGGATTTACAACTCGCTTTAAAAACTTACCAACAATTATAAAAAATAATGAATGTATTTAACCTAATTAAAAATTTTGTCTGTTACGATGCCGATAGAGAGTTTTACGCTAAAGTTTTCCCTAACTCCGTGAAAAGTGTGGATTTAATACGGTTAAGAAAAATGCACAAGGATGATCTTCCTAGTGTTTTAAAAATTGAAGCTAAAAATTATCAGTATCCGTGGAATGAAAATATTTTTAACGATTGTTTTATTGCCACTAGTTACAGTTGCTGGGTTTGTGAAGATGAAAATGACGAAATTATTGCTTATGCTATTTTATCAGTAGCTGTAGGTGAGTCACATATTATCAATATTTCCGTAGCTCCTAAGATGCAAGGCATAGGAATCGGTCAAAAGATAATGACCCATTTAATTAAAATTGCCACTAAAAAGGCGGAAACCCTCTTTTTAGAAGTTCGTCCATCAAATATAGGGGCAATTAAGTTATATAATAAATTAGGTTTTAATGAAGTAGGTCGAAGAAAAGACTATTATCCCGCAAAAAAAGGACGCGAAGATGCGGTTATTTTAGCCTTGGAATTAGTTAGTTTATTTTGAAAAAATCTGTTTAGTTCTAAATCGTTTTGATTTCATAGTCTTTAATTTTAAGGGGCTATGCTTTTTAAATCCTTTTTTTAATGCTCCTTTAGGCTGAAAAGATGGAACTAAATGTCGTTTACCATTACCAATTAAATTTGCTCTGCCCATAGATTTTAATGCGTCACGCAATAGTGGCCAATTTTCAGGATCATGATAACGTAAAAAAGCTTTATGTAAACGTCGTTGTTTAATACCTTTGGGAATATTTATATCACCATGCCTACGGTTAATCTTTTTTAATGTATCTTTACCTGAATGATACATAGCGGTAGCGATTGACATTGGAGACGGTAAAAAGGCTTGCACTTGATCGGCTTTAAATCCATTAGTTTTTAACCATAAGGCTAAATTCATCATATCTTTATCAGTTGTCCCAGGATGTGCAGCAATAAAATAGGGAATTAAATATTGTTCCTTTCCTGCTTCTTTAGAAAATTGATCAAACATCTGTTTAAATCTATCATAAGTTCCCATCCCTGGTTTCATCATTTTTGATAATGGCTCAGATTCTGTATGCTCTGGAGCAATTTTTAAATAACCCCCGACATGATGAGTCACTAATTCTTTCACATATTCAGGTGATTCAACTGCTAAATCATAACGTAATCCTGAGGCAATAAATATTTTTTTAACTCCTTTAAGTTTTCGAGCGCGTTGATAAAGTTTAATTAAGGGGGCATGATTAGTATTTAAATTTGAACAAATACTAGGGTAAACACAAGAAGGCTTTCTACAGGCGGCCTCGATTTTAGAGTCTTTACAAGCTAAACGATACATGTTAGCTGTAGGCCCGCCTAAATCAGAAATATATCCTGTAAATTTTGGTGAGGTGTCACGAATGGCTTCAATTTCTTTAATAATCGAATCTTCAGAGCGGCTTTGAATAATACGTCCTTCGTGTTCAGTGATAGAACAAAATGTACAGCCACCAAAACAACCGCGCATAATATTGACTGAATGCTGAATCATCTCAAAAGCTGGAATATTTGCCTGCCCATAACTCGTATGAGGTAAACGTGAATAAGGCAAATCGAAAACCCCGTCCATTTCTGCCGTTGATAAAGGAATAGGAGGGGGATTAACCCAAAGTTGCCGTGAACCGTGTTGTTGAATTAATGGTCGTGCATTACCAGGGTTAGTTTCTCCGTGCATGACTCGTGACGCATGAGCATACAAAACAGGATCATCTTTTAAAGATTCATAAGCTGGTAAACGAATAACTGTTGTATCTCGAATAGCGTGATTAATAGTTTTGGAAAAGTGAATAACCTTTTCATTATTAGGGTTATTAGTTGATTTTATCTCACAGCCAGACTGTTGCTGATAAGGATTTTCTGGTAAATTTATTATTGCAGGTTTATCTAATTCAGTAGACTCTTTAACTGCCCATCCCATTGGAATTTGTTTAACAAAATGTACCGTTCCCCGGATAGCTTTTAAATCGCTAATTTTTTCACCATTCGCTAAACGATGAGCAATCTCAACAATTTGACGTTCAGCATTTCCATAAACTAATAAATCAGCTTTAGAATCCATTAATACTGATTTACGGACTTTATCTGACCAATAATCATAATGAGCAATGCGGCGTAAACTAGCTTCAATACCACCAATAATAATAGGCACATCTTTATAAGCTTCTCGACAACGATGTGCGTAAACATTAACCGCACGATCTGGGCGTTTTCCCCCTTCACCATTTTGAGTATAGGCATCATTAGTACGAATTTTTTTATCAGCGGTATAACGATTCACCATTGAATCCATATTACCACCTGTTACTCCAAAAAATAAATTGGGTCGTCCCAGTTGGGAGAAGTCTTCAGCATTGAGCCAATTAGGTTGAGAAATAATGCCGACTCTAAATCCTTGTGCTTCTAATAATCGTCCGATTAATGCCATGCCAAAACTAGGATGATCTATATAAGCATCTCCTGTGACTAAAATAATATCGCAAACATCCCAGCCTAATTGATCCATTTCTTCACGACTCATCGGTAATTCAGCAGTAATACCAAAGCGTTTTGCCCAGTATTGTCGATAAGTAAAGATATTTTTAGCGTCTGGCATCATAAATAATGACCTATTTAAAATTAATGGGTAAGTTTTTTAATGGATAATAAAGGTTGAATTATCTTTAAAATATCAGTTTTACTAAATTCACCCATTTGCCGATGAATAATTTCACCTTTTGGGTTTAATATCACCGTAAAAGGAATAGTATTAACGATATTACCCCATGAATGAGAAATTTTTGCACCAGAATTAGGGGCAATTAAAATGGGGTAATTAATCTTAACCTCACTATTATAAGCCGCAACTGCTTCTAAATCCTCTAAAGCAATACCAATAAACTGCACATTTTTATCCGCATATTCAGTTTGTAATTCCATAAAATCAGGAATTTCTTTTAGACATGGAGGGCACCAGCTTGCCCAAAAATTGATAATTAAAATCTTTCCTTCCCATGTTGATAAGGATTGTTGCTGTCCGTTCAAATCAGGAAGCGATATTGCTGATAACAACACAGTCTGAATTTTAGGTGATTTATTAAAACTTTGTACCGTAACTCCTGTGACTAACGCAAATATTGCGACAATGATAATTATGACTGTTTGTTTCATGATTAAATTCCAACCGCTTGAATACTCGTTAAAAAAGTCTTAGTATCTTGATAACCAATAACCCTATAATTTAACAGTTCTTGTTTATGAGTATTAAAAAATAAAATAGCTGGGGGGCCGATTAAATTAAACCGTTTAAGAAAAGCTTTATCCGCCTCTGAATTTTTAGTGACATCCACTTGTAATCGTACCAAATTAGCCAGACGTTGTTGAACAGCCGCATCAGTGAAGGTATAAGCTTCCATCTCTTTACAAGAAATACACCAATCGGCATAAAAATCTAACATCAACCATTGACCGTTAGCACTAGCTTCTTCAAGTCTTAGTTCTAGTTCTGCTAATGATGAAATTCGTTCAAATTCAAGGCCTTTTTTTGTTGATTCAGTTGTTCCTGTGCTTAACCCTTGTAATGGTGTTAATGGATTTCCATTGCCAGTACTCATACCGATGAGGAGTAAAATCCCATAAATTAACATGAATACGCCAAAACCTTTCCAGAGTTTAGACCAACCACTACAGTTTAATGGTAATGCCTCAAGCGCGTGTAAATACACTGCAGAAATAATAAATAATAGTGACCATAGTAACATGGTAATACTAGCTGATAAAACACGCTCTAGCATCCATAAAGCCATCGCTAACATAATCACCCCAAATACGGCTTTAGTTGAATTTAACCAATGCCCCGCAGCAGGCAATAATTTACCAGCAGATGCCCCTATAATTAATAAAGGCAATCCCATACCAATACCCATCATAAATAATGCTAATCCACCTAAAATAGCATCGCCTGTTTGACCAATATAAATTAACGCACCAGCCAAAGGAGCAGCAACACAAGGGCCGACAATTAAAGATGATAACGCCCCCATAATTGCCGCGCCAAAATAAGAGCCATCACGATGATTGTTACTAGAATCATGTAATTTTGCTTGTAAGGGTTTAGGTAATTCTAAATGATAAAACCCAAACATAGAGAATGATAATAAAATGAAAATACTACTAAAAAATACAATAATCCATGGTTGTTGAAACAACATTTGTAAATTGCTGCCAAATAAAGCCGCTAAGATACCAAATACAGTATAAGTTAAGGCAGAGGCAAACACATAAGCAAGTGAAAGAAAAAAAGCTTTTGAGGTGCTAATATTTTTACCTTGACCTACGATAAGACTTGATAAAATTGGAATCATCGGGAAAATACATGGAGTAAAGGCGAGCAATAATCCAAATCCTAAAAAGCTTAATAAAGTTAGCCATAAGGTATCTTGCTGCAAGGCATTAGCAATCTTATTTTGTTCAGAAAGTATGGGCGCTGTAATATTACTCTTAAGCGTTGCCGTTGTTTGAGTCGCAATCGGTAACTGAAGCGGTATTTTCTTACTCATTGGTGGATAGCAAACCCCCAAGTCTGCACACCCTTGAAAATCAACTTCTAAAATAATAGATTCAGTAGTTTTGGTTTTGCGTAATAACTTCAAATCAAATTTTAATTGCTGATGAAAAATTTCAACATCACCAAACGCATTATCATACATGGGTTTACCATGAGGAATTTCATAACTTCCTAAAGTCACCTTTTTATCATCTAATAAGCGTAATTTTATTTTATCTCGGTATAAATAATAACCATCTGCAATCAGCCAATTTAAAGACAGTGTTTTTTCATCTTTGACCTCAACAAAAACCTGAAAAGCTTTATCTGCAACTAATAATTCATCTTGAAATAATTCAGCAGTTAAGCCTTTAAAACCTGCAACTAATTGTTTAATCGGGTCAAGGTTTAACCTCGCGGATGTTGAAACTAAATTTAAATTAATTATTTTTTTTTCAGGTGGGTAACAAACCCCTATATCAGCACAGCCTTGGTAGTTAATTTCTAATATTAATTCAGTTTCATTCTGAGTATTTTTTATCGGAATCGACAATATAACCTGATTATAATAGGTAATAACTTCACCAAAATTTTCATCATGTTTAACTTGACCTTGTGGAAAAATAATTTGCCCTAATGTTACCGTTGACGTTTGTGATTTTACCAAAAAACGATGTTGATAAAGATAATAACCCTGAGCAATTTGAAATGATAATTCAATATTTTTGTTAATAATTTTTGCTGAAACTTTAAATGCATCGTTGGATGGTAATAATTCAGGCGTATTAGCAGTACTAATTAAAGGTGTTAATATTAAGAAAATATAAAAAAAACTTAATCGAATAAAAGGCATGAATCAATCCATTTAATATAGGTTTAATGAGATAGAGTTATAAAAACTATTATTATTTCTAGAGGTTTATATCATAAATTAAGTCCCCTCTTCTTAATTTATGGCTTGACGAAAGTCTACATCAATTTATAATGCTAGGGTTAAACTTCACTAATTAGTCGTTTTTGGAATCTAAATAAGCCATGGAAAATAATGAAAAGAAAGCGTCTATTGATGATGCAGATATTACTCGTGCTGCTCGTTGTCTAAAAGCAATGTCTCACCCTTTACGACTAAAAATACTTTGCGTACTGGGCAATGATTCTATCAGTGTACAAGATATTGTTGAACAAGTAGGGACTAGCCAAAGTAATGTTTCCCAGCATTTAGCTATTTTGAGAGAAAAAGATTTATTAGGATTCAAAAAAGAGGCAAATCGCGTTTATTATTTTATTGATGATGAACGAATGCTTAAATTAATCAGTATGATGCGTGAGATTTTTTGTAGCCGTCATTAATCACTTTAATCACTTTAACGCTTTATATAATAACAAAAATATCTTATGGATCAATATTTAGACTTTATTACTAACCATTATTTACTTTCCTTTGCTTTTGTCGTTGTTTCTTATTTACTCATTCAAGAATTAGTTGAGAGTGCATTCAGTAGCTCGGAAAGCCTATCAGCGTTATTAGCGGTTACGAGAATGAATAGCACCGAAGTATTTGTTGTTGATGTTAGAGAGGATCATGATTTTCTGAAAGGGCATATAGAAGGTGCTGAAAATATTCCATTAGCCAACCTTGACGAACAATTATCCTCATTAGAGGCTTATAAAAATACTGAATTATTAGTGGTTTGTCAAACAGGTACACGTACAACGGTTGCCTGTAAAACTTTAAAGAAAGTAGGTTTTGAAAAATTGTTGAGTCTTAAAGGCGGAATGCAATCCTGGGAGGATAATAAATTACCTGTTAAAGTTAGCAGTAAAAATAAATAACTTAAAGTATACTTATTATTAATATTAACCTTAAATTATAAACTTTATAAATCATGGCAGAAGAAAACAATACGCAAGAAAATGAAAAATCTGAAGAAAAAAACTTTTCTATTCAAAAAATTTATACTAAAGATATTTCATTTGAAACTCCTAATTCTCCCCAAATTTTTATTGATAAATGGGAGCCTCATGTTGATTTCAATTTAGGAACAAATGTAAACCCTTTAGAAAATAATTTATATGATGTTGCCTTATCAGTTACTGTTACCGTTAAATGCGGTGAAAAAACCGCTTATTTAGTCGAAGTTACTCAAGCTGGTGTGTTCACTTTAATTGGATTTAGCGATGAAGAAATGGGGCCGATGATGGGCAGTTTTTGTCCTAATATTTTATTTCCTTATGCAAGAGAAGTGATTTCTGACCTAGTAAGTAAAGGTGGTTTTCCACAATTATTATTAGCCCCAGTTAATTTTGAGGCTCTTTACACGCAACATCTACAACAAGCTCAAGCAAAACAAGCTCCTGGCTCTGATAGCATTAATTAACAAAATGACCGCTAAAATTAGTGTCTTAGGTGCAGGTTCTTGGGGAACAGCTTTAGCGATACTGGTAGCCAGAAATGGTTGCCAGACTCTATTGTGGGGTCATAATTCTCAGCATATTGAAACCCTTAAACACGATAGAGAAAATAAACATTATTTACCAGATTTCGCTTTTCCTGCATCATTACAGGTTACCTCTAATCTAAAAGATGTCGCAAAATTTAGTGATTTACTCTTAATTTCAGTTCCAAGTCATGCGTTTAAAAGCACACTATGCCAATTAAAGCCTTTTATTACTTCTCAATCTCAAATTGCTTGGGCAACTAAAGGTTTTTGTGTAGAAACAGGTGGGTTACTTAATTCAGTTGTTACAGAGACTTTATTTGAGACAACCCCAACAGCGGTATTATCAGGGCCGACATTTGCCGTTGAAGTTGCTGCAAATTTACCCACAGCGATTACCATTGCATCGGCAGATTTAGCACTTGCTAATAAACTCGCCTCATTAGTGCATAACCCTCGTTTCCGAGCCTATACTAGTACTGATATTATTGGTGTACAAGTAGGTGGAGCGATTAAAAATGTATTAGCAATTGCCGCAGGTATTGTTGATGGCTTAGGTTTTGGAGCGAATACCCGTGCGGCATTAATTACTCGAGGCCTACACGAAAGTATTTGTTTAGGAATGCAGCTTGGCGCTCAACAAGAAACCTTAATGGGGTTGGCAGGTCTAGGAGATTTGGTGCTAACGTGTACTGATAATAAATCCCGTAATCGACGTTTTGGTTTAGCTTTAGGGCAAGGAAAGAATCAATTGGAAGCAATAACAGCTATTGGTCAGGAAGTTGAAGGAATTTGTGCGGCTAAAGAAGCTTATTTTTTATCAAAAAAACATCAGATTGAAATGCCAATTATTGAACAAACCTATAAAGTTCTTTATGAAAATTTAGATCCTCGGTTGGCAGTGCAAAACTTATTAGCACGAGAACAAAAAGCTGAGGTCAGATAACAATATTATATCAAGGTTATAAATTTCAAGAAGAGGCGAGTATGGTTGCGAATTTAGCAACACAATATCATTTAAGCGAAGTTGAATATTTGGAAGCTGAAAAAACCAGTAAATTTAAACATGAATATAGTGAAGGTGAAGTTTATGCGATGGCAGGTGCAAGTCGTAATCATGAGAGAATTTCAGGCAATCTCTTAGCTAAATTTATTCAGCATTTAGAAAATACCCCTTGCGAACCTTTTTCATCCGATTTAAAAGTTAAAGCTAATCATTCATTTTATTATCCTGATGTACTTGTCGTTTGTAACGATGATAAAGGGGATGATTATTATACTGAATTCCCCGTTATTATTATTGAGGTTTTATCAGACTCAACCAGAGGTCGTGATAAAGTAACCAAAATGAATGCTTATCGTACCATTCCAACGTTAAAAGAATATGTTCTTATTGAGCAAAATTTTATTGATATTGAAATTTGTCGCAGGGCTTCTAATTGGCAATCAGAGCATTATTTTTTAGGCGATAAGGTGACGTTTGAATCATTAGATTTAACCTTACCTGTTGAGTCTATTTATCAACGGGTGAATAATGAAGAAATGCTTGAATTACAACATAAATCTATTAAAACATGAGTGTGTATTATGTTAGATGTCAATTTTCCTGTGGAAAAGGAGGCTATTGAAATGCCATCTTTAAATCATAGCTATATTTGTTCTCAAATATTACGTCAACTTTTTAGTGATGAAAAAATAGAGTCTTTTACGGAATTAACCCTAGATATTGATAAGGGGCTAACTCCTGATATTTGTGTTTATCCAGCTGAGATTATTACCCCCAATTTTTTACGTGATGTCAATAAACTAGCTCAAATGCCAGTGTTAGCCATTGAGGTAATTTCTTCAAGTCAATCTATTCAGCTATTATTAGAAAAAGCCGAACGTTTAATTGAGGCTGGAATTAAAGTAGTATGGACGATTGAACCTTTTACACAAACTATTTTTGTGACGACTAAAGAAAAAGAAGTTAGATTTTACAATACGATGGTTGAAGCTGAATTAATTAAAGTCGATTTTGAAAAGATATTCGGTTTCAATAAATAATGACCTTTGTAGTAAAAATACAGAGTGTTATATTTCAGTTCTTTTTACCAAACTTTCTTTTATTATGCTAATCAAACCCATCTTAAGCAGTGCTTTAGAAACCGCACTCAATCAATACCTCGCCTTAGATAATAACGTGCATTTATGTTTAAGCCCTTTATCTGGTAAAGTCATTGCCATTACCATTGAGCCTTTCAATGAAACCTTATATTTATGCCCAACTGAAACAAACATTCAATGCTTAGAAAATTTTGTAGGCGAAGTCGATACTACGTTATCGGGTTCAATATCAGCTTTTGGAATAATGGGGCTTTCAAAAACACCTGCACGTTCTTTATTTTCAGACGAAGTTAAAATTACAGGTGATACATGCTTAGGACAAAAATTCCAACAGCTTTTTGAACAATTAGATGTTGACTGGGAAGCACAACTTTCACATTTTACGGGGGATAAAGTCGCGAATACTATGGCTAATTTATTCCGCTCTAGTCATAATTGGACACAAGAAAGTATTGAAACCTTTAAACTCAATGCAACTGAATTTTTACAAGAAGAAACGCGCGACTTACCTGCAAAAGCTGAAGCTGATATTTTCTATCAGCAGATTGATACGTTACAGATGGATTTTGACCGCCTTCTCGCCCATATAAACCGTTTACAAATACTTAGCACTCACAAGGACTCTTAAGTGATACACCCTAAAGTTTTAATACGTCTTATCCATATCAATTGGGTGATGATGTTTCATGGTTTAGATGAGTTTGTTTTAAAAACCCATTTATTTCGTCCTATTCGTTATCTGGTTTATTTATCCCCGCATTATTGGTTTAAAAAGGAAAAAGAAAACCGAGGGGTCAGAATTCGCCGTACATTAGAAGATTTAGGGCCTATTTATGTTAAATTTGGACAAGCACTTTCAACTCGCAAAGATTTATTACCTGAAGATATAGCCAATGAATTGGTTAAGCTTCAAGATAAAGTCCCCCCTTTTGATAGTGATGTCGCTATTGAAATTATTGAACAATCATTAGCCATGTCAGTTGATGAAGCCTTTGCTGAATTTAACCCTACCCCCCTAGCGTCTGCTTCTGTGGCTCAAGTTCATGCTGCTGTCTTACATAGTGGGGAAAACGTAGTGGTTAAGGTTTTACGCCCTGAAATGGAAGCTCGTATTCAAGCTGATGTTAATTTAATGTATGAAGTGGCAAAATTTGCTGAACGTTTTTGGGATGATGCCAGACGCTTACGAGCAGTTGAGGTCGTAGCTGAATTTGAAAAAACTACCTTAGATGAATTAGATTTAGTTCGTGAAGCGTCAAATGCTGCTAAATTACGCCGAAATTTTAAAGACTCAGATTCCTTATATATCCCTGATATTCATTGGAATTATACTCGTAAAAAAATCATGGTGATGGAACGCATTCATGGTATTCCTATTGGGGATATTCCAATGTTACGCGAACAAGGTGCAAATTTTAAAAGCCTTGCAGAACGGGGTGTACAAATATTTTTCACGCAAGTTTTTAGAGACAATTTTTTTCATGCTGATATGCACCCTGGTAATATTTTTGTTGAAATTCCAGATAAATATATCGCAGTTGACTTTGGAATAATGGGATCGCTGTCATTAACCGATCAACGTTATTTAGCTGAAAATTTTCTCGCCTTTTTTAATCGTGATTATAATCGTGTCGCTCAAATGCACATTGAATCAGGTTGGGTTCCTCATACAACACGAATAGAAGATTTTGAAATAGCGATTAGAAGTGTTTGTGAACCTATTTTTGAAAAACCGTTAAAAGATATTTCCTTTGGTTTATTACTGCTAAGGCTTTTTCAAACTGCCCGCCGTTTTGATATGGTGGTACAGCCGCAATTAGTTTTATTGCAAAAAACATTATTAAATATTGAAGGGCTAGGACGAGATTTATACCCTGAATTAGATTTATGGAAAACTGCAAAGCCTTTTTTGGAAGACTGGTTTCATCAACGTTTAGGCCCTAAAGCAAAAATCAAGGAAGCTTTAAAGAAATTTCCAGAAGTAGCAGAGCATTTTCCAGAAATTCCTAATTTATTATTTCAAGCTTTAGATAGCGCAGCTAATGCAAATCGTCAATTATCCGCACATAACGAAGAGATGGAGCTGATTAGAAAACAATTAGAAAAAAATTATAAGGGTACTATTATGGCGATTATAATTAGTGCTACGCTACTTGGTTTAACAATACTTTTTTAGTGCCGTAGGGTATATAAGCGATAACATTAGATAGCCTATCATGCTTACGCACCTACTTTAGTAGTTAACTTGAGATATTTTTGATATAAAGAATCTTCATCTTCAATATTTTTTTGGTCTTTTTCTATACAATCAACAGGACAAACTTCAATACATTGCGGGACATCATGATGCCCAATACACTCTGTACACAAAATAGGGTCAATAATATAAATTTCTTCACCTTGGCTAATTGCCCCATTAGGACATTCAGGTTCACAGACATCACAATTAATACATTCATCGTCAATAATAAGTGACATTTTTACTCCTTAAGTAAATTTTTCAATTAAAGATTGTTCAACAATCGGGGGAACAAAACTTGAAATATCCCCCTTAAGCCTTGCTATTTCTCGTGTCATCGTAGAAGAAATAAACTCATCATACTCAGCTGGCATTAAAAAAATAGTTTCTAATTTTGATGATAAACGTCTATTGACTCTTGCAAGTTGAAATTCATATTCAAAATCAGATACGGTACGCAGGCCTCTTAAAATAACTTTTGCTTGATGTTCTTGGGCAAATTCGACCAATAAGTTATTAAATCCCATGACTTCCGTATTAGGGTAATCACCAATCACAGACTCAATTAGAGCAATACGTTCTTCTAATGTAAACAAAGGGTTTTTTTTGATGTTAACTGCCACTCCGACAATTAGTCGCCCATAAAGTTTAGATGCTCTAGCAATTAAATCTAAATGACCATTAGTGACAGGATCAAATGTTCCTGGGTAGATTGCAGTTATTTGCATTTTTAATAAAAAAAAGGAAGGATTTTATACTAAAATGTATAGTTAATGTTAATTATCCTTTTTAAATTGTTTAATTATTTCCACGTACAATCTTGATAAAAAGCAGAGCTTACAAAATTAGAGTCCATATAAATTATAATCATTTATGAAAAATAACAAAACACGTATTGTATTTTTTGCCGCTAACCCTAGTGATACCGATAGATTAGCTATAAATAAAGAATTTAGTGAAATAAAAAAATTACTTAGCCAATCAAAGCAACGTGATGAGTTTATTTTAGACTATAGTCCTGCGACTAATGATGATGACTTACAGCAACAAATTCTTAGCTTTTCACCTGATATTGTACATTTTAGCGGTCATGGTGAACTCAACGGGTTATATTTTCAAAATGATAATAATCAAAAACTTTTTATTCATCAGGATTCATTAGCTGATTTTTTTAAATTGTTTGAAAACCGGATTCATTGTTTATTATTAAATGCCTGTAATAGTGAGCCTCAAGCACAGATAATTTCCCAACATATTGATTATGTTATTGGTATGAACGCGCCTATTGGGGACAAGGCGGCGATTATTTTTGCAAAAGGTTTTTACCGGGCTTTGTTTAATGGTGAATCTATTGACAAAGCTTATCAATTTGGATGTAGTGCTATTGATTTAGCAGGAATTAATGAATACCGAACCCCTGTTTTAGTCCAAAAATCAAAATCACATCCTAAAATTAATATTACTGATATAGAAGAACCAGAAGGTCAAGTTCCTATTAGTTCTGCATTTTATATTGAACGTCCACCGGTAGAAAAAGATTGTTATACGGCTATTGAAAACCCTTATACACTGATTAGGATTAAAGCTCCGAGACAAATGGGAAAAACCTCGTTACTATCTAGAGTTTTAAATCATGCTGAGGTTATTGGGCAACAAACAGCTATTTTATCCTTTCAAGAAGCAGACAGTGATATTTTTTTAAGCCTTGAATCATTATTGCAGTGGTTTTGCGCGGCTACCGCAGATCAATTAGGGTTGGATGAAAATCTTGATCCTTATTGGAGAGGTGTGTTAGGTGCAAAAAGTAAAACCAGTAATTATTTTCAAAAATATTTATTAAAAGAGAGGCTATTAACTTTAGGGTTAGATGAAGTCGACGAGGTGTTTAAGCACACCGATGTGGCAGGTGATTTTTTTGGTTTATTACGTGCGTGGCATGAAAAAAGTAAAAATAATGCTATTTGGAAGAATTTACGTTTGGTAATTACTCATTCTAAGGAAGTTTATATTCCATTACACCTTAATCAATCTCCGTTTAATGTAGGTTTACCCATTGAATTACCTGAATTTAACCATGAACAAATAATAGAATTAATGCAGCGTCATGGTTTAAATTTATCAAGGCAACAATTAAATCAATTTATACAAATGGTTGATGGTCACCCTTATCTTGTTCGTTTAGGGCTTTATCAAATTGCAAGACAACGCTTGACTTTGGAAAAATTTTTACAGCTTGCTCCAACAGAAGAAGGCTTATATGGTAATCATTTACGACGACATTTACTTAATATTCAGGAGGCAGGTTTAGAAAAAATAACCTCTGAAGTAATGCATGCTAAAGAGCCGATATTAATTGATAGTAGTGATGCATTTAAATTAAAAAGTCTAGGGATTGTTCGTCGTCAAGGTAATAAAATTGAAGTTTTATGTGATTTATATCGGCTTTATTTTCAAAATCGTTTGTAATTTTTAATATATACTTCCCTTAAATTAATAAAAGGATTATTTTTAGTGAATTTTTTACAATTTTTTGGAAAAAAAACCTTTTCTCATGGGATTCATCCCCCTGAATATAAAGAAACACATCATCAAGAAACTCGGCGTTTACCCTTTCCCACTCAGGTGATTTTATTATTAGGGCAAAGTATTGGTAAGCCCGCTACGCCCATTGTGCATAAAGGTCAACAAGTTGAACGCGGTGAACTCATTGCTAAAGCTGATGGTTTTGTTTCTGTGCCTTTATATGCCTCAGTGACCGGAATTATTAAGGGTATTGAGTTAGTATTAACCGCACGAGGAACACGAGAATCTGCCATTATTATTGAAACTGCATTAAGTTCTGGGCAACGTCAATTAGCAGGTCATCAATGTGATATTGAAAACTTATCACGTCAAGATTTAATTAAAGCTGTTTGGGATATGGGAATGGTTGGATTAGGGGGGGCAGCTTTTCCTACGCATGTAAAAATGAGTATCCCTAAAGACTGTAAAATTCATACGGTGCTGGTTAATGGCTGTGAATGTGAACCTTTTTTAACCACCGATCATCGGGTGATGCTAGAGCAAATTAATCATTTAATCCGTGGTATTACCATCGCTTTAAAATGTGTCGATGCACCCAAAGCCATTATTGGGATTGAAAGTAATAAACGGGATGTTTTAGAGGCGATTAAACCGCATTTACCTAATGATAGCTCTATAACCATTGAAATGGTTGAAACTAAATATCCACAAGGGGCAGAAAAAATGTTGGCAACCGCACTCTTAGGGGTTGAAATACCGTCTAAAAGTTTACCCTCAGCCATTGGGTTAGCTATTTTTAATGTTACTACGTTAGCTGAAATTGGACGTTTATTACCTCAAGGTCAAGCGTTAATCGAACGGATTGTAACGGTGACGGGAGATGATTTAGAAAAACCTGGAAATTATCAAGTTCCCTTAGGAACGCCTTTAGGTCATATTCTTGATTATGCAGGATTTACAGGGAATGAGGCTGAATTAATTTTAGGGGGGCCGATGATGGGAATGTCAGCCGCTTCTTTAGATGTTCCTACGACTAAGGGAACAGGCGGGGTCTTAGTCTTAGATAAACGCGCAACCAAAGGGGATGATATTATGCCCTGTATTAAATGCTCTCAGTGTTTGCAAGTCTGTCCCATTAATCTAAATCCTGCTGAATTAGGTCAATTAGCTGCCAAACGTCAATATGATGTTATGGAAGAAAAATATAATTTAAATGATTGTTTTGATTGTGGTTGTTGTAGTTATGTTTGCCCTTCAAATATTCCTTTAGTCCAATATTTTAAAATCGCAAAAACACTTAACAGACAAAGGCATCAATAGTATGGCGATAAAAACTCCTAAAATAGATTTGCGTACCTCGCCTTATATTCGGCGTTCCCCTTCTGTTCCACAAATTATGCGGAATGTAGTTTATGCCTTAATCCCGTTGGTTATATTTTCAATGGTGCATTTTGGAATAAGTGCTTTAGCGTTAATTGTCGTGACGACTTTTTCTTGTATTGCCACGGAACATTTATTTTGTAAATGGGCTGCAAAAAAAACCACTATTACTGATTTCAGCGCGGTGATTACAGGGCTTTTATTAGCGATGACTTTACCGCCAGGTTTTCCATTATGGATGGGGGCTGTGGGAGGTTTTGTGGCTATTGCTATGGGTAAAACTCTTTTTGGGGGAATTGGTTTTAACGTTTTTAACCCTGCTTTAGTGGGACGTGCTTTTTTACAAGCGGCTTTTCCTGTTTCAATCACTACATGGACACCTACCCATGTTGCAGAACGTTTTATTGAGTTTATTCCCTCAACATTAGCGTTACCTTTTATGCGTCCAGAGGAAACGGCACAATGGACTGCTCAAGTAGCCACCGATGGCTTTACAGGCGCAACGCCGCTAGCATTAATGAAGTTTCAACAGATTATTAGTGATAATACCGCTTTATTTTTCGGCACAGTAACAGGGTCTGTGGGTGAAACCTCGACTTTATTAATTTTATTATGTGGGGGATATTTAATATTCAGAAAGATGCTAGATTGGCGAATTCCTGCGGCTGTTATTTTTGGGACAGCAATTTCAGCAGAATTTTTTCACTTAATAGACCCAGAAGCTCCCCGTGCTTTATTCATGATTTTATCAGGAGGATTAATGTTTGCGGCGGTTTTTATGGCAAGTGACATGGTTGCCTCTCCCATTACGCCGTTAGGTATTTTTGTATTTGGGGTTTTAGTCGGTTTTTTAACGGTTTTGATTCGTTTATATGGCGCAATGACCGAAGCAGTAATGTATGCGATTCTATTTGGGAATGCCGCAACGCCTTTAATTGAATCCTTTACGCAACCTAAAATTTATGGCGCGCGTAAAAAGTAATGTAATGAAAGCTAAGTGATGACTATTTATCATGTTGGCGGTACATTACCACCTGACTCTCCATCTTATGTTTATCGTCCTGCTGATGAAAAACTATATCAGGAGTTAAAAGCTGGTGAATTTTGTTATATATTAAATTCACGGCAAATGGGAAAGTCTAGTCTCAGAGTTAAGACGATGCAGCGAATGCAGGCAGAAGGGTTTATTTGTTTAGGGATAGATATTACCGAAATTGGTAGCGTTAATATTAGTGATGAAGAATGGTATGCCGGTTTACTTGACAGCTTAATCAATGACTTGGAATCTGGTGGTATTTTCTTACAGCAACAAGAGTTTGATTTAAACGATTGGTGGGAACAACATCATTTATTATCTCCATTACAACGATTTGGTAAATTCATTGAAACCTTACTATTACCATTAAATAAACCATTAATTATTTTTATTGATGAAATTGATAGCATTTTACCACTTGCCTTTAAAGAAGATTTTTTTGCCCTTATTCGGGCTTGTTTTAATAATAGACAGGAAAAACCTGCTTATAAACAAATTACCTTTGCAATTTTTGGGGTCGCAACGCCCTCAGATTTAATTGGTGATAAAGGTCGAACGCCTTTTAATATAGGAAAAGCGATTGAATTAACTGGTTTTGAGCTACCAGCAGCTTTACCATTAGGTAAAAATTTTACCATTAATCAAACGGCTGTTAAGAATTTATTAGCGGAAATATTAATTTGGACAGGAGGACAACCATTTTTAACCCAAAAACTGTGTAAATTAATTGCCGATTCAAATGTTCACGAACCTAAAGCGATTCAAGATTTAATTCAAACCCATATTATTAATAATTGGGAGTCTCAAGATATTCCCCAGCATTTTAAAACCATTAGTGATCGTATTAAAGCCAATGAGAAAGTTGCTGCTGAATTATTAGGGGTTTATCAACAAATTGTGATTCATGGGCAGATAAAAGCTAATGATAGTCATCCGCAAATGATATTGCGTTTAACAGGTATCGTAGTTAAACAACAAGGACAACTAAGAGTTTATAACCGATTATATTCTCATATTTTTAATCTTAAATGGGTCGAAAGAGAACTTGCAATCTTAAGACCTTATTCACAGGCGATGATGAATTGGGAGTCATCAGCACGCAAGGATGATTCGCGTTTACTAGTTGGCAAAGCCTTAGGTGATGCCTTAGAATGGGCGCAAAATAAAAACCTTACTCCCTCAGATTATCAGTTTTTAGATTACTGTAGAGAAGCAGTTATTCAAAAACAACAAAAACAAACCCAACGTTTTAAAGTTTTTTCAACCATTAGTTCATTACTATTTATTATCGCACTACTTAGTACTGGATTTGGTTTTATGCAATGGCAACAATCTAAAAAAAGCACTCAAAAAGGATTAAAAACGCAATCATTATTTTTAGCTGATTTAGCAAAGCAACAAATAAAAAAAGGCGATGAAGTCACGGCAATGTTATTAGCCTTAAAAGCCTTACCAAAAAACATAAATCATCCTGACCGTCCTTATGTTCATCAGGCTTACAGCGCACTTTATAACGCAACATCACGTAAAAAAGAACGTTTACATTTACAATTTAATGATGCGGTTACCACAGCATCTTATGCGCCTGATGGAGAAATATTCGCGATTGCATTAGCTAATGGTAGTGTTTATTTAGTTGATCAACAAAATGGAGAAATATTATTTTTTTTTAAGGCTCATAATGGGGCTATTAGCAGCATTATTTTTAGTCCTGATGGGGATAATATTTTAACCTCCTCTGATGATAATACCGCAAGGTTATGGACATTATCAGGGCAACAACTAGCGGTTTTTAAAGGGCATCAAGCGGTGGTTATTAGTGCGATATTTAACCCTTTAGGTGATAGAATTTTAACCGCATCTGATGACCATACTGCAAAATTATGGGATTTAACAGGTAAAGAGCTTATTAATTTTAAAGGGCATCATGGTTGGGTTAAAAGTGCAATTTTTAACCCACGTGGCGATCAAGTCTTGACTGCTTCAAGTGATAGAACAGCAATATTATGGGATTTAACAGGTCAAAAAATAGCAACGTTTATAGGACATAAAAAGACAGTTGCAAGTGCAATATTTAATTATCAAGGTAGTAAAATCCTTACCGCTTCATGGGATAAAACCGCAATATTATGGGATTTAAACGCTAAGAAACTGGCTCAATTTAAAGGTCATAAAAATAAAGTTAGAAAAGCCATTTTCAACCATTCTAGTGATAGAATTCTTACCGCATCTGATGATGAAACTACAAAATTATGGAATATAAAAGGTAAAGAATTAACTAGTTTTAAAGGTCATCGAGGGCGAATTTTAAATATCACCTTTAATACTACTGACGATAAAGTATTGACTTCATCAAATGATGGTACGGTTAAACTATGGGGTTTAACAGGTCAAGAACTAGCTAGCTTTAGAAGCCACCAAGATGTTATTTCTAGCGCTATGTTTAATCCTACAGGTGATAAAATTTTGACAACTTCTATTGATAAAACCGCAAAATTATGGAATTTAAATAATAGTAAATTGATTAACTTTAAAGGACATCAACAACCTGTTTTCATGGCTGTTTTTAATCCTCAAAATAATAGGATTTTAACTGCATCAGCAGATTCTACTGCTAAATTATGGAGCTTATTTGGTAAGCAACTGGTTAGTTTTAATGATCATAAATATGATGTTATCAGTGCGGTATTTAATCCATCAGGTGATAAAGTTTTAACAGCATCAAAGGATAACACCGCAAAATTATGGGATTTAAAGGGTAATTTACTTGTCACATTTAAAGGTCATAAAGGCTGGTTGAGAGGTGCGATATTTAATCCTACAGGTAATAGAATCCTTACTTACTCTGATGATAACACCGCAAAGTTATGGAGTTTAACAGGTGAAAACTTAGTTAGTTTTGTTGGGCATCAAGGAACAATTATCAGCGCGCTATTTAACCATTCAGGTAATAAAATTATCACCACCTCAAGTGATAACACTGCAAAACTTTGGGATTTAACAGGACGAGAACTTATAACATTTCAAGGGCATAATAAGCCTGTGGTGTCAGCGGTTTTTAACCCTACCGATGATAAAATTATCACGGCTTCCGATGATAAAACAGCCAGACTATGGGATATAACAGGGCTTGAAATAGCCTTATTAGAAGGGCATCAAGACTGGGTTTTCACCGCAATTTTCAATCCAACTGGCAATAAAATACTTACTGCCTCAAAAGATAAAACACTAAAGTTATGGGATTTAACTGGTGATGAACTGGTTAATTTTAAAGGTCATCAAGGTGGTGTTAGATTAGCAATATTTAATCCTACAGGGGATAGAATACTCTCTGCATCTGCTGATAATAATGCGAAATTATGGAATTTACAAGGACAAGAGATTGCAAGTCTTGAAGCCCATAAAAAACCTATTTTTTTAGCCATATTTAATTCTTTAGGCGATAAAATTCTTACAGCTTCAGAAGATACAACCATTAAATTATGGGAATACCCATTTAATCCTCAAAATTTAATTGACTTTGCTAATGAAACGGTCACGCGGCAGTTTACTGAAATACAAAAAAGGCAATTTTTTTTAAATGCGGGAATAAATGATAAATAGGAAAATAAAAATATCTTACATAAAACTTAAGTAAAATTAATCTAGTAGATCTTTCCAATATTTCCTTCTAAACTAACAGAATAACTCAATAGAATTCATGCGGGAATGGCGTGATTTTTGGCGAATGTATTGATAACGTAGGTTCTTTATAAAAAGATTATTAGTAGACTAAGCCATAAAATTAAAGTCTGATTAATTAGCTTGTTAGCTCTATAAATATCGCTATTTTCAGGTAACTTATCTCCACCAAAAAAAGGTTTGTCTTTATATAAACCATGATAAAACGCAGCACCACCTAATTTTAAATTTAAACTTCCAGCTCCAGATGTCATTACAACACCTGCATTCGGACTATCTAATAATTTAGCCTGTAAACGCCAACATCGCCAACCTAATTTTGTATTTCCAAGTAAAAGATAACTTAATGCTGTTAATCTAGCAGGGATAAAATTTAACAAATCATCTAATCTCGCACTCGCCCAGCCAAAATGTAAATAACGTTGATTTTTATAACCCCACATTGCATCTAAAGTATTACATACACGATATAATACCACCCCCATAGACCCCCCAATTATAAACCAAAATAATGGCGCGAAAACAGCATCTGCACCATTTTCTAGTACTGATTCTAATGTTGCCCTCCGAATATCTAAGGCATTCATATTGGTACAATTTCGACTAACTATCATCGCTACTTTTTTTCTAGCTAAGGTTAAATCATTTTTTTCTAAAGCATAAATAACATTAATAGCATGTTGCTTTAAACTATTTGCCGCAATACAAAAATATAAAATAACTGGAGAAATAATCCAATTAAACCAAAGAAAATGTTGTAAATAATAAAGAGGTATCATAAAAATAATCACTATAAAACTTAATACTAAAAAGCCAATTATTTTTTGTAAATAAGCTGATAGCTGAGTTTGAAAACAAATATTCTCAATAAATACTGCAAAATTTCCAAAGATCACTAAAGGATGCCATTTTTTAGGTTCTCCAAAATATAAATCTAATAACACCGCAATAAAAATACTGATAATGAATTCCATATAAACCCTAGTTGTTATAATTGTGAGCTTTATCGTGTTAATCAATAACTGTTACTATAAAGCCTTTATTGATAATAATACCTAGAAGTTGCATAATGAGTGATTATCGACCTAGCTATTATTGCTTTTCAAATAAAACAAAAGAAATAACTAAAGCAGAGGTTGAAAGCTATTTTTCATCATTAGTATAGGGATTATGTTTTCAAGAATAATATCTGACTTAATCTAAAAATACCATTTTAATTTATAATTATTTTCTTTTAACTTAATGGTAGTGAGTCTACAAATAAACAACCATTAATCATGGTGATAAAATTTTATTTATGAGATAATTCAAAAGTACTCACTATATTATTTAATAATCATTTAATGTTTAAATTTTTCAGTTGTTTTATTCTTATTTTTATCATGGTAACGATGCCTGTTATGGCAACGTTTAATCCGTGTACAAATAAAAATTTAAACACTGAAAAGCAATTAATGTCCATGACGACTTCTGTTGACTCGAATCAACAAGATAGTTCACTATTGCAAAAACACTTAAATAATAAGATGCAACATTGTCATGCTCATGCTATGACTCATTGTAGTTTTCATTTCTCTAGTCTTCATTATTATTCGAGTCATCTCCCCATTTATTCTATAAAGATTAGCTCTATTTATGCTCATTCTGAGAATACTTTATTAAGCTCTTTTTCTCATTCACCTGAGCTTAGACCTCCCATTAGCTAACATCCTGTTTAAACTGGCTTAACTTAAATGTCAGTTCCATAGGAGAAGTACGTTCAAAATGGCTGTGAGCTATGTCATGCCGCCTCTAAACGTGCCTACCTTTCATTTTAAAATACTAGAAATGACTTATTTCTGGTAAATAGGTGAAACATTATGTTAGTTCTGTATAGATACGCTCTATTGAGTGTCTGTTTTTATTTTATGCACCCGCTTAAAGCAGAAACTTTGCTGACTTTAGAATCAGCATCCCAAATCGCATTAAGCGATAACCCCAATCTAGCTCAAATCAACGCTCGTTTACAGGTGATGCAAGCGATTATTCCGCAACGCGGGGCTTTACCAGACCCCGAAATAAGTTTTAATGCCTTAAATTTACCGGTCAATAGTTTTGATTTAGGTCAAGAAAACATGACACAAATGCAATTTGGATTTAGTCAAAAAATTCCTTTTCCCACTAAATTAGCCTTACGAGAACAAGTTGCAACAAATGAGCGTAATGTGGTTGTGGAGAATTTACAAGAAGCACGGTTGCAATTAGTCAGTGATGTTAAGCAACAATGGTGGTTAATTTTTTATATTGACCGTGTACTCACTATTATTGATAGCACTCAAGCACTCTTACGTCAGTTTGTCGAGGTTGCCCGAATCAAATATGAAGTCGGTCAAGGTCTGCAACAAGATGTGTTATTGGCACAATTGGAATTATCTAAATTGTTAGACCAAAAACTAATATGGCAAGGGCAACGTAAAAATACCGTGGCAGCATTAAATTCCTTATTAAATCAAGCGGCAAATCAAACAATAATCTTACCTAAAATAGTCGTTGCTGAATTTAAAAAACTCTTGTCTGAAGATACTCTTTATCAACAAGCCCAAAAGTTTCGAGCCGCATTAGCCGCAGGTCAGCAACAAATTCAAGTGGCAAAATCGCGTTTAGACTTAGCTGAAGAAGATCTTTATCCTGACTTTAAAATCGGTGCTTTCTATGGTGGACGTGATGATACCTTAGCAAGTCAACGGCGAGATGATTTTTTTAGTATGAAACTCAGTGTCACTGTCCCTATTTTTGCACAAAGCAAGCAAAACAAGGCTATACAGCAACGTAAAGTCGAAGTGAGACAGAGCGTGTATGCTTTACAAAATTTATGGAATCAAGTCCGAAAACAAATTTCAATCGCTTATAGTGATTATCAACGTAGCACTCAGCAAATCAGCTTGTTTGAAACAGGAATTATTCCGCAAGCACGGCAAACGGTGGCTTCTATGCTCTCAGGTTATCAGGTAAATAAAGTCGATTTTTTAAACTTAATTCGCAGTGAAATCACTTTATTTAATTATGAAATGCAATATTGGCATAGTTTTATAGAAGCTAATCAAGCGTTAGCTCGATTAAATGCCGTGGTTGGACAGGAGAATCTTTATGAATAAGTTAATTTTCATTAGTGTAATAACGCTTTTTATTGGTTTGGGTGCAGGTTTTGGACTGTCATATTTTTGGCAAGTAGAAAGGGTTCTAAAACCACAAAATCCCGAAGTAGTTAAAAAACCGTTATTTTATCGTCACCCTATGAACCCAGAGGTTAGTTCTCCCGTACCCGCTAAAGATTCAATGGGGATGGACTATGTTCCTGTTTATGCAGAAGCTGATAAACCCCAAGAAAAAATGGGAACAGTCACCATAGATGCGGTGGTTGAACAAAATATCGGTGTACGCACTGGAAAAGTTATTCGTGAAAATTTAACCCGTCATGTACGGGCGGTTGGGCGCATTGATTATAACGAAGAACAGATGGTGCATTTACATCCTAAAACCGAAGGGTGGATAGAGAAAATGTATGTGGACAAAACAGGACAACAGGTTGCAAAAAATTCACGCCTACTCAGTATTTATTCACCGCAATTAGTCACCAGTCAGCAAGAATATATTTTAGCCCTCAATAATTTACAAATCTTGCAAAATAGCCCAATTGCTGAAATTCGTCAAGGAGCTGAGGCTTTAGTCGAAAGTTCTAAACAGCGTTTAAAGTTATTGGATGTTCCACCGCATCAATTACGTCAACTTGAACACAGTCAAAAAATTAAAAAAAGCCTGCATATTCATAGTCCAGAAAAAGGAATTGTGATGAAAATTGGCGCAAGAGAAGGGCAATATGTCACCCCTGCGACTGAAATTTATATGATTGCCGATTTAAGTACCGTTTGGGTTTATGCCGATATTTATGAATATGAATTGCCGTGGGTTAAACAAGGGGATGTAGTGGAAATGCAACTCGTAGGTATTCCAGGGCGAATATTTACAGGGAAGCTGACTTATATTTATCCGTATGCGAATGCAAAAACCCGCACGATTAAAGTTCGTTTGGCTTTTGATAATCCTGATTTATTGTTAAAGCCGAATATGTTTGCTGAATTAACGATTAAAGCCGACAAACGCTTAAATAGTTTGGTGATTCCTGCCGAAGCGGTGATTCGTTCGGGAACGCGCAATCAAGTTTTTGTGGTCAGAGCTAAAGGTAAATTTGAACCGCGTCTAGTGGTGTTAGGTTTATCTTCGGGTGATAAGGTTGAAGTATTAAAAGGTTTGAAACTTGGAGAAAAAGTGGTGACTTCCGCACAGTTTTTAATTGATTCTGAATCTAAATTGCGTGAAGCCACGGCTAAAATGCTGGAAGCTCAAACCCTAAAGCCTAAACCGAGTGAACAAGAAATGAATCATTAGCATGAACTGTAAAAATAACTTCAATCCCCCTTATGAAGTTATACAATAGTAAAACTTTTTGAATTTAATTAGGAGATTATAATGACTCAAGTCGCAATTAGACAATCAGGGGGCGCAAATATTATTAGTTTGCCCAAAGTTATTTTAAATACACTGCATTTGCAAGTCGGCTCAAATCTTGAGCTGACATTAGAAGATAATAAAATTATTTTACGACCTATTATTAAAAAATTCACTTTAGAAGAGCTATTAGCAGGTAGCCCTAAACAGGCTTTAGCCTTAACAGAAGAAGATAAGCAATGGCTGGATGCACCAGCAGTGGGCAAGGAAAACCAATGAGTTATATTCCAGAACAAGGAGATATTATCTGGCTAAGTTTTGACCCAAGCAGTGGCAAAGAAATCATTAAACGCCGTCCTGCTTATGTTATTTCCAGAAAAATATTCAATGAACATACAGGTTTAACTTTAGTTGCGCCAATCAGTAGTCGTATTCGCAACATTATGCTGGAGGTTGTTTTAGAAGAACAACTTGAGACTAAAGGAGCAATTTTAATTCATCAACTTAAGTCATTGGACTTTTTAGAACGTGAAGCCGAATTTATTGAACACGTTTCACAAATCAGTATTGATAAAGTGAAAGCCTTGATTAAAGTGATTACAGATTAATTGTGAGAAAAAATGATTAATTCTATTATTAATAACGCTATTAAAAACCGTTTTATAGTCTTACTTGCCGCCTTATTACTCGGATTAGGCGGCTTATGGTCTTTTAAAAATATGCCTTTAGATGCTATTCCCGATTTATCCGATGTACAGGTGATTATATTTACCAAATACGCTGGACAAGCACCACAAGTGATTGAAGACCAAATTACTTATCCTTTAACCACGGCGATGTTATCTGTTCCTAAAGCTAAAACAGTACGCGGTTATTCCTTTTTTGGTTTCTCTTTTGTCTATATTATTTTTGAAGATGATACCGATATGTATTGGGCGCGTTCGCGGGTTTTAGAATCATTAAATTATGTCAGTGATCGACTGCCAGATGGGATTACTCCTACTTTAGGCCCAGATGCGACAGGGGTGGGTTGGGTTTATCAATATGCCTTAATTGATAAAACGGGACAACATGATTTAGCCCAATTACGTTCTTTACAAGATTGGTATTTGCGTTATCCCTTACAAACCGTCAACGGAGTCGCAGAAGTGGCTTCAATTGGCGGTTATGTCAAGCAATATCAAGTCGAAGTTGACCCTAATGCGTTGTTGGCATTTAATATTCCGTTATCAAAAGTTAAGCGTGCTATTCAACGCTCAAATAACGATGTCGGTGGACGCTTAATTGAAATGGCAGAAACCGAATACATGGTGCGTGGACTAGGTTATATTAAATCGTTAGATGATTTGAAAAATATCCCTTTAGCGGTGAATGAAAATGGCACGCCGATACGCTTGCAAGATGTCGCTCATGTTCATTTAGGCGGAGAATTACGTCGAGGAATTGCTGAATTAGACGGCAAAGGTGAAGTAGTTGGCGGTATTATCATTATGCGTTTTGGTGAAAATGCCCAAGCAACCATTAATGCCGTTAAAGAAAAATTAGAAGAATTAAAACGGGGATTACCTAAAGGGGTTGAAATCATTCCTGTTTATGATCGAGGAAACTTAATTACTCGCGCAGTCAATACCTTAAATACCGCCTTAGTACAAGAGCTAGTTATTGTTAGTATTATTGTCGCGTTATTTTTATTACATATACGCTCTTCATTAGTGATTGTTATTAGCCTCCCTTTAGGTATTTTAATCGCCTTTATTTTAATGCGTTGGCAAGGTTTAAATGCCAACATTATGTCTTTAGGCGGTATTGCGATTGCGATTGGTGATATGGTTGATGGGGCGATTGTCATGGTTGAAAATGCTCATAAACATTTAGCCGAAGCCGTTGAAAAGAAAAAAGCAGAATTAACCTCAGATGAACGCTGGGAAGTCATTCGTAAATCCTCACAAGAAGTTGGCCCTGCGTTATTTTTCTCCTTATTAATTATTACCGTTTCTTTTGTGCCTATTTTTACCATGCAGGCACAAGAAGGGCGATTGTTTAGTCCCCTTGCGTTTACAAAATCTTATGCAATGGGTGCAGCTGCTATTTTAACCGTGACCTTAGTACCCGTCTTAATGGGGTATTTTATTCGTGGTAAAATCATTCCAGAACATAAAAATCCAGCTAATCGCTTATTACATTCTTTACACAGTCCTATTTTAAACTATGCGATGCGCTTTCGTAGCGTGACTTTATTGCTTGCACTTTTATTATTAGCATCAAGCTATTACCCTTTATCTAAAGTCGGCAGTGAATTTATGCCCCCCTTAGATGAAGGTGATATTTTATATATGCCGAGTTCATTTCCAGGAATTTCGATTACTAAAGCCAAAGAATTATTACAGCAAACCGATAAAATTTTAAAAACCTTTCCTGAAGTTAAACGAGTATTTGGAAAAATAGGACGCGCAGAAACTGCCACTGATCCTGCACCACTAGCGATGATGGAAACCACACTATCCTTAAAGTCGCGTGATTTATGGCCAAATCCTGAAAAAACCATGAAGCAATTAATGAGTGAAATGGATAAGGCGACCCAATTACCTGGATTAACTAATGCGTGGACGATGCCGATTAAAAACCGCTTGGATATGTTATCAACAGGGATTAAAACGCCCGTGGGTATTAAAGTTGGCGGAGCAGATTTGAAAGTTTTAGAATCACTGGCTAAAGAAATTGAACAAGTAATGAAAACTATGCCTGAAACCCTATCCGCTTTTGCTGACAGAGCAATGGGGGGCTATTTTCTTGATTTTGATATAGACCGTGAAAAAGCATCCCGTTATGGATTGACCGTAGGCGATATTCAAGATGTCATTCAAACTGCGATTGGGGGTATGAATATCACTGAAACCGTCGAAGGCTTAGAGCGTTATCCCGTTAATCTACGTTATCCACGAGAGTTGCGTGATAATCTTGAACAGTTGAAACGGGTGTTGATTTCTACGCCAAACGGCAGTCAAATTCCGATGGCATTAGTGGCTGAATTAAAACTAACACGCGGCGCACCGTCGATAAAAAGTGAAGATTCCAGACCCAATGCGTGGATTTATGTGGATATTACAACCTCGGACATAGGCGGATTTGTAAAAAAAGCCAGACAATTAGTCAAAGAAAAAATCAAACTGCCCGCAGGTTATACGATTAATTGGTCAGGGCAATTTGAATACATGGAACGCGCAGCAGCTCGCTTAAAAATCGTCGTACCAATCACTTTGTTAGCGATTTTTTTATTACTCTATTTTACCTTTCACAATGTAACTGAGCCTTTGATTGTGATGCTGACCGTGCCATTTGGACTTATTGGCGGTATTTGGATCACTTACGCTTACGACTTTAATTTATCCGTCGCAGTTTATGTCGGTTTTATTGCCTTAGCAGGGACAGCGGCAGAAACGGGCGTGATGGTATTAAATTTTATTGATATAGAAATTGCTACCTTACGCCGACAAAAACAACAGAGTTTATCAGCCGATGAAATTAGTCAAGCTGTGGAAACAGCAACCGCGTTAAGAGTGCGTCCCGTAGTCATTACTGCTGTTTCAACTATGGCAGGATTAATTCCTATTATGTTGAGTACGGGAACAGGGGCAGATGTAGCCCAACGTATTGCCGCACCTGTTCTAGGCGGAATGGTTAGCGTATTATTACTGAGTTTATTGGTGTTTCCTGTTATTTATAGCTTTGTTTTGCAACAACAGGAAAAAGCTTTGCCAGAATAACCTTATTATTCCGCCAATTTTCCAATAAACTAATTACTTAATTTTTTCTGGCAATTACGACAAGAACCCTGTAATTCAAAAATAATATTTTGAGGGGTGAAAGCATTTTGTACTGCCAATTGAAAAATACGCTCGTAAATCTGTGGGGCTTCCACTTCATCGGTTTGATGACAATGATTGCAAATTAATAAGATTGAATGATGTGCTGTTTCAGGTTTTAAACAACCGATAAAGGCATTTAAAGACTCTATTTTATGCACTAAACCTGCCTTTAAAAGAAAATCCAGAGCGCGATAAACTGTCACGGGCTTGGCTTTGGGATCGTCTAAATGTAACGTTTCTAGTAAGTCATAAGCTCCTACGGCTTTATGATTAGACCAAACTAATTTAAAAATACGTTTACGTAGGGGCGTTAAGCGAAGTCCTTTTTGTTGACAAATTTTTTCAGCGGATTTTAACGCTTGATTAATACAGCTTTGGTGATTATGATTTTGTTGTTCAAATAATACATCTGGCATAAAAAATAGATTTATTAAGGATTAAAAGCTTATTCTAAGCCCTAACTCTGCTCCCCGTCCTGCTTCGGGTGCAAAATTTCTTAAATGTGAACTCGCATTACGGATGTTTTTATTCAATAAATTATTGCCTTTTACAAATAAGAGTAATTTACTGTCCTTATTTAATTTTAATTGATAACTTACTGCTGTCGATAGTAAAAAATATCCTGATGTCGTGGATTCATTATCACCTGCATGATGTTGCGCTTCGACACGGGTAAAGCGTAGATTAGCTGATAACTCATCATTATTTGCATAATCTAATTGCATCCCGTAACGTAAGGGCGGCAAACGGGGAACATCTCCCCCCTGATTAAAACTTCCACGAACATAATCACCAAACAAAGTTAAATCGACATTAGAAAAACTAGACTCCCAGACAGGAAAAAGAATTTTGGATTCAAACCCATAAAAACGCGCATCGTTTTGACGAGTAGCTAACACGGCTAAACAGCTTTCATTGTTGGTACATTGACTCACAAAAGCTTCACTCTCTAAGTTATAAAGCTGACCATTATGATATTGATTAATATAATCTTTATTCCAACTATGAAATAAATTTATTTCCGTATTCGCCCATTGGTAATCGCCTTTAAAACTTAATTCTAAATTATAAGTCGTTTCCACCCCTAAATCACTTTGACCTTGCTCATAACTGTTCGTGGCAAAATGCACCCCATCAGCAAATAATTCTTGTGCTTCAGGCGCACGTTGGGCATAACTAAAACTTAATCCCAAAGTATTTTCTTCATTAAAATCCCATAAAGCTGACGCTGACGCACTAACTGGGGTATGAGTCTTTTTTTGAAAACCTTCTGCATCAATTGTTTGATGCTCTATACGCAGACCCATTTCATACGTCCAATCGCCTAGAAAAACATTTTCTACCATAAATATGCCATAAGATTTAATATCTGAGAGAGGCACAAACGCTTCCTCACCGATGGCTGAAAATTGTTTTGAATCTATTTGAAAACCAACCACACCTTGGTCAATAAATCCTATATTATCATGTAAAACTTCAACGCGCCCTTCAACGGCATCATTTAAAAATTTTGTTCCCACTTCACCTGTTTCTTCAATTTCACTATGTTCGTAATCATTAACCCCTAACCGTAATTTTACCATTTTTATGCCTTCAAATGGACGCTTAATTTCAGCTTTCATATCGTAGCGTGTTTGTTTTAAGGCAATACGAACTTTTTCATCAGCGATTGGAATCCCGTAATTATTATCCAAGTAATTGACAGAAAACCCAATAAATCCCCAATCATCTATCCATGATCCGCCTAAGGTTGCACTCCAGCTTTCAGCATCCGTATTGTCGATAAAACCGTGGGTATTATTCTCAAAATTTTCATTATTTCCATTATTTCCATTCATCGCATTACCTGCGATACCCACGTTATTACGTTGACGATAAAAACCATCCAGATGCCAAGCGAATTTCTTATATTGTCCATCGTGACTTAATACGCTACTAGTTTCATCGGAAACCGAATTAAAGCGTTGTTCTAAGGCGGTATGAAATGAGTTTTCTAGCAAGGTTTCAGGAATACGATTATCTAAAACATTAATAATACCGCCAATCGCACCACTCCCATAAAGTAAGGTAGCTGGCCCTCTGATAACTTCAATTCTACGCGCTAATAAGGGTTCGGTACTATTAGCATGGTCAGGACTTAAACTGGACGCATCTAAACTATCAAGACTGTTTTGTAACACTTTAACCCGCGAACCTGTTTGCCCACGAATCACGGGTTGACCTACGCCTGCTCCGAAAGAAGCATTATGAATACCCAATTCGTGTTTCAGTGTTTCACCAATGCTATTCGCGGTTTTCATTTCTAATTCCTTCCCCTCTAATATATTAACAGGCAATACGGTTGCTGCTTTTGTATTAGCTAAGGGAGAAGAAACTAATACATCCTCTAGTTTTATAACGTTATCAGCCGCAAATGAAACTAATGGAATTAATGACATTAATGACATTAATGAAACTAAAAAAATGAATAAAATAGAAATTTGTCTCATGGAGGAACACTCTAAAAGTAAATGTAATGTTATATTATTACATTAATTTTCAATCCAAACCAATTTTTCACTTAAATAAAGAAACCCATTATCTTAGGTTACCGACTTAGGATTTTAAAAATTAGCTACGCAAAAAACCTAATTCAAATACTTGCGGTTTAAGTTTTTCGGTGAGGGTTTTATAAACGGTTTCAAAGGGGGTAAAATCGGTAGGAATGGCATCACTACTTGCATTACGTTTTTTGAGAGCATTGCGGATTTGATACCAGCCAACATCGGGGCGGTTTAGTTTTAATTCTTCGCGGACAGTATAGACATCAGTTTCAGAAAAATAAGCTTGCCATAATTCGCGTCCTGCATTTAAGACGGCTTTGGCTTGTTTGGAGAGTTTATTTTTCTGTAGATATTCCACCATAAAATCAGATTCAAAACGGTCGGGGGCGTTTACTTCGTTAAGTATTTTGCCGTTGTAAACATCCAGTACAAAGAAGTCTACGCGACTACTTGCTTGCAGTATTGGTGAATTGCATCTGCTCTATTTAAATTATTAAGTAAATAAATCAAACTATTACCCACTGCATGAGCTAAATTCACAGGTACCGCATTACCAATTTGTTTATATTGCGCTGACATTGACCCCATGAACTGCCAGTCATCAGGGAAAGTTTGTATGCGTGCATACTCACGCACGGTTAAAGGACGCGTTTCATCAGGATGACAGCGTTCGGTTTGATTTTGAGCGGGTGAGCAGGTCAGTGTTAAACTTGCTTCATTCCATGACAAACGTCGCGCCATGCCTGTTTTTCCACCGCCTAGAAAATAACTTTTTTTCATGTATTCCCGCTGAATATCTTCGGGTAAATGTCGCCAACAACCACCCGCTGGTACTAAATCTAATACAGCCTTCTTTTTCGGTGGATACAGTTGCCCAAGGGATTCTGGTACATCACAATCATATAATTCACCTGCTTTTAAGCCATCTCGCAAGGTCATTACGCGTTCATGCTCTTTAGGAAAACTAAAGGCGGCTTTATTCGCCAAATCATTACGCACGCCCACCAAAAACAAGCGTTCACGTTTTTGTGGTACGCGGTAGTGCATCGCTTTTAAAACCGAAGAAGCCACTAAGGTGTATCCTAAATCGACAATCACATTTTTAATGATTTCCAAGGTACGTCCGCCATCGTGACTTAATAAGCCGCGAACATTTTCCGCTAAAAACACTGCTGGCTGAATTTCCCCAATCGCTCGGGAAAATTCAAAAAACAACGTACCACGTACATCATCAAAACCGCCCCGTTTACCTGCATACGAAAATGATTGGCACGGAAAACCGCCTGAGACAAAATCAACATTGTAGCGATACGGCATAAAGTCTATATTCGCAATATTGTCCTCCATAATGTTCCACTGTGGGCGATTATGGCGCAACGTGGCACAGGCGTGTTTATCAAGTTCGTTGAGTAACACCGCGTTAAAGCCTGCTTTTTCCAAGCCCAGTGCTAAACCACCCGCGCCTGCAAATAATTCAATGGATTTAAAACTCATAAGTCAAACTGCTCAAAGCCTTGGTATTTTTTAAAAGCGAGCAAATACAGACTTTTTGGTAAATTAGGGGATATTTTTTTCAGTTCATCAAAAACGGTGTTTACACTGCTTCTTTGTGACAGTGAGTTAACCACTTCTTCAATCACAGCGGGTAGTTTTTCACACAACTGTTTAAAAGCAGTGGGTTCGCCTGTGACTATTTCGTAAAATTTATCAATGGAAACTCGACGAATTTTCTCATGAAAAATTTTGTTTTTATTGATACTCGCTACCCATTTCACATTTTGGCTTTTAGTGGCAATGACCTCAACCAGCATACAGATTGCATCAGGTTCTTTAAGTAGCCTATCTTGCATTCCAATATAGGTTTTTTGTGCAGAGGATGAATTCATGGTGTTGTGCTTATTTTTCATTTCAACATAAATTTTTTGCGTATCATTCACTACATCAAAACCCTCGTCAGGTACTCGCCAACCCTCACCGATATATTTGAAAATATTTTGATGAAAATAACCGATATGATTAGTATTGGATTTATCTAATTGTCTTAAAATTTCAGATTCAACCACTTCTTCAATACTTTTATCATAAACTTTTGCATCAAATGTTAGTTTGACAGGGTCAATAATATTCTTATTGAATTCAGATAAATTAATGGTAAAGCGATATTTTTCAACCGTTTGTTGGACGTGATTGAACAAATCTATATTGCTAATAAATGATAAGTTATTCATTAAAATGTTACTCTTCGTTTTTGATTCTACTTATTGACTAAATTATGATTATAGCCTCTATCTATCCAATAATCATAACATCAATATAAACTATTCATTACAGTCGCATACGATGTCGGCAAAAAATAACAGCGCATAATCTGAGTCCCAATATGGGCGGAAACTTCATCTAACGCCTCTTTAGGGTATTGACTCGCCGACTTGCCCCACTTCACCGTCTTTTTTTTCAAAAATGGCAACACATCCGAAGTTTTCATTAACGCGGCTTTTTCAGTATCAATTACCGCTAAAAAAGGCGGAATCGTTTCCCCTTTATTAAGCCCATCTTGCACATAATGCAATAATTGGGTAAACATCGCATAACTAGAATGCTTGCCCGTATCTTTCGCTTCAAACCAAATTTCATCGGTACGAATATCAACTAAACCTTTGGTGTAACTTTTAAGTCCTAAGGCTTTA
>DAOUSN010000078.1 GCA_030627205.1 Methylococcaceae bacterium
GGTCGACAAACCTACTTTCCTTTTGCAGGAAAATATCGCACCTTTCAAGTGGAGCGTTCAGTTTTTGATAAACGCTTATTTGATAATGCAATTAGCCAAGGCGTAGAAGCACATCAGCAAGAAAATGTGACGCAAGTTGACTGCTCTGAAGCCGAGGTAAAGATTGAAACCGATAAAGCCAGTTATCGAGGGCGTTATTTTATTGATGCAACAGGGCGTAATGCCATAATGGGTAA
This sequence comes from Methylococcaceae bacterium, assembly GCA_030627205.1. Taxonomy (GTDB): domain Bacteria; phylum Pseudomonadota; class Gammaproteobacteria; order Methylococcales; family Methylomonadaceae; genus WTBX01. Next base: position 237 of record DAOUSN010000078.1, read on the forward strand.
AAAACTAGCCAGCATTAATAAAATAGCTAACTTAGGTAAATTTGCCTTATATCAACATTATAAATTGGCAGATTCAGCAGAAGCGCAGGCGCTGTTTGAGCATGGAAATATAAAAATTTTCTTATCTGCAATTGGCTGGATTTGGTGTATTCCCTTAACCGGTGAGCGATTGAGTGTCGGTTTAGTGGTGCAAAAAGAGAGCCCTAATAATTTAAAACAAGCCGACTTATTTACGCAATATGTGCAAGCATCTCCTTATATGGCTAGCTTATTGGAACAGGCTGAGGTGCTTTCTGAGGTAGGCATTGAAGCCGATTTTAGTTATCAAAATACCCAACGTCATGGTCAGCGTTTTGCTTGCTGTGGTGATGCGTCAGGCTTTTTAGACCCGGTTTTTTCTTCCGGTTTTTTCTTTGCCCTGAAGACTGCTGAATTTGTTGCCGATCAGCTACATGAAGGTTTATTAGCTGGCACCGAAGCTAACCCAGAATTACATGCAAGCAGTGATGAGTTTTACCAAAAAGGCTTTAAAACTATGCATCGACTCATCGAGCGATTTTATGGCTCGAATTTAGTGGAAAATTTATTTTTTGAGTCGGATAGACAGTTAAAAATTAAACAAGAAATTGTTGCTCTATTAGCGGGCGATTTATGGCAAGAAGGGAATGGATTTCAGCAGGGATTGTTGCGTGGTCGAAGTAAAAAATAATTTATTGAAATATTTTAACCCCACTATTAGGTGGTAAATAAATAAACCCGCTTTGAGCGGTTCACGATTTTCAAGCCTCCGGCTTTGTCGGAGGTATTTGACTTAGGGAATAATCATCATGATTCAAAAAAGATATTTTCTATTCTTATTGGCCATAATATTATTAAGTATTTATGGGTGTGCAGGTGATAAAAACAATAAGTGCTCTATTAAAGTATCAAGCCTTATCAAGTCACAGAAAATTTATGTATTAGTTGGACAGGATGTCGACCCAATTGAAGAAATAATAACAAACTTAGCAATTGATATTCGCTTGCAGCTATTGAGGAAACAATTGAATGCGGTCATTATTCACACAGAATCAGAGGCAAATGATGATGGTGTTTTAGTGATGGCTAATGTTGTAAGAGTATATAAGGTGGGATTAGCAAAGAGAATTGAAGTTGAATACCGAGTAATTGATATTGCAACAAAAGCAGAACTGCATAGAAATTTTGAGTCTATTTATTCGAAATTTGGGTATAGGAAGGTATCGAATAAACTTGGTGCATTAATTTCTGAAGGAATTGTTCAGGGAACTCTTCGAGATAGCAATACAGGTGAATGCATGTAGGAAGGTTACGTATAACTCGGTCTTCCAGTTTTTAGTGCTACAAAGCTATAAAACTGGCATGAAATTTAATGTCCGTATATAACAGTAGGTTATGATTTTAATGAGTTATTTTTAAATTTCAAAAACTTGATATTCCATTAAATTTTATTGAAATAATTTATTTTCCTAGTTTTTATAGAAAAATAAGCTTAAGACACCAATATGGAAAAATATAACCGACTGTACTTAAAGGTAATTATTTTTCATGCCAAATATTTTGTTTCATTAGTTTTATACACCGACCACCCTGTATTCCGTTCCTCCATACAGGCTACATGACTTATTTTTAAGTGCTTTTTAACGGATAAAATTAAAGACGACTATAGAAGTAGAGTTCTTAAAAAGGTAGATATTTTGGGTGATTACAAAAGGCATACAATGTGTTAGATTGTAGATATGAAAAAATTTGCTTGGAATATTGAGAAAAACAATCAGCTCATCGAGGAACGTGGAATCTCGTTTGAACGGGTTATTCGTCAAATTGAACAAAATAAAATTCTCGACGTAATCAAGCACCCAAATACTTTGAAATATCCAAATCAAAAAATGTTTATTTTAGATATAGGGAGTTACGCGTACTTAGTGCCTTTTGTAGAAACTGAAGCTGAAATTTTTTTAAAAACA
>DAOUSN010000061.1 GCA_030627205.1 Methylococcaceae bacterium
CTTAAGTATAAAAACAGGACTTAATGCGTTTGCATTAAAGCGCAAGCTGTATTTAAAAGCTATTCGGCAGGCATTCGATGAATTGCAGATTTTAAAACAAGCTACTGCGTAACATCAGTGATCTAAACAGAGCAAGAGACTGTAGTTATGATTATTTTACTGCTCTAAATTGTGTTAACAACTCTATCATTGCTGCCGCCTTATCAAAACTTTCTTGGTATTCATCTTCCATAATAGAATCATTAACAATCCCTCCACCAGCCCAAAAGCGAATAGTATTATTTGAATGCACTAGAGTTCTAATCGTAATACTGCTATCCATATTGCCATTAAATCCAATATAAGCAATAGATCCACAATAAATTCCACGCCGATTTGGTTCAAGCTCTTCGATAACTTCCATTGCTCTAATTTTAGGTGCTCCCGTAATTGATCCGCCAGGAAAACAGCTTTTAAATAAATCCAATGCGTGTTTATTTTTTATCAAAATTCCTTTAACTGTACTTACTAAATGATGAACAGTTGCATAACTTTCAACATTAAATAAGAATGGAACTTTAACCGATCCTCTCTCACAATTTTTACTTATATCATTGCGTAATAAATCGACAATCATCACATTTTCGGCGCGATCTTTATCGCTATTAATCAAGTCATCAATTTGTTGTTGATTTTCAACAGCATCTATTTTTCTTGGACGTGTACCTTTAATAGGTTTAGTTTCCACCTCACCTTCGGTTACTTTTAAAAAGCGTTCTGGAGATGAACTTAAAACCTGTACTTCTGGAAAATTGAGATAAGCACAAAAAGGAGCAGGGTTTATTTCTCGCAATTTTTTATAGGCAACCCACGGGTTACCTGAGCAGCTACTTTGAAAACGTTGGGTTAAATTAACCTGATAACAATCCCCTTCGGTTAAATAATATTTGATTTTATCAAAAGCACGAGTATAAAAATCCTGGTTCATATTGGACTGTAGCGGCTGTAAAACCTTAAAGTTTGTAGTTTTTGTTAATGTTTTTAAATGATTAAATTGATTAATGAGTTGTTGCCAAAAAGTTGTTTTAATATTATTACCAACTAACCAGCTTTGTTGTTGCTGATGGTCGATAATCACTGCCCAAGAATAAATTCCTACTGCCATTTCTGCAACTTTTTCTTCATCATTAGCTAAATTAGGAAGTTTTTCTAAACGACGACTCAAATCATAAGAAAAATAACCTAATGCACCGCCATTAAATGGTAAATTATCATTAGATTTAATAGTGGGTAACTGTTGTTTAATTAATAAAAAAGGATCAATGGTTGATTCGCTACTCACCCCTTTTATGGTTACTGTCGTTAATTTTCCATGAGTAACCAGTGTACAATCTGGTTCACAAGAAAAAATATCATAACGTCCTTGCTGGCTATAAGGATAAGCACTATCAAGAAAAATTGCCCAAGGTCGATGAGCAATACTGGCAAATAATAGTGCGCTGTCTTTAAAATAAGGCAAAGCGTGTAGACGTTGTTCAGAGGTCGGCATCAAATAACAATATGATAATAAAAATGAAGATAGATACTTATAATAGGCTAAGGTCTTTATAAATTTAGAAAACAGCCTACTTCATGACTAAAAAAATAACTAATTAGAAATTTTTTCATTATTGGTAGAGCCGTCTGAAAAACGGCTCTTTGAGTTTTATTTAGAAAGGAATATCATCATTATAATCATCTTTTACAGAATTTGTTGTTGTTTTTTCAGGTTGTGATTGTTGAACTGGCGGCGATTGATTAAACGATTGCACAGGTTGTTGTTCTTGTTGAACAGGAGGTGGCTGTAATGGCACTTGTTGTGTTGGTGGTGTAAATTGTTGAGTTTGTTGATAATTTTGTTGTGGAGCAGGATGATTAACTTGTTGAGGTTGTTGAAAATTTTGTGGTTGTGACTGTTGTTGTGGTTGTTGTTGGTTGACTTGCTGAGGCTGCTGTTGAAAATTTTGATTTTGATTTGTTTGTGGCGCAACAGAACCTCCTTGTTGACTGAAATCACCTGTTCCTCCTGCACGCGAATCTAACATTTGCATTTGATCTGCAATAATAGCCGTTGAATAATGATCCTGTCCATTTTTTTGGTATTTGGAGGTTTTTATCCGTCCTTCGACATAAACTTTACTGCCTTTTTTTAAATATTCAGCTGCAATTTCTGCTATTTTGAAATTACCTATATTAAAAAAGGTCACTCTATGCCATTCTGTTTCTTCACGTTGATCACCTGTTTGTCTATCTTTCCAACGCCGACTTGTTGCCAAATTAATAGTCGTAATAGTATCACCACTGGGCATATAACGAACTTCTGGGTCAGCCCCTAAATTGCCAATCAACATAACTTTATTGAGCATTGTTTTCTCCGTAAAAATAAACTTAAAATTAATAATTTCTTCAAGGGAGTTATCTTCGCATTTTTTAAGTTTTTTTACCATGAATCTATAATCAAAATGCTCTTTTATGCTAATAACAAAAAATTCTCCAAATTAATTAATTCAATCTTAGGTAACATTTTGGCTTGTTGTTTATCAGCATCAGTATTATAACCCCAGGTTGCAAAAAATAATTTAACTTCCAGTAGATGTTTGTTTTTCAACACCTTTAATAAAGTTGGTAATCGGTCTTCGACAAAATAAAATTCATCTTGAGGATGTTTAGCCAATAATTCAATTAAAACCGCTTCTTTACTCATATTACGATCAAGTCCAAAAATTCTATGGTTTTCTAATTGAATCTGAGCGGCATTTAATATCTGGCTTACAAAACGTTCTTGTTTAGTGGTAATAATATACCATTCCGTCTGCTCATTAAGTTGCTGTAACTTTTTAGCAATGGTTGAAAATAAAGGATTCATCATAACCCAATCATCAACATCTTCTGCAATCCAACGATCACGTGTTTCACCAAATAATTGTTTTAAAAATGGAATATCCTTAGTTGAAGATTTAATTGATTGTTGTATTTTTTTTTCGTAATTAGCTATCAGTGCTTCAACACTTTCCCCCTGATATAACAATCGAATAATTAAAATAGCTTCATAACCAGTTTCCAAAATTGGGCGTATAAAACGAAATTTCTCAATTAAGTCTTGCGATGGCAGTACAGTATCGAAATCATTCCATATTTTTGATGCCGCTTTCCAAGCTGTTATCGCGGTTTCAACCGCACTATCACAAATTACCCCATCAAAATCAAGGGCATAAATTATATTTTGTGTCATATATTCTTAAAAAACCTCAAATTGTTTTGCATAGAAACTCTATCTTCAAGTTTTTAATTCTGGAAAAATGACAGAAAAACAGATATTCTATACAAAATATTAACATAAATATATATTTCAGCCAGATGTTGACTCAAGTTCCAGCAGATTTTATAAAAACCTTTGTAACCGACCTAAATAAAGCATTGTGAACTTAAACCTAATTCAAAGTTAACCTCGTTACAACAACATTGGCTGGGATTTTGTTAACCAACACGGTCTGTTAGGCAAAGTTTGAACGTGCAAGCTTAGGAAAGTATCAGGTTGCCGCACTCTCTTGGATGTTTCGTTGTTCAAAAATAAATTGGAATTACCTGTTATTAGCGAGTGTGACACTCATATTAAAAAGTCATGGAATAACAGAAGGAACACTGGTAATCGATGAGTCAGACCGCGAACGTTCAAAGCGAACTAAGCGTATTCATAAACTCTTTAGTACTAAGCCACTGAATCATTGTCATCATCCAAAAAGGTGGCTTTAATCACTAATTCACGCGCTAAAATAGCTTTTTCTGAATTTATTTCACCACGTAAATACCGATAGATATTGCCTGTATCAATTTCATTTTTAAGGCAAAACGCTTTTAAAGACGTTCCTTGCTTTATAAAACTACAGTGAACTTCATAAACTAATTCTTGGGAAAGTTGCATTTACACACCTTTAAGGTAATATTTATTACAGCTAAACTGTAAATGTAAATACATTATGTTGAACATTAGTGCAACTGTTAATAAAAAATGATGAATGTATGTGCAATATTTCAAAAAGATTGCTTAAAGAGCGTAAAAGGCTTGAGTTAAACCAAGATAAGATGGCTAAAATAGGAGGTGTTGCAAAGCGCACTTATTGCAACTATGAGGCAGGCAATAGAGACCCAATGGGTAGTTTTTTTACAGCTATAGCAAAAGCAGGTATGGATGTGAAATATATTCTAACTGGAATTCAAAGTGTACAAAAATCAACTTTAACAGCAGATGAGCGTAAATTAATTGATAATTATAAAAATACGGATGAAATGGGAAAAAGAATTATAAAAGCTACAGCTATTGAAGCAGCAAAAAGTAGAGTTATGAAAAAGTAGAGTTATGAAAAAGTAGAATTTGTCAGGTTTATAATTCCACTTTTTTTTATGAAACTCAGTAAACATATAGGATACATCTTATTACATGGTTAATTTATTTCGAAATCATGTGAAATCATGGTTAATTTATTGCGTAGGCAGTCAAATGTCTGCAGTGATGGAACATTTACTACCGCAGAACTGTATGATGCTATAAGAAACCTATCTCCGACTGGTATAGTAGTTGATCCTGGTGGCACGCCATTAACTGGAGCAACATCAAGATTCATCTCTCAACAATGGTAATTTTGAAGTAAATCACATAAAATATATATAATATTTGTATCTGTAGAGTTTTAAAAATGGGTTCTACAGATACTTCATAAGGAAAATAATAAATTAGTTATTCCAATGATTGATGCGGTAAATGCATCTGGTATATATCATAATGCTTCTTTTAATTTCTCAGAACAAAAGGGGTGGGAACTTGAAGATTACCATATTGGTGAAGAAATACAAGAAATTAACAATATTAAGTTAGTTAAAATCATCAGTTTTCCTATCCAAATTTTTTTAAACATCTCTGGTGAATTTTCTAGCAGTTGTCCTAAAGTTGGTAAAATAAGAAGTAAATTATTAAATAACAAATTTAATATAAAAGTATATTATCAAGACAACGAAAGAATTATTTCTGGAGAGATAGGGTGCTTTCCAGCTTTTACTTCATTTAACAAGACTATACAGTTGCCCGTTTTTGAATTACCTGCTGGAGAATATACTTATGAAGTTAATGGCAACCATTCAGGTTCATTTACTTTAGCTACAGATAACAACTTATAAACGCGATAAGATGCGCTAAATTATAGGATGAGCTGAGGTACGAAGCGCATCTTTCGAGTTAAATCAACAAGCAAATTGGGGGTCAAGAAAATTGGGGGCAGGTCTTTCATTGTGCATAATGTGTTAAGATCAAATAACCGAAGTGGGCGGCTTATCTTTACCAACCATTGCTTGTATTAAACCAAAGTACAGTATAAACTAAATTTTCAAGTATGCAAGATGCAAGACTTGACCCTTTCTTTCCTATAATTTCATATTCAAGTAATGA
>DAOUSN010000008.1 GCA_030627205.1 Methylococcaceae bacterium
AAGATACTAATACGGTTCAGTATGCGTGGTTGCGATTATTAACCGAAGGACGGGATAATTTATTTATTGTCGGAGATGATGACCAATCAATTTATGGCTGGCGAGGGGCTAAAATTGCTAATATTTTTAGTTTTCAAAAACATTATCCTAATCATGAATTAATTCGTTTAGAACAAAATTATCGTTCGACAGGGCATATTCTTCAAGCGGCCAATAAACTGATTAGTCATAATGGCAATCGAATGGGAAAGCAATTGTGGACAGACCGTGGGCAGGGTGAATTAATTTCACTTTATACGGCCTTTAATGAACAGGATGAAGCGTATTTTGTGGTTGACCGAATTAAACAATGGCTGGAAAAAGGGGGTTTAAAAAAAGAAGTGGCAATTTTATATCGTTCTAATGCCCAATCACGTCAATTTGAAGAACGCTTAATGATTGGGGCGATTCCTTATCGTGTTTATGGCGGTTTACGGTTTTTTGAACGCGCAGAAATTAAAAATTCATTAGCTTATTTACGTTTATTATCTAATCATGATGATGATCCTTCATTTGAGAGAATTGTTAATCTGCCTACACGCGGGATTAGTACTCGAACCTTAGATAATCTACGTGATTTAGCGCGTAGTCAGAAAATATCACTTTGGCAGGCGACAACAATACTGTTAAAAGAAGATTTTTTTCCCACACGAGCCGCTAATGCACTCAAGAAATTTAAACAATTAATTAATGAATTAGCCATTAATTGTGAAAGCTTAGAATTATTTGAACAAGTTAAACTGGTGGGTGAACAAAGTGGTCTCATTGATTTTTATAAAAAGGAAAAAGAATCGCGTGGCGAGGCAAGAATTGAAAATTTAGTCGAGTTGGTGAATGCGGCACGCAGTTTTGATTATCCGACCGAAGAAGATGAAACTTTAAATAGGTTAGCCATGTTTTTAGCACATGCTACTTTGGAGGCAGGGGAATTGCAGGGAGCAGATGCTGATGATTGTGTGCAATTGATGACCTTACATTCAGCGAAGGGGTTGGAGTTTAAGCAAGTATTTATGGTAGGCTTAGAGGAAGGTCTATTTCCATCAGGACGTTCTGTTGGTGATGTGGCGAGTTTAGAAGAGGAACGAAGACTTTGTTATGTGGGGATTACACGAGCCATGCAGCAATTGTGTATTTCTTATGCCGAATCACGACGAATTTATGGAAAAGAAACCTACCCAAGTCCTTCGCGGTTTTTAGGTGAAATTCCCTCAGAATGTGTGCAAGATGTTAGAATTCGTGCCAATATTACTCGTGCTACTAAGATTCATAAACCTAACATAAGTAATCTTCAAGCCGATAGCTATCGAGCTGGTGAGAAAATTAATCATGCTAAATTTGGTTTAGGGACTATTTTACAAACTGAAGGGGAAGGTAAGCAAGAAAAAGTACAAATTAATTTTTACAAAGATGGTTTAAAATGGTTAATATTAGCTAAAGCGAAACTGGAACGGGTTTAAATAATGATCACTTTACTACAGGAAAAAAACGATGAATCACTATAAACTTTTTATTTTATTTTTAGCTATTCTACTTTCAGGTTGTACAACTCCACTTGAAGTTAAACAGCTTTCCGTCAAACAACTAGAATATTTGGATGTATTAACTACCGCAGTTACCGTGCAATCCGCAGGACTTATTTCTATTGTTGAAAAGTTAAAAGAAGAAGCTAAAGAAGATATTACTATTTATCAAAAAAATACCGTTGATCGTTTAAACATCATAATGGAAAAAACTATCTTAACAATGAACCGAGAAAAACGCTTGGAAACCAAACGAAAGATTTTTTCTCAGGCAGAAAGTATTAATAAAACGGCTGCATTATCACGAGAAAAGTTAGATTTTGATTTTATTGCGATTAAAGACAAAATTCTAGAATTACAAGTTTATCTTAAAAAAATAAACGAAATACATGCAATCCTAAATGCGTATTTACAATCAGAAACAATGGGAGAGCAGCTATTAAAAACAACCGTAGGCCATACGAGTATTCAAGGATTTGTTGGTACAATTAACACCTACATTCCAAAAATAAAAACGATAACAGATGATTTGAAAGGATTAATAAATATTTTAAGCAAATAGGGGAAAAATTATCACCTCTTTATTATTTATAATAAAGGCGTGATTATGCAATAAATAATGACATATATTCATTTAGGGTTATATTTTAAAAAGATTTCAATTTCTTTACTAATATTTTTTATAATCAGTTGCTCAGTTGTTCCAAAAAGTGAATTTACTGACTATCAACGGGTTTTTACACAGGTACGACAAATTAGTGAAGATGTTATTATTGATTATGCAGTTGCAAAAAAAGAGCAAGAGCAATTAAAGCAACGTGAAAATATTCAAGATGCACGTAAAAGTTCGTTTAATAGCAAACAATTATTGCTTTCAAATATTGCCGTTGATGATATAGTAATTCGTCTTCAAGCTTGGAAAATTATTGATGCCTATAATAAGCTGTTAACCAAGTTGATTGCGGGTGAGGAGATAGAGGCGGTAAAAAATAATTTATTTAATCATTTATTAAGTTTATCTGTTAATGGATTACGTAGTGCTGCCGCTAATTTATCGCCGTCAGTAGCCGCATTAAATGCTATTTTAATTGAGGTTCAAAAAGCGTTTGAACGTCATAAAATTATTAAAAGTATCGAAAAAATTTCACCGATTATTCGCTCCAAATTGATTGCTACAATGAAAATAGATAGTGAGTTATTTTACAGAATTCGCTATGGAATTAATAACTATCATTATCAAATAATTAGAACAAATATTAGCCGCCATATTGGTGTATTTATAAAACTGGCAAATAGTATTGATTCGAGTCAAGATAATGATGTTTATGCTTTAGTTGATACCTTGAATGAGCGATTAGAACAAATCTCGGTTTCAGCAACTGGGCGTGGTTTTAAATTAATTAACTTAACCCCACGATCAGCTAAAACTCGTGATATATTGGCTATTCCACAGTTAAAAGTATTGGAAATACAAATTCTAATGTTATTAGCTCAAGCAGAACAGCAAAATTTAATCTTAGAAGCTTATGGAGATATGTTGACAGCGTATGTACGTTTATTAGGTCAAATGGATTTACGCCTAAGACTAATGCAGCAAGCCGCTATAAATGGAGGTTCAGGATCTATAAACCTTGATAAAGATTTTGAAATTGCATTGATTAAAATGCAGCAAGCCTTTTTATATTATCAAAAAACTCAAGAGTAGGAATTTATACCATGTCGCTTACTAAAGATGTTGCCGATGAACAATATCAACTTATCTGCGATCAACTGATGGAAATTGCAGAAGATTATAACGCCTCAGATGAAGTCAGTAAATTAGCTTTAGCCGCTGCCCAAAAGTTAACCTTAAAGTTTATAGATAATAATATAGAAGAAATTAATACACTAAATAGTCAATACAAAACGTTCATTAATGATGTTGAAATAATTATTGCTAATTTAGAACAAACAACCCTTGAGAGATTATTAATTGGGCCGTTAAAACAACGCCTTCAAACCGCGAAAAAAAAACAATCATTCGCCATTGTTAGGACTAGCTGGGCTTATAAATTTAAACAACTTATTCAATGGTTACGGAAACGAGCGCGTAATAAACAAAATTAAATTTAAATGTAAAATCCCATTTCAAAATACTAGAATATTCCTAGGAATATTAGATTTCTTTATAAATAACGATAAAAACATGACACTTGCAACTGAATTATTTTCTCACGCTAAAACGGTTATTCCTGGTGGTGTAAATTCTCCTGTTCGCTCATTTAGTAGCGTCGGCGGAACACCTGTTTATGTAGACCATGCACAAGGTGCGTATTTATTTGATAGCAATAATAAACGCTATATAGATTATGTAGGCTCATGGGGACCTATGATTTTAGGTCATGCCCATCCTGAAGTAATTTTAGCCGTCCAAGAAACTGTTAAAAAAGGATTAAGTTTTGGTGCGCCTACTGAGTTAGAAACACAAATGGCTGCCAAAGTTTGTGAATTAATTCCGTCCATTGAGTTAGTACGGATGGTTAGTTCAGGAACAGAGGCAACCATGAGTGCGATTCGTCTTGCTCGTGGATTTACAGGGCGTAATAAAATTGTCAAATTTGAAGGTTGTTATCATGGTCATGCAGATTCACTATTAGTAAAAGCTGGCTCAGGGGCATTGACCTTAGGTGTTCCAAGCTCCCTTGGAGTTCCAGAATCGGTGGCAGTGGATACATTAACCTTAAGTTATAACAATAGTGAAGAAGTTAGCCAATTATTTGCAGACTATGGCGAACAAATTGCCTGTATTATTGTTGAACCTGTCGCGGGGAATATGAATTGTATTCTACCAATTGCAGGGTTTTTAGAAACTTTACGCAAGGTTTGTGATCAATATGAATCTGTCTTGATTTTTGATGAAGTAATGACTGGTTTTAGAGTAGCTCTAGGTGGGGCGCAAGCTGTTTATAAAGTAACACCTGATTTAACTACTTTAGGAAAAATTATTGGTGGCGGAATGCCTGTAGGAGCATTTGGTGGTAAGCGTGAAATTATGGAAAATATTGCCCCATTAGGTGGGGTTTATCAAGCAGGTACTTTGTCAGGTAATCCGATTGCCATGGCAGCAGGATTAAAAACCTTGGAATTAATTTCTGCTCCGAATTTTTATACCGATTTAACTAAAAAAACACAAGCGTTTGTTTTTGAAATGGAACAACGTGCATTGGCAGTAGATATTTCTCTAAGTACCAATACTGTTGGCGGTATGTTTGGTTTATTTTTTAGTGAAGAAAAAAATATCAGCACTTTTGCTCAAGTAATGAAATGTAATCAAGCTCAATTTAAACGATTTTTTCATGGCATGTTAGAGCAAGGGATTTATTTAGCCCCATCTGCATTTGAAACAGGATTTATGTCCGCAGCTCATACAGAGACTGATATAAAACAAACTTTAACTGCGGCAAGTATAGTTCTGAAAACATTATAACACCAAAATAATCCAATTATTTACGACCAAAACTTAATATGATCCAAGAAACTATTGTCACTTCTATCAACTTAAACGGTGTTCCTCATATTGCTCCGATGGGGGTTCATTATTTAAATAATGAATTAATAATTCTTCCTTTTAAACCTTCAACGACATTAAATAATATTTTAAGCTCACAAACAGCAGTGATTAACTATTGTAATGATGTTCGTATTTTTGCTGGTTGTCTAACTGGACGAAAAAATTGGGAATTACAAGCTGCTGAGACGATTAATGGGCAGGTATTAGTGAATACTTTAGCGCATAGTGAATTAAAGTTACTTCGTATTGAAGATGATGAAATACGCCCTAAATTATTTTGTAAAAGTGTACATAACGTTAATCACGCTCCTTTTACAGGATTTAATCGCGCTCAATATGCGGTATTAGAAGCCGCTATTTTATGTAGCCGTTTACAGCGTTTATCATTAGAAAAAATTGAAACCGAAATTGCTTATTTAAAAATAGGCTTAGAAAAAACTGCAGGAGAACACGAATGGGAAGCATGGGGTTGGTTAATGGCATTTATTGAACAACATAAATATGAGGTCAAAAAACCATGACAGGAATGCTCGCAAGTGTGATGAATAAAGAGGAAGCATTGTTAGTTTTAAATGCACAAGTTGATATTATTGATCTTAAACAACCTTCAAGTGGTGCATTAGGTGCATTAAATATTAATGTTGTCAGTGATATTGTTACAATAATTAAGGGACAATGTCCGATTAGTGCAACAATAGGCGATCTTCCTATGCAGCCAGATTTAGTTTTCAATGCGGTCAAAGCAATGGCAACAACTGGGGTTGATTATGTAAAAATAGGCATTTTTCCTGAAGGGGATTCGCAAGCTACTTTAAATAAATTAGTTGAATTAAAAAGCCTAAACTTATCATTAATTGCAGTATTATTTGCAGATGCTTTGCCTTGTTTAAGTATTATTAAGCAATTAAAAATATTAAACTTTAAAGGAGTAATGTTAGACACAATGAATAAAAAAACAGGTTCTTTAACACAAATTATGCCTTTAGAGTCAATATTAGCATTTGTAACTATGGCGAAACAACAGCAATTATTATCTGGGTTAGCGGGTTCATTAGCAAAAACAGATGTTAAAAACTTATTAACTTTGAACCCAGATTATTTAGGCTTTAGAGGGGCATTATGTCAACAGCATAATCGCGTAGCATCATTGAACTCTCAAGCTGTTTTAACGCTTAGAAAATTATTCCTATAGCCTAAAAAATCCGAAAATAAAGCCTTTAATTATTTATCTTTGCTAACATAATAAAAGCCTAATTCTCTACTCCTGCCAATAATTTCTTAATATTACTTGTATGTCGGCATAATAATAAAACCGTTATAATAGTGAAGGTAGTGATTAAATAACCATCACCAATGATTAACCAAATATAAATAGGGCAAGAAATACTCGCAATCAGTGCTGATAACGAAGAAATTTTACTGATTTTATAAACAAATAACCACGTCGCTAAAATAGCAAGTCCCAAAAAAACATTAACCCCTAAAGAAACACCAAGTGAAGTTGCAACGCCTTTTCCTCCTTTAAAATTAAAAAAAACAGGGTATAAATGACCTATAAAAGCTGCAAAGACTACGCATGATAATAAACTATTATTAACCTCAAGTAATTGTGCGATTACCACAGGAATTAACCCCTTTAAAACATCTCCTATTAATGTAATTGCACCAGCTTTTTTACCGCCAATACGAACTACATTGGTTGCTCCAGGATTACCAGAACCCTGCCCACGTGGATCAGGTATCCCCATTAATTGACAAACAATAATTGCACTAGAAATTGAGCCTATTAAGTAAGCACTAGGAACGAGTAGCCACTCAATCATAATTGAAACCTCTTGAAAACTTGTATCATTATATATTTATATTTGATACTTAATTAAAACGACTATTTTAACTGGAAAAACACCATGGACATTATCTTTTTAGGCGGACTTGAAATTAAAACCATTATTGGTATCTACGATTGGGAACGTGAAACCAAACAAATAATTGAACTAAATATAGAAATGGCTTATGACATTAGTCAAGCAGCAACAAGTGATGATATTAACGATACCCTTGACTATAAAGCTGTTTCTAAACGTATTATTTCCTTTGTTGAACAGAGTCAATTTTTTTTAGTTGAAAAATTAATTGAAGAAATTGCCAATATTATTCGTATCGAATTTAATGTTCCTTGGGTTAAAATTAATTTAAATAAAAAAGGGGCTATTAGTGGCGCAAGTGATGTCGGAATTATTATTGAACGTGGAGAAAAATAGTGATGATAACAGGATATATTAGTATAGGTAGCAATATTGAACGTGAAAAAAATATACGCTCTAGCCTAATTTCATTAAAAAATCAATTTGGTGAACTGATTATTTCTAGTGTTTATGAATCAGAGGCAGTAGGTTTTACTGGTGATGTTTTTTATAATTTAATCGTAGGTTTTAAATCAAAACTTGATGTTAAAATCATTGCCAAACAACTGAGAGAAATTGAATTAATTCATGGTCGTACACAGGATAGCCAAAAATTTTCAGCAAGAACCTTAGATTTAGATTTAATTCTTTATGGTGATTTAATTATTCATGAGGGTTGTTTACAAATTCCCCGTGATGAAATTAAACGCTATGCTTTTGTATTAGAACCTTTAGCAGAAATCGCTGCTAATTTACAACACCCTGTTAGTAAAAGAACTTATGATGATTTATGGCAGGCATTTGATAAAACTAATTTAAAACAACAAATTATTGGTAATCCTTACGATGTAGCTTAGTTATTAACGAGAGATTGACTATCTTTAAACCGAAATAAATGAAGTTTATTTTCAGAAACTGGCCATTGCTTTTTTGTGCAATGGGCATAGCAAAATAGCTATACCCAATATTTAAACTACTACGTCTTATAAAGATAAATCATTAAACCACTGTTCTAAATCACCTAAATCAGCTAATCCACCGAATGGTTTACCAAAAACATAAAGACGACCATCTTTTGACCCTAAATAAATATCTGTCTCAGAGTAATAACGCGAATAATAACCTTCAATATCTGTTGATTGTTGTTGACTGGGGAAAAATTCAGGATATTTTTGTTCTGCCCAAGTGTATAAATTATCAATACGTGCATTAGTATTTGTTTCTACGGGAGCGGCGGTTCCTCCATCGGCAAAAACAATATTTAATTTTATTTGGTTATCATAGCCTGTTGGACTTGCATTATTGGTACAAGACGGCATACTTGCCATTCCATCAACATGACACATAGAGCCTGTTAAATCTACATAGATATTATTAGCATCAAACGTCACTAAACTAGGATTAAAACCAAAGGGGGTTAAACCGTCGGCAACAGTGACACTAATAATATCAGGTAAATTATTTTCCGTATCTTCAAAATGAAATCCCATCGAAGACATGTACATATATTGGTGGTCAAAATCACGGACACTAATACTGGTATAAGTTAAATCAATACCTTGAGTGGTAAAATCAACATCCCAAAGTTCAAACGTGCCACGGCTATTATGAAAATCTTTAATATCAGGGGTTATACTATCACTTGCGACGACATCTATTTCATCGGTAACTGCTAATACTTCCCCACCGTTACCAGGATTTACTTTATCCCAAATTTCCCAGCGAACATTCATTTGACTGCCATCAAAGGAGGCTAGGACATTATTGGAAGAAAAAATAAGTAATGAAGATATTAAGCCATAAGTGATAGATTTTATCTTCATCTTTTTGTTTGTCATGCTGTTTCCTTAAATTAACGACTAAAAAGTATCAATAAATTTTTTCGTGTTTTATATTATATTTAGCTAGGGTAATCAAAATCAATGGAAACCCGTCCCCAAAAAGCACGCCCAGGTTCATTAAGTTTTAACACCGAGGGGCCGCCTGCACTCGCTGACGCATTACGATTTAAATGTTCGGTATAGGCTTTATTAAAAATATTATCAACGCCAAATTTAAATTCTATCGCATCATGGGGTTTATAAGCAAGCTCTAATGAACTCGTAATAAAACCTGTAGTCGGTGTACTGTCAAGTGCTAATACATTTCCATAGTCTTTATGAACCCGCGTTTGTTTATCCACGAAACGGGTATTAATAACCGCTTTAAAATCTCCATAATGAAAATTAAGCCCGACCATCGCTTCTAAAGGGGGCGTTTGTGCTAAGGCTTCATTTTGCGTGATGTTTTTTCCATACACATAAGAAACATTGCCTTGTAAGGTGACATATTCATGTAAATCATAAGCGGCACTAAATTCACCCCCCATACGATGAGCAACAATATTGGCTACAGAATCTCCGCGATGGACTAAAATAAAGTTATTAATATGGCTATAGAAGCCTGAAATTTCTGCTCTAAAATCATCGCCTTGATAAGATAAAACCCCATCGACTTCATTATTTTCTTCGGCATCTAAATCAAAGCCATCCATACTATAAACTTCCCAGTAATCCGCCGCTCTTTCTGCATGACCATAACCGACAGAAGCCATTAACGGAATATCATCAAAGTTATATTCCATTCTTAAAAAGCTGGCTAATAACAATTGACGACGGTTTTTATTAGACCCTGAAAGTTCAAATGAACTGGTTTCCCCTGCGCCATGCATTGTTCCTGTTCGTGTTCCTAAGCTGTCTCCACGCATTCCTGCTACCCAGCGCAAGTTATCATTAGGTTGATAACTCAATTCCGTATAAAGTGCAAAATTATCAAAATCTAAAATATGGTTTCTATCTTCTTGAGAAATATTTTTAGGAATATCAACAAATTCAGGTAATCCTCCTGCCGCATTCGCATCATAACTATCATGTTTATATTCAACCCCTGTAATCAATTCTACTTCTGGGGTAATTTCTATTGTTGATTCTACTTTGGCATAATGACGATCCCAATATTGTCCCATCAAAATAAAATCATGAAAGGGTTTTAATTCCCTCAGTGTATAGTTATCCATCGCATGATTAACATGGGTATAGTTATAACGAACATCTAATTCTTTTAACCATGAATTAATTTCAGATTTTTTAAAATGCACCCCATAACTTGAACGGTCTAAACGGGTAACGTCCATATGAATAGTAGCGTTCCCCATTTTACCTTCACTTAACAAACCATGAAGTTCTAATAAAGTATCTTCATCAGGGGTATAACCGATGGCAATGCGATCATTTCGGGTATCATAAAAGGTTAAATCAATTTCGTTCCCCTTGCCATCGACATAATTGCTTCCCCGAGAATTATTATGGCTATAAGAAATATAACCTTGTTCAAATCCCAATGAACTATCCGTGGTCACATTTTGTTGATTAAAACTCCCATATAAATAACTACTGTAGGTACGAAAGCCTAATTCATCATATTTGATCGGTTCTCGGTCAAAATTAACCGTTCCGACAATAGAGTTCCCATTACGAACTGATTGCGGCCCTTTTAAAATGGTTAAACTATCAAAAGATCCTGGAGTGATATAAGCGGTTGCAGGATCCATTCGATGGTTACATGCCCCCGCAAAAGGCACGCCATCAATGGATATATTTAAACGAGTCCCCCCTAATCCTCTTAATAACGGATCACTTGCGGTTCCGCCTTGACGAATAACAGAAATCCCAGGCGTTT
Source organism: Methylococcaceae bacterium (assembly GCA_030627205.1). GTDB lineage: Bacteria > Pseudomonadota > Gammaproteobacteria > Methylococcales > Methylomonadaceae > WTBX01. Next base: position 10,731 of record DAOUSN010000008.1, read on the forward strand.
GTTTTAATAACTCCGCCCCATCAGTCGCCATTCCAAGATTCTCTTTAATATAATCGGTTTTTTCAAATGCTTGATCTGGAGTTGCATAAATAGTCATCGAATCTAAGGTTAAATCTGAGTCACTATTTTCTGATAAATTCGTTTCAAGTTCCCCTGCATAAACTGTATTTATACAATTTGTAGAAATGATTAATGTTAAAATTAAGAAATTATAGTATTTATTCATGTATCAAATGTGTAGTTATTATTATATGGCTTTGGTTAATTTTTAGAAGAATCTAAGAGTAAATCATTTGCTTGTGATTTAAATGCAATTGCCTGCGTTATTAATTTTAATGCCTCAATTTTATAGCGACTATTTAAAGCAATTTCCTCATATTTTAAAGCTTTTCTTAATAATTTTACTGATTCTGGGTTAGGGATAATAGCACCACCTTCAAGCACTTCAATAGCATCAGTTGTTTCTGCGATGGCAAGTGCTAATTGTTCTTGACGTTCTTTTTTTGTTAATTGCTCTAAGTGTAACTCTAAGGCATTAGAACTCCGAATATTTTCCATGGCATTAATTGTTCGTAAAAATAAAGCAATCGCAGTAACTTGAGTCGGTTCTAAATGAATACACCGTTCACAAACGGAATCAGGGTCACTGGGATCAGCAGGATTAGCCCCTGGAGATTGATGAAACGCATTACTATTATAAAAAGCCACTGCCTCCTCGATTGTACTAACTGAATTATTATGAAAAAAAGGCGGTGTATCTGCGGCTTCAACGACGGTTGTCATATTAAATTCATAATTGCCATAGCAGGGTTGATTTTTAAACCAACCACATTCGTTTTGTTTTTCCTGTCCAAATCCACCATCATGAGGTACTGATTTCCAGACTAATTTTAGGGGGCTATCAGGCATATTTTCAACCCCTGTGTCCCGGTTTCCATTTTGTAGCGAACTTGAACTATTTGCTCCGCCATTTAAATGACAGCCTTTACATTGACCTGTTCCGGGTTCTTTACTGTGAAATAATTCCCGTCCTTTCTGAACAATAGGAGATGAAAAAAACATGGAATCTAAGTCTAGTTCTTCTGAACGCCCTAAAGAAAGCATATAAGCTTCTAAAGCCTTTGATTCATCATCTGTGGGAAGTCGAAAATCAATTCCTACTTTTCGGTTTAACGTTTTAGGAAAGTGTTGGGTAATTGCACCTACTGTAAATTGATGTAATGAGCCATCATTAGGCGAGCCATCCGCTGACCAACCCAAAGCATGTTTAACAACCGTTCCTTCAAATTCTTCCTCTGGAGTTATGGATGCTTTAAGACCTAATAAATGAGGAACACCACGCAATACACCCGGTTTATCAAAGCCATCAACATTAGCTAAAATTAAACCAAATTGGCGTAATAACTTAGGTCGCTCAAGTTCTGCTAAGTCAGGATTAGTTTCTGCAATAAATAAAGGATCTGAATCTGGTAACTGGGTAATATATTTAGGATCTATCGTATGATTATTATCTAGTCGATGACAAGTACTGCAAGTTCTCCCATTGCCTGCAAAGGTTTCATTAACAAATAAATCTTTTCCTTTAGCGATTTGCTCTGACAAAATAACCTCTGCTGATTCTACATAAGCGGTTTTAGTTAAAAATAAACTAATGATAAAAAAAATAGCAGTTGTTTTTATTTTGTTCATATATTTATAAAGAGAAAGCTAATATGTAAAAAATTAGGATTACCATTACCATTAATTCAAAGCAATAAATATACCGTTAACTAAAATCAAACTGCTAATCACTTAAAGTTAATCTTATAATACTTTTTATGAGAGTATTTTTACGAAAATTAAACAGCATTTGATTGAAATAACACGGCAAAAGACCCATTTTAATGTGTCATTAAACACAAATTAATTAATTTATATCAAATTATATTTTATAACAAGTACAAAGCCTTAGAATGAAAGATGGTACGGTATTTGCTCATTCTTTATTGTGAGTAATGAGTAATTAATCATACTCTTTTTTTATTACTAATTAGGAATGACAAATAATGAATAAATTCGCAATGATTTTAGGAGCGAGTGCATTAGCTTTATCAACAATCGTAATCTCAGCAGAGGCAGGAGATGCAGCTAATCTTAATGAAATAGCTGTAACTACAGCATCCAATATCGTCTATGGTGATCCTGAGGAAGGGGGAATCGGTTATGAGTGGACAGTGAAAATGCCTCATCATGGTTCTGTTGAGATTCTTGGTAGCGTAGGCGGAAAAAGTTCTTTTGAACCTCAATTTGATGCGCCTAATTTTGGGTGGACACATACATCTGATTGGGTTGCAGTCGAAATAGAGGCAGATGCTATTTTAGAAATTGAAGTTTCACGCCAAAGTGGATTTTATGAAATGAAGGTCGATGATGCTGATAATAGCAAAAGCTATGTAACCGCAGGTGGTGAATTATATCCCGCACTATCTATTTACACAGGATGGGATTCAACTACAGAAAAAGAACAAGGTAGTTTTAATCCAGCGGGTAATTTCTGGTCAACACTTGAATTTAAAGCTGCAGAATATTCAAAATTAGGTGAAACTACTATTGTTTATCGTACAAAAGTAACTCCTGGTAAATATTCAGTAAATATTGGTGGCGTTAACGCGGTTTATTGTGCAGAAACTGCATCCTGTTATAAAGGATTACATGGATATCGTGCTAAATTTACTACTTATCATGAAAACTAACTAATAATCTAAAAAATTAGATTTTTTCTATAGGTATGGTTTAACTCATACCTATAGTTTCTATTAAAATTATTATTGACTTAACATCACGCTTCAAAGCCGTTTTCCAAATAAGGCTGTTCCTATTCTAACCATTGTTGAGCCTTCTGCAATAGCTGCGTTTAAATCTCCTGTCATCCCAAATGAAAAAGTATCTAGTTGTAATGCTTTTAATTTAATAACTTCCTGGTAAAGTCGTCGATAAGGTTCTCGTTGTAATTCGTAAGCCACTTGCGGCGCTGGAATCGCCATTACTCCACGTAGACGTATATTTGTTAATAAACTAATTTCAGTCACTAATTTAGGTAATTCGAGTAAACTCACCCCTGATTTAGTAAGTTCATCACTAATATTAACTTGTAAACAAATATTTAATGGTGGCAGATGAGTGGGTCTTTGCTGACTTAAACGTTTGGCTATTTTTAATCTATCTACACTATGCACCCAATTAAAATGGTTGGCAATAGCTTTGGTTTTATTGGATTGAATTGGCCCTATAAAATGCCAGTTAATTTTTAATGCTGTTAATTGCTGTTGTTTTTTTAATGCTTCTTGAAGATAGTTTTCTCCAAAATCTCGTTGACCTAGCTCATAAAGTGTCGTTATATCTATTGCTGGCTTTGTCTTACTAACTGCAAGTAATTTAACAGAACCTTCCTCACGTCCACAGGCTATTTCAGCTTGATGTATTTGTGATTTTACAGAATAAAAATTTTGTTTAAGTGTTTTCATAGAAGATGAGTTTATAAAATAATGCTACCATAACTAATAATGTGAATAAAAAAGAAGATCACGTTTAAATTACAGGCTATTTTACACTAAAAACCTTATAGAGAGATGGTATGGATATTACAGAATTATTAACGTTTATGGTTAAAAACAAATCATCGGATCTGCATTTATCAGCAGGACTCCCCCCTATGATTAGGGTTGATGGCGATATGCGGCGTATTAATATACCTGATTTAGAGCATAAAGAAGTTCATGCTTTAATTTATGACATCATGAATGATAAGCAACGCAAAGGATATGAAGAGTTTTTAGAAGTCGATTTTTCATTTGAATTACCAGGGGTTGCACGATTTCGGGTGAATGCTTTTAATCAAAATAGAGGGGCTGGCGCAGTTATTCGTTGTATTCCCTCTGAGATTTTAAGTCTGGATCAACTTAATGCACCCCAATTTTTTAGAGATGCTACAGAGCATAAACGCGGAATGGTTTTGGTGACAGGACCAACAGGGTCAGGAAAATCAACCACCTTAGCCGCTATGGTAGATCATATTAACCGTACTCGTTATGAGCATATTTTAACCGTAGAAGACCCGATTGAGTTTGTTCACAAGTCTAAAAAATCATTAATTAATCAGCGCGAAGTTAAACGGGATACTTTAGGCTTTCAAGCGGCCTTACGTTCCGCACTTCGACAAGATCCTGATGTGATTTTAGTCGGTGAGATGCGAGATTTAGAAACCATTGAACTAGCAATGTCTGCGGCTGAAACTGGACATTTAGTTTTTGGAACACTTCATACAACCTCAGCGGCTAAAACTGTTGACCGTATTATTGATGTTTTTCCTGCGGCAGAAAAAGAAATGATCCGCTCCATGTTATCGGAATCATTACAGGCAGTAGTTTCTCAAAATTTATGCCGAAAAGTGGGCGGCGGACGTGTTGCTGTTCATGAAATAATGGTGGGAACATCCGCCATTAGAAACTTAATTAGAGAAGCAAAAGTAGCTCAAATGTATTCTGCTATTCAAACAGGGCGTAAATTTGGTATGAAAACCTTAGATCAAGATTTAACAGAAAAAGTAGAACAGGGATTAGTTACAAAACAAGAGGCACGCGGTAAAGCAGTTAATAAAGCTTTATTTGTTTAATCTGAGAGATAAATAATGGATTTTACTAGCTTGCTCGCCTTAATGGTACAAAAAAAAGCCTCAGATTTATTTATCACTGCAAAAATGCCACCTTCAATGAAAATAGACGGTATTTTAACAGAAATCATCAAAACCCCCTTATCCTCTGAACAAACACTGAAATTAGTTCAAGGTATTATGACGGCGGCTCAAAAAAAAGAATTTTCACAAACTAAAGAATGTCAATTTGCAATTAGTGCAGGAAAATTAGGTCGTTTTAGAGTAAGTGCATTTATGCAACGTGACACCGCTGGTATGGTATTACGACGGATAGAAAATAAAGTTCCTGAAGTTGAAGATTTAAACTTGCCTGTGGCGTTAAAAGATTTAATTATGCACAAACGAGGCTTAGTAATTTTTGTTGGCGCTACTGGAACTGGTAAGTCGACAACATTAGCCTCTTTAATTCAACATCGAAACCGCAATAGTAAAGGTCATATTATTACTATTGAAGACCCGATGGAGTTTGAGCATCCACATTTAGGTTGTATGATTACCCAGCGTGAAATAGGTTTAGATACAGAATCTTATGAAGTTGCCCTCAAAAATACTTTGCGTCAAGCACCTGATGTTATTTTAATTGGGGAAGTACGAACCCGTGAAACCATGCAACATGCGATTACTTTTGCAGAAACTGGGCATTTATGTTTAACCACGTTACATGCAAATAATGCCAATCAAGCCTTGGATAGAATTTTACATTTTTTTCCTGAAGAAATGCACCGGCAATTGTTTATGGATTTATCTTTGAATCTCAGGGGTATTGTGGCTCAACAACTAATTAAACGCTCCGATGGTAAAGGGCGATTTCCTGCGATTGAAATTTTAATAAATACCCCATTAATATCAGATATTATTCGACAAGGTGATATTCATAAGCTAAAAGAAATTATGAAGGCAGGTAGTGAAGATGGAATGCAAACTTTTGACCAAGCTTTATTTAATCTTTATAAAGCAGGAAAAATTAGTCATGAAGATACACTAAATTCAGCTGATTCTCGTAATGATGTACGTTTAATGATTAAATTATCTTCTGATAATGTGAGTGCTTTTAATGATAATGAAGATGATCTTATGAGCTTAAGTGATCTTAATGATGGAAATAATATGTTTCAATCATAAATCAGTTGATATTTTAAGGTTAGATTTAACTTTCAAGAATTTGTAATGGTGGCTATGAAAGTAATATATTTTATTTAGTTTATTTAGTTTTCATTTTTAAAGTTGGAATATAAAAAATATAACTTAAGACTATCATTAAAATTCCAGCACTTATAGTAAAAATTAGCATTCCAAGGCTAGATGTTTTTGATTTTTGGTTTTTGACTAATTGTAATTTATGATAGTTATTGTTTAAATCTTTTGTATTTGAAATAGAACGACTAAAAAGGTAAAGAGTTTGACTTGAAGGAATGAAAATAATGGATTCTAATGTATTATGATTAAAAATCGCTTGCTGTCCGTTTTTATGATCCTGCATAACCGTTGACAATGATCCAATAGGAGAATTCAGGTCAAACTCCTTTAACAGCACTTGTGAGCGATTCCAACGATAATAATCACCACTGGAATAACAATTTTTAGGAGAATTTTTTAATACAAAGCAACTGACAACAATGAGTTTGTTTGAATTTTTTTCAAACTTAGACATTGTTTGAGTAATGGTGCTATTAACTGTTCTAACCGAACCGTTAGCTTTAGTAGGTTGTTCTAGCACTAAAACCTTTTTTTTATCTGCAAGTAAAATTTGTTGGTCACGAGGGTAATGTTTTCCATCCAAAAATTGGCTAGCACTATAAACATTTGTTTGTTGCAATGTTTCTTTAAGCATAAATGCAACCGAATGATGATTTTTCAATACCTTTGCTGTGACTAGTTCTGAAGATGAGTTAATAGCTGAAACAAATAACCCATCATTATTAAACCCATTAACTACCCCTAAAATACCTGCAAAACCTACATTAACCCATGTTTTTTCACTAGAATTATAAACAGTAACTGTTTGTAACTGTCGTAAACTGGGGGTGCTTTTCCACTTAAGGTTTCTTGCAATAATAACATCATGGTTAGATTCATTAATAACGGCAATTGCAATCCCTTTATTAATTATAATCAGGTCACTAAGGAATTGTAATAACCAAAATTCATTTTTTGATAGTTTACCATCGCCTAATTTATCATTTGAGTCAAGATCTAACATATTTGCAACGGCATTAATTTCAACTAAATGCTCTGGGTTCAACGATTTTTTTAATAATTGTACTTGACGATTTAAATAATCAAACCGCATATCACTTAATAAAAAATCTAAATAACTATCATATTGAAATTCAAGAGTTGGAAATTTATTTTTAATTTCAATCCCTAATTGATTGCCTATTTCCTCTGGGGTTTTATTTTCACTATCAATATTTAAAATAGTGGTATTTGCAATAGAGTTTAAAGAAATACTCAGTAGAAATACCACTAAAACCGTTATTTTTTTAAAATAAGACCCATTGCTCATTTTATCTATGATTAAACCTTAGTAGGCTCTGTTTCTGTTGGTTTTGATGAGCTAACAAAACTTTTACCTTCTTCATAAAGCTCTTTAAAATGTGCTTTAGCTTTTTCTACATTAAAATCAAGAAAAGTGCCACCTGATTCAAAATGTGCAACAAAGGTTTTGCCAACAGCATAAGTTGATGCCGCACCAATAGCTGCTGTACTAATCATTCCAGATGTTTGTCCTATAATCGGGACTGCTTTTAAAAAACTTCCAAGTGGAAGTGCAACAGTTACGGCAACAGAACCACCTAATAATGAACTGACAAGAGATTTTACGAGATTTTTTGAAAAAGGAACATCATAACGCTTGGCAAGACTATAAAGCATTTTCAATTGAATGGCAGTTAATGCGCTCATGTCAATTAGGGGGATAGGAATAAAACCCACGGTAATTGCTGCCATCGTGTGATTTTTAACTATATCATGTGCTTTAGAAAGTCTTTCAACACGAGTATCAAGTGGATTTTTAGAAGATTGATTATCCGCTGGTTCTTGTGCTTTTGTAGAGGTATTTTTTGTAGTAGCCATTTTATTCTCCTTACGATTTTATTGATAAATTAAAACATAAACTGTATTTTAAACCTTCAGTTATAAAACTTTGTTTTAGAAGGTTTATTGAAATAGTAAATATTAACTTTATTGTTTTTCATCTGCTGGTTTTTTTGAATCAGACACCAGCAGTAAAAGTATACCCATTAAAGGGCTTAGAAGCAATGAAGAAAAAAAATATCCCCAAAACCCCATTTTTCGATTCATTCCTAATAAAGCAATGAGTAGACTTGCAAAAAAGTTTAATAGCATTATTTTTGACATAAAATTATACTGATTTTGAATTAAGGTGATTAGAAATAATAAGAAGCATCATATTTAGAACTAGCTATTAAAATTTATTTATTCTTTTATATCATCTAAGCTTACCTTATCCCTAAATTGTGTAAACATAACTTCTAAGCGGCTGTTTTGTTTTTTACTTTTCAACGTATCATTATCTAAAATAGGGATGCTATCTCCTTCTCCTTGTACAATAGTTTTCTCGTAATCAAGACCTTGTTGTTGTAAATAATCGTCAATAGTGGCAGCTTGATCTTCTGATAAAGACTGATTTTTTAAGCTATTTTTATTGTTAAAAGTATGGACAATAATTTTAACTTGTTTTAATCGCTCATTGTTTATTTCTTCTAATAATACTTTTAAATAGGCTTTACCTTGTGTTGTTAAAGTAATTTTCCCTGATTTAAAATAAACTCTTAAAGGTTGTACCATAATATTGTTTTCGACAATTCCACAACCTTGGAGGTCAATTTGTATCGCCTTAGGAGTATTTAGACAAGCATCTTGATAATCAACTATACCATCATTATCATTATCAGCAGGGCAACCTTTAATATTAACGCCTTTACTTATTTCAAGTTTGCTATTACTAGGGCAAGCATCAATATAATCCTTAACTTTATCATAATCACTATCTACAGGACATCCTTGCTCCTCACCTGTTTTATTAACCCCTTTTGCAATCTCTTCTTTGCTATTATTAGGACATTTATCTATATCATCAGTAACTTCATCTCCATCCTTATCTTCGACACAATTCTTGCCACTAATAAATTCAGTTAATTCAGGATTATTAGGACAAGCATCTTCATAATCAGCCTTACCATCAGCATCAGTATCAAGAGGACAACCCTGTTGATTAACACCTTTGGACATTTCTGTTAATGTATTCTCTGGGCAAACATCTATATAATCAGGGACTTCATCTTCATCAGTATCAATAGGACAACCTCTTAATAATCCTGTTTTTAAAATTCCTTTGGTAATTTCTACAGAAGTATTATCAGGACAGGCATCAAGGTCATTAGGAATACTATCTTTATCCCTATCAATTTTATTACAAATTTCCAATACGCCTACTGACGATGCTGTTATTGTTTTGAGTTGTTGGTAATCAAATTTATTTTGGCTAAGACTTTTAAAATAAAATGGTTTAGATTTAAGTTCGCCATTTTCAAAAAACTGGTATTTTCCCGCAAGTCCTTGACATGGATTCATATAACGCAAAGAATCAGCAACTCTAAGTGGAATAGTAGATTGAGCGCGTTTAATAGCATGGGCTAATAAAGTAATATTATCATAACCTAAGGCTGCAAATTGATTGGGTTCTTTTCCATCATACTCTTGTTTATAAAGCTCGACAAACTCTTGATTTTCCGCTAATTTTATATTAAATAATGTAGGAATAATAGATTTTTTAATCTCTTCTGAATCTTCCCATACTTTTACAATCTTTAAAAACGGGGGGCGATCTAAAGTTTCTCCACCAACAAATGGGATTCTCATTCCTATATCCCTAGTTTTTTGATAAAGTTTAGCAGTAAATTTATCACTAGCGGCAATAAAAATAATATCAAATTTAGCGGATTTTTTTAAATCTATAGCTAAGGAGGTTAAATCAATCTTATTTTCAAAAAATGAATGTCTAAATATAATTTTTGCCCCATATTCCTCGCTAATATAGGTTGAAAATGTATCTGATAATTCAGTTGCATAATTTCCTCTATCATAAAGTATTGCTATTTTTTTATATCCTTTTTTTGCAACATAATCAGCTAAATGAATCCCCATTTCTTCATTATTAGGAATAGCACGAAAAACGTAATCAAATTGATGAGAGGTTAATTTAATATTAGTCGCACTTGGAGTTAAAAATAGTAATCCATGATTTTGATAAAGAACTGAAGCTAAAATGGCTGATTTTGAAGTACGATGACCTACAACAGCAATAATGTTAGTGTTTATTGCAAATGATTTAGCAATATCAAAAACAATTTCTGTATATTCTTCTTCTGACAAAGAAGTATCTTCAAGTTTTGATTCATCGGTATTAATTATAATTTTTAAAGAGCGATTTAATAACCCTCCTTCTTCATTAATTTTTTTTACTGCAAGATTTACCCCATTTAAAAATGCGATATGCTCTTCATCCCAAGCAATACCAATAATAATTTCTTCCGTACTTTTTTCAGCAATTGCTGCTCGCTCATGGGTTCTTTCTTCGTAAGAATCAAAGTTACAAGCACTAATTAATAGGGTCATCAAACTGCAAATAAATAGCTTCATTCTATAGGAGTAGAGATAGCATCACTCTTATTTTTCAGAGCATTAGTAGTCGTAGAGTCAACTGTAACAGGGGCATCATTACCTAAAATAATTGGCAAACCATTTTTACCCGCACCAATAATAACAATCTTGCTATTATTAGATTTAGCAAGCTCCAATGTTGCCTGCACTCCTTGCCACCTAATCAACTGGTCTGAAAGAGTTTGGGCGACAATATTTTGATAATCTTTAATACCTTGGGCTTCAATTCGTTTGCGTTCAGCTTCTTTTTCTTCTTTTTTTAAGATATATTCGTAAGCTTTTTCAGTCTGTTCTTCAATAAGTTTATTTTCTATTGCTTTAGCAATAGGTTCAGGTAACACAATTGAACGTATAATAATACCGTTAGTGGTTACATATTTTTTTCCCAGCTCCTCTAGTGCTTCAACCACCACTTTTGTTAAAACATCATGTTTATTCATGTAAATATCTTCTGGATTATAAAGACTTAAACGCTTTCTTAACACAGATTCAACTTGAGGTATAATGATTGTATGGATGTAATCAGGTCCTACTTGCTGATGTAAGACACCTAGCATCTCATACTCAGGGCGAAAACGGATTGCTAAACTAATGCTAATCGGTAACCCTTGGCTAGTTAATATATCAAATTCATGGAGAACAGTTTGAATACGCATATCGTAAATTGTTAAGGTGTCCCAAGGATAAAAAAGATGTATACCTTCTGCATAAACTTTATCAGTAACTGTCCCAAAAAAACGTTTATAGAGTACACCAGCCTCACCTGAATTAATCGTAATAACAATGAAAGGCCAATAGAAAACACAACCTAAACTAAAAACTAAAATACCGGCAACAAAATACGCTAGGTTATCACGCAGCCAATATCTAAAGTGAGTAAAGCCTCTTAAAAAATAACCCATTACCTTTTTAGGTAATATAATTATTTTTTTAAAACTATGCTTTAAAAAGACCCAAAAAACAATAATTTTATTTTTCATTATAATAGTGTCATTTGTCCTTGATTCATTTTAAAAACTTTATCCGCACAATGAAAATACTGGTCATCATGAGTTACCGCAATAATAGTTTTTTGTTGAGCTTTTAGTTCGGGTAAAAATGTTTCGTAGAATAATTTTTTAAAATAAGGGTCTTGATCAGCAGCAAACTCATCAAAAATCATCACTGGTTTATCTTCTAATAACATCGCAATAAAAGCCAGTCGTTTTTTTTGCCCAGTGGATAATTCCATGTTAGTAAAATAACCTTTATCAGAATAAAAAGTTTTATCATCAAGCTTCATTCTGATTAACCAATAATCTACTTTCTTCTTATCAATATTTTTTAATCCATAAAGCCTATTAAAGAGGTGGAAGTCTGTAAAAATAATTGAAAATAGTTCTCTAAAATTAACATAATTATTATTATTAATTAGTTGCTGATCAACATGTAGAGAACCTGTATTAGGATAATACAGCCCTGTTAATAACTTAAGAAGAGTCGATTTTCCACTACCATTACCCCCTACAATAAAAATAATCTCGCCTTTTTCTATAATTAAATTATCTATAGTGACCGCAAAGCTAGTTTGCTTTTGTTTATCTAAATAACAAAAGTTTATATTTTTAAAAATTAATTTATGAAAATCATCCAATTGTTGAGAGGAATGATTAATAGCCTGATGAGTTGCAACATCAATTTGATTTTCTAAAATTTTAAAATTATCTAATGCCAAGTTAACACGATTTAATGTAGGTACTGAACCAACTAAAACGTTAATAGGCCCCATAATAAACAAAACAGTGGCAGTGATTTTATAAATATCATTTGTATGCTCACTGTAAAAAATAGGGATAACAAAAACCAATATAGGTAAAAGAGAATAAAGACGTAAGCGGGCTGCCATCCAGTCAGTTACTTCTAAATATCCTACTTCTGTTTTTATTTGCTCTAATTCCTCAGAAGTTTGTTGAATATGTGCAAATAAGTCATCATTTTTAATCTGGTTTAATTTAATTTCTTTAAACCCATCTAAGAGATGATTTAATATGGTAAAAAAAGTCCCTTCCTTTTCTCTAGCTTTATTTAGTTGTTGCAAGGTTTTTTTTCTATGTGACAAATAAACCAGTACACTTATAATAATAAAAATGACAACTAATAAAAAACTTAATGGAGAAATCCATAAAATATAAACTAAGCAGACCATTATTAAGATTGCTGCCTGTCCTGCGCTACTTATTAAAACAATAGATTGGGAAATAAGATTTGAATCTTGTGTTAAACGAAGGTATAAATCTCCTCGATCACTATGCTCTATAAAATTAAGTTCAGTTTGTCTTAATTTATCAAGGATTCTAACGCGTACACATCGTAATGCTTCTTCAATTGCTCGCATAGAATGAATAAGCATGAATCTTTGTGTATACATATAGAGTAAAAATGCTAATATGTATAAGATAAAAAGGCGTGAGGTTATCGTATCATTAAAAACATTTTCTGCTGCATGGTTAATAATAGCAAGTAATAAAGCATTAGCAATGCCTGATATAACTGACATACTAATAATTTTTTTAATAGAAATCTTTGATTCTTGATTTATAAAGTTAAGGAATTTTATCATAATGAGTATGTAAAAAAATAAAATCTATAAAATAATCATCAAAAAAAAGACAACTTAAATGTTGCCTTTTTTATTTTACCTAAAATAACAGTGAGTATTATAGCTTTTCTGTAATTCTTGCTGCACGACCTTTTAAGTTACGCAAATAATATAACTTTGCACGACGAACTGCGCCACGACGCTTAACTTGAATGTCATTAATAATAAGGCTATGGGTTTGAAAAACACGTTCAACACCCTCACCATAAGAAATCTTTCTAACTGTAAAGGCAGAGTTTAAGCCACGATTACGTTTTGCAATAACAACCCCTTCAAAAGCCTGTAATCTTTCACGTTCACCTTCTTTCACTTTAACTCTAACTACAACCGTATCACCAGGGTTAAAGCTTGGCACATCTTGCCTAAGCTGTGCTTTTTCTAATTCATTAATAATATTACTCATTACCACACCTTATTTAACTTCAAATTTAAATTCTTCTAACAACGCATCCTGCATTGCGGTTAATTTTTTATACTTTAATAAATCAGCTCGTCTATGCCAAGTACGTCCTAAAGCCTGTTTCATACGCCAACGTGCTATTTCTGCATGATTACCACTTAATAAAACCTTAGGAACAGAGCCTGCTTGAACCAATTGTTCAGGTCGCGTGTAATGTGGGCAATCTAAAATACCGTCACTATACGAGTCTTGTTTAGCAGAATTTTCATCACCTAAGACTCCTGGAATTAATCTAGTAATCGCATCAATAATGACTAACACGCCTAATTCACCACCACTAATAATATAATCACCTAATGACCATTCATCATCACAAACTGTTTCAATAAAGCGTTCATCTATACCTTCATAACGACCAGCAACCAAAATTAATTGGTCTACTTCAGTGATTGTTGCGGATAATAATGATTGATTAATTGGTTTTCCTTGAGGGGATAGACAAATAACTTTGCAATTTTTAATTTTAAGGTTATTTTTTACATCATCAACTGCATCTGCTAAAGGTTGGTATTTCATGACCATTCCAGGTCCACCACCATAAGATCTATCATCAACGCTACGATGTTTATCGTGAGTATAATCTCGTGGATTCCAAACTGATAACGCCACTAATTTATTTTCAATAGCTTTACCTGTAACCCCATAACTTGCAGCCTTAGTAACCATTTCAGGAAATAAGCTAATAACATCAAAACGCATATTTTTTAAAAGTCACCATCCCAATCAACTCTTATCAACCCTGTTTCAAGGTTAATATTTATCACAGTTTGAGATTGTAGGAAAGGAATTAGTCGTTCTCTATCACCTTTTACAATAAGGACATCATTCGCGCCAGTTTCGAGTATTGAATCAACAACACCAAGATTGATACCGTCTAATGTTTCAACCTTTAACCCAATTAAATCATGCCAATAATATTCATCATCAGCTATTGCAGGTAATAAAGATTTACTTATTTGGATTTCAGAGTCTACTAAAATAGCAGCTGCATCTCTATCTGATACGCCTTTTAAGCGTGCAATAATTGTTTTCCCTTGTGGTTTACCGCTAATAAGATCAACATTTATGACCTCATTATTTTTTTTTAGTAACCACGATGGATAATTTAAAATATTTTCACGTGGTTCGGTAAAAGAAAAAACTTTTAATGCGCCGTGAATCCCAAAAATTCCCGATATTTTACCAAGAGTAATAATTTGTGATGACAAAATTAATTATGCTGTAACAGATACTTCTGCTTTTTTATGGTCTTTAATTAAACGAGCAACACGGTCAGAAGCTTGTGCGCCATTTGATTCCCAGTGATTAACACGTGAAATATCCAAACGTAATCTCTCTTCTTGTCCTTTTGCAAAAGGATTGAAAAAACCTAGACGTTCAATATAGCGTCCATCACGACTATTACGACCATCGGTCACAACAATATGATAAAATGGGCGGTTTTTCGCGCCACCGCGAGAAAGACGAATGCGTACCATTGATAAGTTCCTTAAACAATAATCAAAAATTTAATCTATCTATGGTACGCGATTTTTTTAAAATGTGAAGTATAAATTGATAAATTTGTAAAATAATTGCTTGATTATGAATTTTTAAGACGATATTTATTCTAAAATTTGTTTTAAAAAAGGAATCGTTAGTTTACGTTGTGCAGATAATGTTGCCTTATCTAATTGTTCTAATAATACCCACATTGACGACATATCGCTGGCATAGTGGGTCACTAAAAAATGTGCCACTTTAATAGAAATTGTAATCCCCATATAATTGGCTTTATGAATAAGTGCCTCAATTATTTGATCTTGTTCCAAAGGCTTTAATTTTAGAATTAACCCTGCATTAAGACTACTTTGTAGATCAACTAGCTTGGTATTAATATCTTTGGGGTGTAGACAAGAACTTATAATAAGGTGATTATTATTTGCTAAATGTTGGTTTAGAAAATTTAAAAAGGCCTGCTCCCAGTCTAAATTTCCACTAATTTCTCCTAAATCATCAAAACAGACTAGTTTTACTTTATCTAATCCATCAAGCATGGATAGCACTGGTAATCGTTTTTTATCAAAAGGATAATAAAATGAGTTCATCCCTTTCTTATGAGCAAATTGACAACATGCCTGCAATAAATGACTTTTTCCTAAAGCGGTTTCACCATAAAGAAAAATTTGCTGTTCACTTGTACCGAGAATTAGCTCTTGTAGTTGGGTGACTATTTTTTGATTAGACGCAGGAAAAAAGGTATTAAAACCTCGATTTGCCTGAAATTCAAATTCTAATGGAAATTGGATGCTCATAATTTAAGAGGTCTTCTTTCTTAAGCGCAAATAAAAGCTCGCCCCAAAAAAAAGTAATAAACTAAAAATAACTTCAAGTATAGCAAGTAATCGTTGATCCGCATTAGCAAAAGCTTCTACTGAGCCATGAATAAAATAAAGTAAGCTAATATAAGCAGCCCAAGCGCAACTTTTAGGTTTGGCAGCTAATAGACCTCTTAAGGGTAGTAATAAAGGGGTTACCATGAAAATTAATACGAGAGTAATAGGAAAATAGGCAGAAGGGGCTAGTAAGGTATTCCATAACATAGTTAAAAGAAATAACCCAAAATAACCAACTAAAGCGGTGTAATAAAAATAGAGAGGTTTCATTATGTTAATTTAAGGGCTGTTTTAGCCACTCTTAATCCCAAAGTTTTACAAATAATTTAAATAATCGCTAAAACAGCTTCGGGAGGCCTACCAATAGCCGCTTTATTATTCGCTAATACAATAGGTCGTTCAATTAATTTTGGATTGTTAGCAATCGCCGCAATTAATGCCTCACGTGATAAGGATAAGTCGGCTAATGCTAATTCCTTATACTCCACTTCTTTTTTTCGCATTAATTCTCGTGGTTCTATTGCTAATTTTTGTAAAATATCCGTAATTTGTAATACAGATAATGGATTATTTAAATATTCAATAACCTCAGGATCTAAACCATTATCTTTGAGTAGCTGCAATGTTTGCCTTGATTTACTACAACGAGGGTTATGAATGATACTAATATGCATGGTTTGTATTCTTAGATAGCATAAAAAACCGTTATAATAGCATTTTGTCTTACTGACGGCTCGTGTAAAGCTATGAAATTACCTGATTATTCTTCCGCCCATATTCTTGTCGTTGGTGATTTAATGCTAGATCGTTATTGGCATGGTACAACATCACGGATTTCATCAGAAGCCCCTGTTCCTATTGTCCATGTTAATAATGATGAACAGCGTGCAGGTGGGGCTGGCAATGTTGCTTTGAATATGGCTGATTTAGGTGTAAATGTTTCATTAATGGGATTTGTTGGTAACGATGAAGCAGCAAAAACCTTAACAACAATGCTCGAAAATGCAGGGGTGTTGTGTTTATTTGAATCTTTAGACGAATTTCCAACTATTACTAAATTACGGGTGATTAGTCGTCATCAACAATTAATCAGAATGGATTTTGAAGATGGTTTTCATCAAGTAGATGATACTGTTTTATTTCAGCATTATCATGCAGAACTTGAACAAGCACAGGTTGTGGTTCTATCTGATTATGGTAAAGGAACATTAAATAAAATTAGCCATTTTATTAAATTAGCCCGAAAAATGAATAAACCGGTATTAATTGACCCTAAAGGTTCTGATTTTAGTCGTTATCGTGGAGCTTCATTAATCACTCCTAATTTAAGTGAATTTGAAGCCGTTGTCGGCGTGTGTAGCAATGAAGCTGCAATAGTTTCTAAGGGTATGCGTTTATTAGAAGAATTAGAACTAAGTTCATTACTGATTACCCGTGGCGAACAAGGAATGACGCTATTAAATAAGGAAGATTCTCCGACTCATTTACCCACTGAAGCTCAAGAAGTTTTCGATGTAACTGGTGCAGGTGATACGGTTATTTCGACATTAGCAGCGAGTCTTGCGGCTAATACCAGTTTAATTAAAGCTATTACCTTAGCGAATATTGCGGCAGGGATTGTGGTTGGAAAATTAGGTACTGCAACGGTTACCACTGAAGAGATTGAAGAAGCATTAACTGGGGAGCAAGCACATCATCGTGGCATAGGAACACTGCCAGAGGTTTTAAACTCAATAACAAGGGCAAAAAGAAAGGGTGAGAAGATTATATTGACCAATGGCTGTTTTGATATTTTACACATAGGTCATATTAGTTATTTAACACAAGCAAAAGCATTAGGACATCGGTTAGTGGTGCTAGTGAATAGCGACGAATCGGTAAAACACTTAAAGGGCGAAAGTCGACCTATTAATAACTTATTTCAACGAATGAAAATGTTGGTAGCACTTGAATGTGTCGATTGGGTAATGCCGTTTACAGAAGACACCCCGCAGCAAGTTATTGCTCAATTATTACCAGATATTTTAGTTAAAGGGGGCGATTATAGTGATATTACCGCTATTGCTGGGCATAAAGAGGTGATTGATAATGGGGGGGAAGTTAAAATTTTAACCCTTATTGATGGGCATTCAACTAGTAAAATTATAGAGATGATAAAAGGTAATCCTTAAATGAGTAAAGATTATTTATTAGATAGAGTTCAACAATATTGGTTACTAGCACGCTTCGATAAACCCATCGGGATTTTAATTTTATTATGGCCAGCTTTATGGGCTTTATGGGTGGCAAGTGATGGCAAACCTGATTTATTAGTTCTAACCGTAATTTGTTTAGGGGTTGTATTAACCCGTGCTGGAGGCTGTGTGATTAATGATTATGCTGATAGAGATATTGACCTGCATGTAGAACGAACGCAACAACGACCAATTGCCGCAGGTAGAGTCACGGAGTCAGAAGCTTTAAAATTATTTATGATATTAATTGGGATTGCGTTTGCCTTGGTACTATTATTAAATTTAATGACAATTTTATTATCTTTGATTGGGGTGTTTTTAATCGCTAGTTACCCGTTTATGAAACGTTATACCCATTTACCTCAAGCCTATTTAGGGATTGCTTTTGGCTGGGCAGTTCCAATGTCTTTTTCAGCACAAATTAACCATATACCTGTGGTTGCTTGGATTATGTATTTAACGGTTGCTTTATGGGCAATCGTTTATGACACCATGTATGCAATGGTTGATAAAGAAGATGATTTAAAAATAGGGGTTAAGTCAACAGCGATTTTATTTGGTAATAAAGAGCGTGAAATTATTGCCCTATTACAACTTAGTGTTTTAAGTTTATTGGTTATTATTGGACATTTGCAGCAGTTAGGTGTTTTCTATTATTTAGGAATAATAGTTGCATCAGGATTATCTGTTTATCAACAAAAATTAATTTTCCATCGTGATAAAACATTATGTTTCCAAGCATTTTTAAACAGTAATTATTTTGGAATGGCTATATTTATAGGATTAATAGCTGATTATTTATGGATTAAATAATTTACAGATAAAGGATTCATCGTATAATTAGCGATCATAATTCAACTATCTATGGAGTTTACTAATGAGTGATGTTAAGCACTGTCGTCTATTAATTTTAGGATCAGGGCCTGCAGGTTATACTGCGGCTATTTATGCTGCTCGTGCAAATTTGAACCCTGTTATCGTGACAGGAATGCAACAAGGTGGACAATTAACTACAACTACTGAGGTTGATAATTGGCCTGGAGATTTTAATGGGGTACAAGGCCCTGAATTAATGACTAGAATGCAGCAACATGCAGAGCGTTTTAATACTAAAATTATTTTTGATCAAATTCATACAGCTGATTTATCGCAACGCCCCTTTAAATTAACAGGTGATTCAGGTGTTTATACCTGTGATGCATTAATTATTGCGACAGGCGCATCCGCTAAATATCTAGGATTAGACTCAGAAGAAGCATTTCAAGGGCGTGGAGTTTCTGCGTGTGCGACTTGTGATGGCTTTTTTTATAAAAACAAAGCGGTTGCTGTTATTGGTGGTGGCAATACCGCTGTTGAAGAGGCGTTGTATCTAGCTAATATTGCTTCACAAGTAACTGTTGTTCATCGCCGTGATAAATTTCGTTCAGAAAAAATTCTGAGCGATAAACTAATTGAAAAAAATCTGAATGGTAATGTTACGATTGAATGGAATTATCAATTAGATGAAGTGTTAGGAGATGAAATGGGTGTGACTGGCATGAGAATTAAAAATACTCAAGATGGAACAACTAAAGACATTGATTTACATGGGGTTTTTATTGCGATTGGGCATACACCTAATACCGGAATTTTTGCAGGACAATTAGCCATGAATCACGGCTATATAAAAGTAAATAGTGGTATAGAAGGAAATGCAACAGCAACGAGTATCGAAGGTGTTTTTGCTGCAGGTGATGTCATGGATTCAGTTTATAAGCAAGCAGTAACCTCAGCAGGGGCAGGTTGTATGGCGGCGTTAGATGCTGAAAAATATTTGGATGAATTGTAGGCTTATTTTTCATCAGTAACCAAATTTCAACTATATATTTTAAATTATCTTATGACTTATCGTAGTGCTAGCATTTTTAATCTTGCCCTCAAAGGTGTACAGAAACTTATCCCTTATAAACCGGGTAAACCTATTGATGAGTTAAAGCGGGAATTAGGCTTAAGAAAAATTGTTAAGCTAGCCTCAAATGAAAGTCCTTTAGGCATAAACCCTAATATAACAAAAGCTATTACTAAAGTTTTACCTGAATTAAGTCGTTACCCAGATGGCAGTGGTTTTAATTTAAAAACGGCCTTATCTAAAAAATTAAGCGTGGACATTGAACAAATTACCTTGGGTAATGGCTCAAATGATTTATTAGAAATTATTACTCGCACCTTTGTTAATCCTGATTTAGAAATTATTTATTCACAACATGCGTTTGCGGTGTACCCAATTGTTACGCAAGCAGTGGGGGCAACGGCACGAGTGATTCCCGCTAAAAATTATGGGCATGATTTAGAGGCGATGCTAAACGCGGTCAATAATAAAACCCGCTTAGTATTTATTGCCAACCCTAATAATCCGACGGGAACATTATTAAAACCTGAAGCGATTAAAGCCTTTATAAGTGCCTTACCTGAAACCGTATTATGTGTATTAGATGAAGCGTATTTTGAATTTATCGCTGATGATAAACGCGCGGATTCAATTAGTTGGCTGGCTGAGTTTCCCAATTTAATTATTACTAGAACATTTTCTAAAGCGTATGGACTCGCTGGATTAAGGATAGGTTATAGTTTATCTAGTCCAGAAATTGCGGATTTATTAAATCGAGTTCGCCAACCGTTTAATAATAATGTCTTAGCATTAGTTGCCGCAGAAACCGCTTTAGCCGATGAAAAGTATTTACAATTAGCGGTAGAAACCAATAATAAAGGCATGAAACAATTAACCACGGCTTTTGAATTTTTAGATTTAAAATGGATACCGTCGGCGGGTAATTTTGTCAGTATTGATTTTAAACAGCCTGCGATGCCAATTTATGAAGCCTTATTACAAAAAGGGGTGATTGTGCGTCCTGTTGGGGGAATTTATGAAATGCCGAATCATTTACGCATTAGTATTGGAACTGAAAAAGAAAATCAGTTTTTTATTAATAGCTTAAAAACTAGTCTAACGGATATTTAATCATGACTGAATCTATAGATAATCAAATTACACATTTAACTAAGTTAGAAATAACAGGACTTTTGGGGAAATACGATATTGTTTGGAATTTGAATTCTGATGTTAATGTGCTTGCAGGGGGGGAATGGGAGTGGGAAGTCAACTATTTTTAGCTATTATTGATGAGTTGTTTTTGGAAACTCATAAAAGAGTTAATGCCAATAAAGAAGAACTAGCATTTTTATTAGACAATAAAGAAATTAATACTTATCAATTATCCTCAGGTGAAAAACAGCTTTTAATTATCTTATTAACGGTTCTTATCCAAGATAATAAACCATTTATTTTATTAATGGATGAGCCTGAAATATCTTTACATATAGAATGGCAACGAAAACTAATTAAATATATTCGTGAACTTAACCCTAATGTAAAACTCATTATTGCAACCCATTCACCCGATATTATAGTACATGGGTGGCTAGATAATGTATTTAATATTCAAGATCTTATTGTTAAGGATAACACGCTACTATGACCTCTTTTGAAAATTACGCGCTTGATTCCGAACGGAGAAATGCGTCTAATCGCAGTCAACAAAAATCTAAGCCAGCAGAAATTCTTGTTTATGTTGAAGGTTTTGCTGATGTTGGATTTTGGCATAATATATTAAGTCCTTATGAGAAACAGAATAATATAAAATTTAAAATTAAAAACTATTCTCTATTCGAAAAAATAGAAAAAGATATTGAAGCTTATTTAAAAGAATTTAAAACTCATGTTTAATAAACTGTGTATTATCGGAGTCGGTTTAATTGGTGGCTCAATTGCAAAAGCGGCACGTCATCAACAATTAGCAAAAACTATTGTCGGGTTAGGCCGTGAATCTGGACGTAAAAATTTAGAAAAAGCCAAACAACTAGGGGTCATTGATGCGTTTTATTTTGAACCCGAAGCTGCTCTTAAAAATGCCGATTGTGTTATTATCGCCACCCCAGTCGGTGCGTTTGAGGCTATATTAATCGCCTTAAAACCTTATTGGTCAGACAACACAATTTATAGTGATGCAGGAAGCACAAAAGGCAGTGTTATTGACGCTTTAAAAACAGTTTTTAAACAAATTCCACCCAATTTTGTCCCTGCTCATCCTATTGCTGGCGCGGAAAAAAGTGGTGTAGAAGCCGCATTAACCGATTTATATCAAAATAAACGCTTAATTTTAACCCCTGTTGCTGAAACAGACGAAAAAGCTACCGCAAAAATGACGGAGTTTTGGACAAAAATAGGCTCAAATGTGGTTACAATGGAAGTTGCACACCATGACGCAGTACTGGCAGCCACCAGTCATTTACCGCATATACTCGCTTATTCATTGGTTAATTTATTGGGGCATAAAAACGAACAAGAAGAAATTTTTAATTATGCCGCCAGTGGCTTTAAAGATTTTACTCGAATAGCCTCCAGCGATCCAACCATGTGGTTAGATATTTGTATGGCAAATAAAGATGAAATCATGCCTTTAATTAATCAATTATGCAGTGAATTAAAAAATATAGAAAACATGATGCAAGATAATAAAAAGCAGGAATTATTTGATAGCTTTAGTTATGCAAAACAAGCCAGGCAACGGTTTTTAGATCAATTGAAATAGGTAAATGAAAAATGAAAAATGGAAAAGTTACGTTAGGATATTGAGAATATAATTTATCCCCAAGATTAAAAATTATTTATCAGCATTTACTAAATTATTATCCACATATTCAACTAATTCTAAGTCAAACCCAGATAAACCGATATATTTTTTCTGCGTTCCTAATACTTTTAATTTATGTACCCCTAAATCAGCGAGAATTCGTGAACCAGTTCCAGTTGTTCGCCAATCATTATTAGTTGCGATTTTCTGAGTATTCATAACAAAGCCATTATCTTCCATTTGGTACTGATGAATCAGCTCAATCAATGATTTATTATCTTCTTGTTGTCTAATAATAACCAACACACCACAACCTTCTTCAGCAATTTTTCTCATGGCTTCACGTACAGAAATACTGCATGAATTCCGCTTGGAGGAAAAAACATCATCCAATAAATTACGCGCATGAACTCGGACTAAAATAGGTTCATTAGTTGAAATATCACCCATAACCAAAGCTAAATGGAGATTGTTGTCATTCCTATCTTGATAAGCATAGAGTCTAAAATCACCGAACTCAGTGGGTAAAGCACATTCACTAACCCGTTCTAAGGTACTTTCATGTTCGATACGATAATGAATTAAATCAGCAATTGTCCCTATTTTTAAATGATGCTGTTGAGCAAATTTTTCTAAATCACCCCGTCTTGCCATAGTGCCATCATCATTAAGAATTTCAACAATCATCGCTGCTGGCTCTAATCCTGCTAATCGTGCTAAATCACATCCTGCCTCTGTGTGTCCTGCTCTATTTAATACGCCACCTATTTGCGCCATTAATGGAAAAATATGTCCAGGCTGAACTAAGTCATCAGCTTTAGCATCTTTCGCAACCGCTGTTTGGATAGTTAAAGCTCTATCTGCGGCTGAAATACCTGTTGTTACGCCCTTAGCAGCTTCAATTGAAACCGTGAAATTAGTCGAATAAGGGGTTTTATTTTTATCAACCATCAATGCTAATTTTAATTGCTGACAACGTGAACCTGTAAGGGTCAAACAAATTAACCCACGTCCATAACGCGCCATAAAATTAACATCTTCAGCACGTACATAAGAGGCGACCATTACTAAATCACCTTCATTTTCTCGGTTTTCATCATCCATAATGATAACCATTTTACCTTGTTTTAAATCTTCAATAATTTCTTCGGTAGAGTTCATTTTTTAATCGTATAAAGCAATGGAAGATAATAAAAAATACCATAGACAAAAAAGCCTGCAACATCTTTGAAGGTTTGCAGGCTAATTCTAAGTGTTTAAACTTTAATAATCTGTGGTACCGAGGGTCGGAATCGAACCGACACTCCCGAAGGAACTGGATTTTGAATCCAGCGTGTCTACCAGTTTCACCACCCCGGCACAGAACTAATAATTATAGGTGAATTATTTTTAAAATACTAGTATTTTTTAGGTGAATTTATTTCTATAAACTGATAATATTGTTTTCTATGAAAAAAAGTGACTTTAATTATCAACTTCCACAACAGCTTATCGCTCAAAAACCATTAGCTAATCGTAGCGATAGCCGTTTACTTTGCGTTAATAAAAATACAGGAGACTGTCAGGATAGCTATTTTAATAAATTTCTTAATTTACTGAATCCCAATGATTTATTAGTTTTTAATGATACTAAGGTTATTCCTGCGCGTTTATTTGGTAAAAAACTAACTGGGGGGAAAGTTGAAATTTTAATTGAACGGATTATTAATAAAAATCATGCTATTGCTCATATTAAAGCCAGTAAATCACCTAAAAAAGGGGTAATAATTGAGCTAGAACAGGGTTTTAGTTGTGAAGTTTTAGGTCGTGAAAATGATTTATTTCAACTTAATTTTAAGGGTGAAATAACGCTATTAACATTACTTGATAAAATTGGACATATTCCTTTACCTCCTTATATCACTCGCAAAGATAATAATTCTGATTTTAAACGTTATCAAACGGTATTTGCAACTCAACAAGGGGCTGTTGCAGCTCCTACAGCAGGTTTGCATTTTGATGAAACCATAATGCAAAAAATTCAAGAAATGAATATTGCCACTACGTTTGTCACTTTGCATGTTGGTAGCGGAACATTTCAACCTGTACGTGTTGAAAACTTAGATAATCATTTGATGCACAAAGAATATTTTAATGTTAATGAAACCGTGGTTACGATGGTTAAAAAGACTCGTGTTAACGGTGGGCGAGTGATTGCTATTGGAACAACAGCCGTAAGAGCTTTAGAGTCTGCTATCAAAGATGGTAATCTTACCGCAGGTTTTGGTGATACTCGTTTATTTATCACCCCTGGTTATCGCTTTCATAATGTTGATGCAATGCTGACTAATTTTCATTTACCTGAATCAACGTTGTTAATGTTAATTTCAGCATTTGCAGGTTATGACAATGTAATGAATGCTTACCAATATGCGATTAAGCAACAATATCGTTTTTTTAGCTATGGTGATGCGATGTTTTTGTCGACTTAATGAAAAATAGCCTCAAAAGAATAACCATTGAACTCTAAAATTTCTCGTAACCGTTTTAATCCATCCATTTGAATCTGTCTAACACGCTCTCTAGTTACCTCAAGTTCTCTAGCAACTTGTTCTAATGTTGAATTTTCATAACCACATAAACCATAACGACGACAAATTACTTCACGTTGTTTTTCGGATAATTGAAAAACCCAATTAGCAACGTTATTTTTAATTCCATCTTCCTGTAAGGTTTCAGGGGCGGTTTTATTTTCATCATCAGCAATGGAATCAATTATTGAGCGTTCAAAATCTTGGCTATAAGAAACATCAACGGATGTTACTCGTTCATTAAGTTTTAAGATTTTAGTGACGGTTTCTACAGGTTTATTTACATATTTTGCAATTTCATCCATCGTAGGATCACAATTAAACTTTTGAGTCAAAAATCGTTGGGCTTTTAAATAAACATTCATTTCTTTGACAATATGAATGGGTAATCTAATTGTCCGTGTTTGGTTCATAATCGCACGTTCTATTGTTTGTCTAATCCACCAAGTTGCATAGGTTGAAAAGCGAAAACCACGATCTGGGTCAAATTTTTCAACCGCACGTATTAAGCCTAAATTACCTTCTTCTATTAAATCCAATAAAGGCAAGCCACGATTTAAATAACGTCTTGAAATTTTTACTACTAAACGTAAATTACTTTCGATCATAATTTTACGTGCGTCTTCATCACCTTTTAAGGCAAGTTTACCATAAATTTTTTCTTGATCTGCTGTTAGTAGTTTTGATTTTCCCAGTTCATTTAAATAAATACGCGTTGCATCAAAATTATTATCTTGTTGTAAATCAACTGGACTAATATCAGCTGTTTTAATTTCTTCTGCAAGACGAGGTTCAACACTTTCGGTAACATTATCATCCATGTTAAAACTAATATTTTCAGTACTCTCAGTACTTTCAGTACTTTCAGAAAAAGATATTCCTATATTATCATTTATCGTTTCAACTAATTCTACCTTCATATTAACTTCCAAACCTATCTTTTAAGCTTACTTACCTAGTAGGTAAAAAATACATTGGGTTGATTAATTTACCTGCCTTTCTAATTTCAAATTTTAGATGTGGCGATTTATATCCAATCTTCCCAAGCTCTGCTATTACTTGACCTTGTATAACTTTTTGCCCACGTTTAACGAGGGTTCGTTGATTATTAGCGTAAGAAGTCATGTAATTATTAGCATGTTTAATTACTACAAACTTACCATATCCATAAATACTGGCATTCACAGCAACCACAATACCTGCAGCTACTACCCTTACTTTTTGCCCAGTATACCCACTAATTTCAATTCCTCTACGACCTGTTTTAGTAAATGTTTTTACTATTTTTCCACTAATCGGCCACTGGCAGTAAAACTTTAACATGTTTTCCTTATTATTTGAAATTATTGAAGTTTTTTGTGGAATAAATCTCATATTTCGTGGAATTATTAATTGATTAGCCACCGGCTTTAGTTTGCTATGTTTTTGTTTCATATTAGGAATGTTCAATTTACGCCCTATATTTAATTGACTTTGAACTAAAAGGTTATTTATGGCGGCAATAAGGTTACGCTCAACTTTAAAATGTCGGCTGATTGAATATAATGTATCGCCTTTTTTAACTATATAAGTCACGAAAGTAAAATTTTTTGACGTTTTTTTAGAACTTGGGTTTTGTGATTTGAAGGTAGAAATCTCTACCGTGATAGGTGACGTTGTTACTTTGTTTATAGGGGGGGGTTGAGTGTAGGCATCAGTAAAAATTTTAAGGCGTTGTCCAACTATAATATTATACGGAGGTTCAATATTATTCCAACGAGCAATATCTTGATAGTTACACCCATATTTAGTACTAATATTAGTTAATGTGTCGCCTGCTTTAACTTTATAATACTCAGTTACTTGTTGATTTTGAACCAACTTATAAAGCTTAGGAGGAGCGTTATCATTATTTTTTTTACATGCTTGAAGTGATAAAGGCAATAAAAGCAAAAAAATAAAATGTAATTTTCGGAGAATAGACATTGACTTAAAAACGATTGTTATTGGCAGTAAAAAGTTAGAGCGGTCAAACAATTTATTTTTGGTAATATTCATAGAATCTCAAAAATAGTTTACAGTTTCAAAAATGTTGATTTCACAGTAAACCCAACAATAAAAATGCCTTATTTTTGTAGTAAAATGTCTTTTGCTTGATTAATTTCAGCCGCTAGATAATTAGAGCCGCCTCGATCAGGATGTACTTTTTGCATTAATTTTCGATGTGCTAAAATAATTTCTTTATTATCAACACCTGGTGTTAAACCTAAAACTTCATAAGCTTCATTCTTCGTCATTTTAGTTTTCCGTCTGGGAAGATGGTCTGCTTGTTGATAAGAATTTTGCCTATGTTTACCCTTAAATATAGACCATAGCTGATGAAGTTGCGGAGAAAATCGCAGTAATAAAGGTAATAGTCGTGCAATAGCCGCAATGGCAAGGGCTAATAATGCAAGAATAGCATTTAGTTTTCCTGTAAGTAATAAAAATAATAACCCAAAAGCCAGCATCCAAAAGCTTATTTTTCTAATGTATTTTGCTTGGATTTCCGCAGGTATTTTTAAAAATAGCCATAATAAAAACCATACAAACAAAATTAACAGTATAATTAAAAAAATCCTAATCAATGTACGTTACCTTTAAATGTTGATAAATTTATATAAAAATTGATTTTCTACGTTAACGAATATTCTCCATTTTAACTAACTATCTATGGTTTAATTATGCCAGAAAATAAGTATTCATCCGAAAAAAATCATTATGCCCGCGAAAAAGAATCAGGCTTTCTAGAAAAAATAGGGGTTAAATATTATCAACAAATGGATGAAACCCTTTATTATTTTTACTATGCTTTAGTTGTTATTGCCATGTTGGTAATAGAAATGGTGGTCTTATTTTGGTTAAGTTTAAGAACGGTACATAGTTTAGCGTGTTTAACTGGTCATCATCACGTAAATGATGCAGTTATGTAAACTTGATTTTGAGCCTGGATAAAAAAATAATTATCAATACGTAGTAATTATTTAAGAACACCCTCCTTGTAAAAGAAGGGTATCTTATAAAAATCAGTTCAATTGTTTTTTGAAATAGAAACCGATATTCCCACTAGACTGGTGGATTTTAACGAAGAAGCTTCAAACATTTGTTTAAACCGAGTGATTTCATGATCTTGTTCTTTAAACAAATCTTGAGCAAATGCATAAGCTAAAGTCTGATAAATTAATTCAGCTTCTATGGTGTAGTTTGATGCCGTTAAATTATTAAGTACAAACTCAACCCGATCACTGCCCCCTATAAAATTTTCATCAGCTACAGCCGCACCTTGTACTTGAATTTTATTAGGCACAGTTGCTTTATCAAAGCCTTTAGGTAATAAACGATTATCTTTTACATAACTTTTTGCGCGTAATAACGTATAAGTGACTTGATTTTTATAATCTTGCATAATCGCTTCATAAACTTGAACCTGCTCAGGAGATTCAATCCGTTGGTAATGCGGCTCATATTGCCCTTGATCTTTATCTGAATCTAATTCAACCACGCTACCATCAGGGTTTACTTTCCCCGTTTCAAAAACAATATTTTCGTCAGCATCTCGCACAGTAACATGGAGAATCACTCTTCGTGATGGATAACCTGTCGGTAATTTATGCCCTGTTTCACTGTTAATATTTAAACTAAATTTTAATTGTCCCGCGTTTAATGAGGTGTTTGTTATCGCCAATGTTGCTGAATTATTCAATAATTTTTCTGCATTCGATAAACTATTAGAAAAATCAGTAGACGCAACCCCTAAAGGCTCTCTATATTCTTGTAAAATAGAGAGCATTAAACGGTTTGCCCCTAAAAAATTGTGTTGGGCAAAATCATCACGCTTAGGATTATCTCTCGGACGACTGGCAATCGCAACGCCATCTGCTCGCTCCATATGACATTGCTGACAGCTTTTTGTTTGTGCAAAATCACTGTTTAGCCATTCACTATAAGGCATTTGTTCAGGAAATTCATCCTCAACTGTCTGACTTAAAATAGTTCCATTTTCATCGGTATAAGGGGTGGTTAAATCATGACAACTCGCACATAACTCCGATGTTTTTATATGCTCACTATAGACAGGGGTAAAATTAGCCATATTCCGCATTGGCATCGTATTAACATTTTGATACGGACCATAAATAAGTCTCTCGGTACTCGTTGGATAGCTATCAATAGCAAAATGTCCTGAATAACCTGCGTTCGTACCAAAAGGCGCATTCGGAGAAATTTGATGGCATAAGGAACAACTCACGCCATTGGTTGATAAATCAAAATAAGGATTATCTTTATTTAAAATACCCTCACCAAATACCGCTTGAATAGGATCATGTTGTTTTCTGGCTTCTTCATTGGCCATCGGTGCATGACAACGGGTACATTTGTCTTGAATAGTAGTTTTTAATTGCGGAGTTCGATTTAACTCACTTTTAACCTTTGCCTGCCAAAAAGGATCACGGGTTGCATTAGCCATCATCGTGGTTTGCCATGATGAAACAATAGAAACATCTTTGCCCGTATTATCTTCCAATTCATTATGACATTGAGCGCAAACCCCAGAACCACTAAAATGTTGTGAGGTAAAAATAGTTCGCCCAAGAGGGGTATTGCTTACTTTTAATAAATTATTGACTTGAAATAAATTATCGCCTAGATAATCTATATCCGCTGCATATTGCTGTGTTCCTGCACGGATATTTGAAACATGGAAATTTAGATTTTTATCAACAGGAACTAGTTCAGTTTTAGGAACAGTATTAGATTGAGGGCTAACTTGATCTAATCTAAGTTGATTAGGTGGAAGAAACGTTAAATCCGCTTGATAAAGTTTCTCTTGGTACTGAATAAAAGGAATTTTTAGTTGATTAGTTTCTGAATCAAAACTAGCATCAGCTAAACAATTTCCCATGAAAAAGCTTAAACTCATGAATGTTAAAATTTGTATTTTCATTGAACCCAATATATAAGTAAATTATAAAATTATAATTTTAAACTATTCATCAATATTCTGAAAGATTTCACATTTCACATTTCACATTTCACATTTCACATTTCACTTGTTCTACTCGGAGAAACTTCATAGGCTTTAATTTCAATTAACCCTGTGTTTCCGCCAGTACTAGAAACAACATCTAAGCGAATAGAGCTTGTTTGACGATTAAGAGGAAATTGATGCGCTTGGGTTGTGTTCGGTAAATTAAAAGGTAATACCTCACCGCTATCTGTTGTAATCGTAAACGTTAAAATTTTTGCGGTGTCATCACTCATTGAACGAGAAAAAACTTCGATCGTTTCAATTTGTTTTGATTCTGCTAACGTTATTTCAATAAACGCATTATCACCATCATTACTTGATGACCATGCGGTCGCATTAGACCCGTCAATAGCACTATTTGCCCCCCAGATTTCATTATTATTCACCCCTGAAAAGTTACTACTAACAGCGGTAATTGTCGCTCCATTATTAAGTGAAAGTAAATTATTATCCGTAATTGTTCCCCCTGTGGTTTTAAATGTTGCCGCAGGTGACCAATATATTTTCCCTGTCGCATCTGTCCCTTGAACACGGTAGTAATAAAGTGTATTTTCTTCTAGTTTACTTAATATCGGGTTATGATTAATAATTGCACCACCATTCATATTTAAATCAGTTGCAATTTGACCAAAATTAAGCGTTTTACCATACACCACCGAACAAGCAAGAGGAATACTGCTTACAAAAGTTAAACGCGCATCGGTTGCCGTAATATCAACAATACTAGGTGCAACCCCTTCTGTAACTAAAGCTAAACTTAATAATGAAGGCGGAATATCGGTTTCAGATAACACACCAAAATCACTTACCGTAAAGGTAATGGCATCAGAAGGTGTTTTTTGATAGTCAAGATCAGCCCATATATATTGTAACTGCTCTTTATTTTGAAATATAATCAGTGGAATATGTAATTGTAAACTCTCAGATAAAGTTGCAGAATCTGCTATTGATGATGTAGTCGTTGCAAAAAGAGAGGCGGTTACTAACAAAGTATTATTAAAAATTTTTTTGATTGTCATTTCTTTCCCGTCATAAAAAATAAAAACTAAATTTTTAAGATATTTAATGCTTCATTAAATTTCGGTGATTTTACAAAATTTAGTAGAAACTATCGGCATGAATTAAATCATCCTAGAGAAGAAAACCTAATTTTTTTGGCATCCTTCCTTTCTAGCTTTACATTTTATAATATTGAACTAGGAATAGCACCTTTTCAAGGAATGCATTCACTATAAAGATCATAATATAAAACAAAAAATTGTAAACTATTAATATTTTAGGCTCAAATAGTTAATAAAACTAAACAACAACGTTTTAATTTAACCCTAGACTTAAGCATGGCTAAATATCTTTTTTTATTGTTAATAATTATGACCTCTACTTCTGCCTATGCATTGGAATTAATAACCTTAAAACTGAAGCAACTAGAAATGCAAAACTGGCAGTTACAAGGAATAGAGGTCAGTTTAGGAGCAATGAGCCAACAAAAACAACAGCTTGGGTTAGCAATACAAAAGCTAGGATTACCTAAACCTTTTAATGACTTGAAACTGGTTGATATTCGTTGTGAGCAATTTAGTTGGAGCGATACTAAAATTCATTGCCAACAAGGTAATGCCTCTATTCAATCAAAACGTTTTAATTCCCCACGCTTTAATTTTTCATTTCTCATTAGTGAGGCAAAGAGCCAATTTAGTATTAATCATCTTGAATTATTACAAGGGATTTTTAATCTACATGCGACTTTAAATTTAGACCAGTGGGATATAGAATTAAAAGGGCAAAAAGTAGGCTTAAAATTATTGCAACAATTATTAATTCCAAAACATAAGCTTGCTAAAGGTTTTGTTAATTTTACCATTAATACCCATGGTAAAGGCTTAGAACCGATTAAAATTAGTGCTAATATTAGTATTAATCAGCTTTCAATACAGAGTAAAGATGGTAAAAAAGCCACAGAATCTTTAACTCTAGCTACAACTCTTAAAGCAACGCAATATAAAAAAAGTTGGTATTGGCAACAAACAAGCATTTTTAAGCAAGGAAAACTTTATATAGAGCCACTTTTTTTAGAAAATAAAAATACGGCAGTTAGTTTAAACAGTAACGGTTGGTTTGACACTATTAATCAACAATTAGAAATTAATAAAATACGTTTTATCCACCCTGAGATTGCATCTATAGATGCCTACGCAACCATTAAGTTTAAACCGAAATTTAACCTGGTAACAGCTAAAGCTCATGCTCAAATTGAAAGCCTACAACAATTATCTGCAACTTATTTAAACTCAGTAACCGAAACTACATTACTAGAAGGAATTACTTTAGAAGGTAATATTGATGCAGGGTTTAGTTTGATTAATAATCAAGTTAATAATGCTTATTTAACCACCAGTGCTTTACAAATTAAAGACCCTAAGAAACGATTTAATTTATACGATGGAGCTATTATTCTTAATTGGTCAAACGATAAAGATTTTAAAAGAGAGTCTACAATTAGCTGGAGACAATTAGATTTAGTTTCAATTCCTATTCCGAGAACTTACTTTACCCTGTTATTAAAAAATAAACAAATAAGTTTATTAAAACCCTTTGATATTCCTCTGTTAGCTGGAAATATACAAATTAAAAAGTTTGATTGGCAAATAAGAGCAGATAATACCCCTAAAATTGTTTTTGCAGGGGCTATTCAGGATATTTCATTAGAAAAGTTAACTGAATCCTTAGGAATTAAACACCTATCAGGAAATATTAGTGGTGATATTCCAGGAGTGAATTTTGAAACAGGTAAATTAAGTTTAGAAGGTGGATTAAAAATTAATTTATTTGGAGGAGAAATTAACATTAATCAGTTAGCATTATCAGGATTAAATACGGATTTTTCACAATTTTATAGTGATATAACAATAAAAGATTTAGACCTTAATTTATTAACTCAAGAATTTGAATTTGGAGGAATGAAAGGTAAACTTTCAGGTTTTATTAATGAGTTATACATGGAAAACTGGAAGCCGATACAATTTTATGCGTGGTTAGGAACAGAAGGCGATGATGATTCTAAACATCAAATTAGTCAAAAAGCTGTTGAAAATCTTGCCAGTATTGGTGGCGGTGGCGCAGTTGATTTTGTCTCACGGATAATTTTAGGAATGTTTGATAATTTTGATTATGACAAAATGGGGTTAGGTTGTTATCTTCACCAAGGTGTTTGTCAATTAATGGGTGCGGAAGCGGCTGGCACACGCGGTTATTATATTGTTAAAGGAGGAGGGATTCCCCGTATTGATATCATGGGTTATAACACTAGAATTGATTGGGATGTATTATGGGAACGTTTGAGTCGTATTTCTCAAACAGGTGATGTTGTCGTTGATGAGCCTATGATTGAATAATTGATTTTTAAATGACTTTTTTTGTTCTTATTTCGTGGATCTGGCAATTTATCCAAAGCCTGCAAAAAAGTGTCGATTTGAACATTATCATTATCTAAAGGTTGCATAATATTTTCCTTGTTTAAATTGCTTTTTATTATACAATTTGTCAAGGAAATTTTCATGAGAAAGCCGTGGTCGGAGATGTTACCTTGTTATCCAACAGCTCTGACTACTTGATTCATTACTAATAACAAATAATACAGGTTGGCAATGGCAAGAAAAGTACAGCACGCTTTATTAAGAAAAGCAAAAATCAATAAGAATGATGAGTTTTATACACAGCTTTCGGATATAGAAAGTGAATTACAACATTATAAAAATCATTTTAAAGGCAAAGTAGTTTTTTGCAATTGCGATGACCCTAGGATTAGTAATTTTTTTAATTATTTTGCATTAAACTTCAAAGAATTAGGTCTTAGAAAATTAATAGCTGCTTGTTACAGAAAACAAGAAATGAATCCATTTAATGCCGAAGAATTTAAAAATGGATTTTTCTATGAATATACAAGTGAAGAAGGAGAAAAAATTAAACCAAGTTCAACTGACATTATTCATTTTAAAGGAGATGGAGATTTTCGTAGTGCTGAAAGTATCGAACTATTAAAGCAATCAGATATTGTTGTAACTAACCCCCCATTTTCATTATTTAGGGATTATGTAGATCAATTAGTTACATACAATAAAAAATTTTTGATAATTGGTAACATTAATGCTATCACCTATAAAGAAGTTTTTAAACTAATTAAAGAAAATAAGGTGTGGTTAGGAATAAGACTTGGTAGAGGTGTTTCAGGTTTTATTGTACCTGAATATTATGAACTTTACGGCACAGAGACTCGGATTGATAGCTTTGGAAATAAAATAGTTTCTCCCAATAATTGTTTATGGTTAACTAATTTAGATACTTCTAAACGGCACGAAGATATTACTCTCACAAAGAGATATTTTGGAAATGAAATTGAATATCCTCAATATGATAATTATGATGGTATTAATGTTAATAAAACTAAAAATATACCATTAGACTACAAAGGATTTATGGGTGTACCTATAACATTTTTACATAAATTCAACCCAGAACAGTTTGAAATAATTAAATTCAGAAAAGGAAATGATGAAAAAGATTTATCAATAAATGGAAGATGTCCCTATTTTAGGATTCTAATCAGAAATAAACGACTGCAAACTAAAATTATCTAACTAGGAATGCTAAACTAAAGTTTAACAACACAGGTTTTATGTTATCTTATTAATGCTTCATTAAATACAGAAATAATTATAACTATAAAAAATAAACCAATAAGTTAAAATTTATGCAAAATGCTATCGTTCCTATTTTAGGCTTCATTGCTGCCAGTGGCACAGGGAAAACTACCTTATTAACCCAATTAATTCCTTTATTAAATCAACAAGGTTTTCGTGTTGGTCTAATTAAACATAGTCATCATAAATTTGAAGTTGATAAACCTGGAAAGGATAGCTATCGGTTACGAAAAGCAGGGGCAACTGAAGTTATGTTAATCTCCTCTCATCGACGCGCTATTATTAGCGAATTTGAAGAACCTATTGAACCTAAGTTAAATCAACAACTTAAATTATTTGAACAATCTCAATTAGATTTAATTTTAGTTGAAGGCTTTAAAAAAGAAGCATTTCCAAAAATAGAGTTGCATCGTAAAGTGCTAAACAAACCGTTTTTTTATCCTCAAGATAATAATATTATTGCCCTTGCAAGTGATATTATCCTTAATCTCCCTGATACTATAATTCCCTTAGAGCTTAATAACCCTCCTATGATTGCTGATTTTATTAGACAAAAGTTTTTATCATGACAAATATTTGTTATGCAGATACGGATTTA
This sequence comes from Methylococcaceae bacterium, assembly GCA_030627205.1. Lineage (GTDB taxonomy): Bacteria > Pseudomonadota > Gammaproteobacteria > Methylococcales > Methylomonadaceae > WTBX01. The sequence continues at coordinate 46,395 of DAOUSN010000008.1, forward strand.
TTAACTCCTGAAAATGCCTTAAAGAAAATTTTATCTCATTTACATGCTATTAAGGGTTATGAAATTTGCTCATTAAAAAATGCTTTAGGTCGGGTTTTAACTGACTTTATTTATTCGCCAATTAATATTCCTCCTGAACGTAATTCGGCAATGGATGGTTATGCGATTATCAGTAGTGATATAAAACCTAATCAGCTTTTTAATTTAAGTCAGGTAGGAACGTCATGGGCTGGAAAGCCTTTTAAAGGAACATTAACTACAGGGCAGTGTGTGCGAATTTTCACTGGGGCTGTTGTCCCTGAAAATACTGATACCGTTATTATCCAAGAGCGTGTGACTGTTAAAAACAAGCATATTTATTTTCCTAATAATTGCCAACCCTTTGAGCATGTTCGTCAGGCAGGTAACGATATTAAACAAAATAAATGTTTATTAACCGCAGGAAAAAAATTAAAACCTGTTGATTTAGGCTTACTAGCCTCTGCGGGTATTCACAGTGTAAAAGTCACTCCTAAATTACGCCTAGCATATTTTTCCACGGGAGATGAATTAGTCACTATTGGGAGATTATTGCAATCAGGGAAAATTTATGATAGTAATCGCTATCTTCTCCACGGTTTATTAGCAGATATTGGTATTGATGCAGTTGATATGGGGGTAATTGCTGATGATGAAACAGCGTTGGAACTGGCTTTAAATTCTGCGGCAAAAAATTATGATGTTATTATTACCACTGGAGGTGCATCTGTCGGTGATGCCGATTATATTAAGCAAATTTTAGATAAAATAGGTCAAGTTAATTTTTGGAAACTAGCAATGAAACCTGGTAAACCTGTAGCCTTTGGACATATCGGTAATTGTATATTTTTTGGACTCCCTGGTAATCCTGTTTCTGTGAGTGTGACCTTTGATAAATTAGTCAAACCTGCTTTATTAAAATTAATGGGGATGAAAGCAGTAAAACCTCTAAGAATTAAAGCAAAAGTTGCCTGCGAAATTAAAAAATCAGCAGGGCGAGAAGAATATCAACGTGGTATTTTAACTCAACAATCCACTGGAACATTTATAGTCACCTCTGCTGGTAAACAGGATTCAAATATTATAACCTCGATGAGTCAGGCAAATTGTTATATTGTTTTACCAGCTAATTATACAACCGTAAAAATTGGTGAAGAAATTTTGGTTGAGCCATTTGATAGTTTTATTTAGGAGAGCCATTTAAAAAACGACTTTCCCCAAAACTTAATTTCAAATATAACCGTTTTCTATCACTGGTAAAACCCAATACTGAATTCCTGACCCTGAAAATTCCGCTGTTAATTTATCTAATAATAACGATAAATCTTGCTGATTGATATACATTTGAAACCGTATTTTTTTTTGTTGACCACTGACTTGTTCGACTAATGATAATTTTTGATGCTTATGATCATGTGCATTAACAGCAAGGCTACTAAACCCATGTTTTGATTCAAAAGTTAACAGGCAATCAACCATTAATTCTTCTAATGCTAGCGGTATATTTAAGGTAACTAAAAACTGTTGTGTCTTCATGCCACTATCTCCTTTTCAGCAAAAATCTGATACAAAATAGGTAATAAAATTAACGTTAAAAAAGTAGAGGATACTAAGCCACCGATAACAACAATCGCTAAGGGTTTTTGAATTTCAGAACCAGGACCTATTGCAAATAACAATGGTAATAATCCAAATGCAGTTAAACTTGCAGTCATTAAAACAGGTCGTAACCGTCGTATAGAACCTACTAAGATAACTTTAGAAAGCTCCATTCCTGTTGCCCTCAATTGATTATAGTAACTAACCATCATCACGCCGTTTAAAACTGCAATTCCTAATAAAGCAATAAAACCAACAGATGCAGGAACTGATAAATATTCACCAGAAAGCCATAATGCAAATACTCCCCCTATCATCGCTAAAGGAATATTAGATAGAATCAATATAGCTTGTCGTACTGAGCCGAAAGTTGAAAATAATAATAAAAAAATCAATCCTAATGAAATAGGAATCACTGTCAATAAACGTTCAGACGCACGTTGTTGGTTTTCAAATTCACCACCAAACTCAACGGAATAACCTGTTGGTAATTTAATTTTTTCAGCTACTATTTTTCTGGCTTCATCAACAAATCCCACTAAATCCCGTCCAATGACATTACTACTAATCACCACAAATCGTTGGCCTCGCTCACGTTCGATTGCCACAACTCCTTCAATACGTTCTAATTTTGCTACCATAGATATTGGTATATGCCCACCATTAGGTAAGGTAATCTGTAAACTAGAAAAATTAGCCATATTTCTATCACCACGCACAATTAATGGGGTTCGTTTAATCCCTTCTTGAACAATACCGACATTTAACCCTTCAATTTCAGCACGGAGTATATTTTCTAAACCATCGCTATCTAAACCTAAACGTCCAGCCGCTTGTTTATCTAACTTTAATTGTAAAAACTGCATTCCTTCATTTTTACTAGTAAGGACATCACTTGCTCCATCTATGGTTTTTAATAAATTTACAATTTCTTCTGCTTTTTGGTTTAAAACCTCTAAGTCTGAACCAAATAATTTAACTGCCACATCCCCACGTGTACCTGTTAACATTTCTGAAACGCGCATTTCAATAGGTTGAGTAAACCCAAAATCAATCCCTGGAATGTGTACCATAATTTTACGAATTTCTTCAATTAATTCTTCTTTAGTTTCCATTCGCCACTCATTCTGTGGTTTTAGCACTAAAAAAGTATCCGTATCATTTAAGCTCATTGGGTCTAAACCTAACTCATCTGTTCCTACTCTAGCAATTACATTTTTTATTTCAGGAATATTTTTAAGTAAATTTTTTTGAACTTGTACATCTAATGCGATTGATTCTTCCAGACTAATTGAAGGGAGTTTTTCAAGTTGAATAATAATGTCACCTTCATCCATTGTTGGCATAAAGGTACTTCCTATTTGTGTAAAAAGCCCTACTGAGATCAATAATAATAAAATAGCAACTATAAAAACTTTTTTAGTATTATTTAAACAAGTGATGAGAATAGGTTGATAAAGTTTTTGAATTTGACGAGGAAGCCAAGGCTCGTTCGCAGAAACATTTTTTAATAAATAAGAGGCAAAAACAGGAATAACTGATAGCGATAATAATACTGAGGCACTGAGTGCAAAAATAATCGTTAAAGCGACAGGGGTAAATAATTTTCCCTCCAAACCTTGTAAAGTAACCAATGGAAAGAAAACTATAATGATAATCAATGTTCCTGAAACAACAGGAATAGCGACTTCACGAGTCGCACGATAAATAATATGTAACCTAGGTAAACGATTGCTTTTGTCTTTATCTGATAAATGACTAATAATATTTTCCACCACCACCACAGAACCATCAACTAACATACCAATAGCAATTGCAAGCCCGCCTAAACTCATTAAGTTTAATGACATATTCATCATTTTCATCAAAATAAAGGTAATAAATGCGGCTAATGGCAATGAAAAAGCAACTGTTAGTGATGCACGTAAATCCCCTAAAAATAAAATAAGTAAAACTACCACTAAGATAATCGCAATCATCATTGCATTAGAAATACTACTAACTGCTTTATCGACTAAGTTTCCACGATTATAAAAAGTCTCAATGGTCACGTCTTTAGGCAATCTTTGACTAATTTCAGCAAGTTTTATCTTAATATCTGTCACAATTTGTTGGGCATTTGCCCCTCGTAAACTTAAAACTAATCCTGTTACTGCCTCGCCTTTTCCATCTTTACTAACAGCACCATAACGGGTTAACCCACCAAGTTTTACGGTTGCAACATCACCTACAGTAACCGGCGTTCCATGTGAGTATTTAACCACAATCTCTTTAATATCTTCTAGAGTTTTAATACGTCCTTCAACACGAACAATTAAAGTTTCTTCACCTTCATTGAGTCGTCCAGCACCATCATTTCGATTATTAGACTTTAACGCCTTAATTAATTGTTCAGTAGCAATGTTTCTAGCCGTCATCCGAGTATTATCAGGCTTAACGACAAAACTTTTAACCATCCCACCCAAGGCATTAACGTCTGCAACTCCTTTAACAGTTCGTAATATAGGACGAATAACCCAATCTAATAATTCACGCCGCTGCATTAAATCTAAATCTCCACCTTCAATGGAAAACATAAAAATTTCCCCTAAAGGTGTGGTCATAGGCGCCATTCCACCTGTTACTCCCGCAGGTAAATCTCCCCAAATACTGTTTAAACGCTCTGCGACTTGTTGCCTTGCCCAATAAATATCAGTCCCTTCTTCAAAATCAATGGTTATATCCGTAATAGCATATTTTGCTAATGAGCGGAGCATCGTTTGCTTTGGGATTCCCAATAACTCAACTTCAATGGGAGCTGTAATACGAGCCTCAATTTCCTCAGGAGTCATACCTGATAATTTAACAATTACTTTAACTTGCGTTGGCGATACTTCGGGAAAGGCATCAATTGGGATTTGCTTAAACGTATAATAACCTCCTCCAATAAGTAAACTAACAAATAATAATATTAATAATCGTTGTCTTAGAGCAAAACTAATTAATGATGACATTAGTCCTTGCTCCCTAACTTCAACCAATTGGCTTTTAATGCCACCGCGCCTCTTAGAGCAATTTTTTCTGATCCATTTAAATCACTGGTTATCACTGAATATTTACCCTGTTGACCAATAATTATAACGGGGTGAACCAAAAAACCTGATTCTGTTTGTACAAAAATATAAGCTTGGTTTTCACTTTTAGCAATCGCTACATTAGGGAGTTCAAAGCTTATTTGTTTACTATTATGTTCAATACGAACATTAATATGTTGACCTACTCTAAGGGATGAATCGTTATTTTGAATGATTGCTCTAGCAAGTACCGATTGGTTATCAACATTAACATTATGAGATAGTAAGGTTATTTGAGCATCTAATAAACTATTGTCAATACTGACTTTATCTCCTACTTTAACCATGCTTGCTTGCTCTTGAGGAATATTAATTTCCAGCCATAACTCATCTAAATTAGCAATACGATACAACGGTGCAAGCATATCTAAATGTTGACCAGTGACCACCATCTTCTCCAATATAACCCCCGTAATAGGGGCGAAAATATTAAGTTTACTGTGAAGTTGCTGGGTTTTAGATAATTTTTTAATGTCATTGACGCTCATTCCTGCAATCATTAACAGTTGCTTTGCCGCATCAACCTCAATGGTTTTACCGTTATAACGAACTTGAGTTTCCTGTAAGCGTTTATTGGCAATAATACCTTCATCAAGTAACTTTTTATCACGTCGAAAACTTGCCCAAGCTAGATGTTTTTTATTGTTGGCATGGAGATATTGTTGTTGCAAAGTAAGTAACGCAGGACTATTTATCTGTGCAAGTAATTGTCCTTTTTTAACATAATCCCCTACGGTTTTATTCAATTTACCAACTAATCCAGCTTGTAAAGTGCTAACAATATATTCTTGGTTTGGAGGAATGGCGACTTTTGCAGGTGCATTTAAGACTGGGATACTTTCAACTTTTTTTAATGCTCCCGTTTTAATTCCTAAATTATAACGTTGCATTTGAGAAAGGGTAATATGGTTTTCATTCGCCATTAACTTTAAGCTAAATAGCAAAAGTATTAACGTTAAATATTTCATGGTTGAACCCCTACCATTTGATTATATAAGGCAATATTACGTTGAAGCATGACTTTATGTTCTTTTACATGTCGTTGTGCATTATGTGTTTTTGTTTGAATTTTTAATAAATCCATTAAGTTTATTTCACCCTCTGAAAAACCAAAATCTGCCATTTTTAAATGTTTCTGGGCAATTTTTTTTAATTCCATTGCTATTTTTAGTTCTGCACGATTAACTTCAAGTTGGTGATTAATTTCATGAAAACCAGCATTTAATTTTCGATATAAATGTTTACGTTGTGTAATTAGTTTGGTTAATTCAATATTAACCAGAGCAATTTTAGGGGCAAGATGAGCTGTACCACTAAAAGGTATAGAAATAGCAATACTGATGCTTTCTATATCATTATCACCCCGTGAACCTCTTTCGGTTTTTCCACCTAAAGTCAAAGTAGATTGTCCTGAACCTGCTGATTGAACCCATTCAAGGTTTGTTTGTTCACGCTCAATTAAGGCATTTATAACGTGTAATGCAGGATGATTATCAATAATGCTAACGCTACTTTGAATTTCATTATAATTTGCAGGGATTTTATTTGACTGTGTTAAGGTAAAATAACGCTCACGAGCATGTAACATTTCGGATTCTGCCTGTATAAATAGCGTCCGTTTTTCTAAATGATTGCTTTGTGCTAACAGTAAATCAAAGCGGGCTAAATCCCCTAACTGTACACGGCGAATTATTTTTTTTAAAAGTTTTGCTGATGCCTTTAAAATGCTTTTAGCCTGTTGATAACGTATCTCTTCTAAGCTCATATCCCATAAAGCAGTGCGTACTAAACCAGCTACTTCTAATCGAAGCGCAAGCTGTTTTTTATTAATTAATGCACCAGCTTTATCTGCAAGCTCTAGGGCTAAAGAACGTTGTCCCCAATTCCAAAGAGGAAGTTCTAATTCTGATTCAATTTCACGCAACCCACTATTGTCACCAAGTAAATCATCTTGATAACGAAAAGAAATACTAGGTGCAGCACCTAACCAATGATTACCTCGTTGTCGTAGAGCCTCTGCTTCTTGAGCTAAGGCTTTAATCGAATTTTGGTCAGGGTATTTTTGTAAGGTTAAATCAATAAGTTTTCTTAAGGTTAAACTTTGTTTGATTTCAATAGGATCTTTATGTTTAACAATAGAATATTCATTAGCAACTGCTAATGTACTTATCAATAATAATGCCACAAAGCATTTTATACGGCAGATGCCATACATAAAACAACTCCAATGCGGATTAATCCGCTTTTTAAAATATAGATATAAAAACATTAATCAAAAATAGATTAAAATGAGTGAATTAAATATTCAGTATCAAACTATTTTCAATATATTTATGATAAAAAAGGAGGTGCTCTGGGGGATTGTGAGTTTATAAGATGGTTTTTTATGAAAACTACTAATTGTGGTGAAAAATTTATTTCATGATAAAATAGGGTAAATTTAGCAGTAGGCAAACATTGTTGGAAATAAAATACTGAATTATCAGTAAAATTAATTTTTTGATATTTAATACCATTACCAATACTGATAATTGTATCTGGACAATCAAAGAGATGATCACTTAATTGGTGTGTAACACAATTGTGACCTGTAAAATTGTCATGATAAGGAGCTGACAAAATTTCAAAGCCATGCAGATGAAAACCGTTTAATGGTTTAGAATCATCTAAATGTGCATGTACTAGTGGTGCTATAAATTGTAGCAATACTAATATAAGTAATAAAAATTTATGAGGCCCTGAAATCATCTGTCCGATAGTATACTAATTAGTTTAAACTTTCAACGATTAAGTTTTGGTATTCTTCACACATTCTTCCATGTCACTCAAAGTTAGCATTTTTTTAAAACTAATAACCTAGTAATATAGTAAACTATAGCTCTATTGAATAAGCTATAATCATGACAACAGAAAACGTACATTTACACAAAATTAATAAATTTGGTTCACAAGCTGAACACTGGTGGGATCTTCAAGGTGAATTTAAAACTTTGCATGATATTAATCCGCTGCGATTACAATTTATTAAAGATTATGCAGAACTTGATTGCAATAATAACGGCGCCGCTTAACTTGGCTTTATGTGTAAAATAAATCGGGCAACAATAAACAATGAAAGGCAAACGTTAAAGAATGAGTGATTTTAAATTTATAGATTTATTTGCTGGCATCGGAGGTATTCGGCTTGGTTTTGAATCTCAAGGGGGGGAATGCGTATTTTCCTCTGAATGGGACAAGCACGCTCAAGATACATACGAGGCAAATTTTGAAGAACGATCTGATGGAGATATTACAGAAATTGAACCAAGTAATATTCCAAACCATGATATTTTATTAGGTGGTTTCCCCTGCCAAGCATTTAGTATTTGCGGGGAACAAAGGGGGTTCTCAGATACTAGAGGAACATTGTTTTTTAATATAGAGCAAATATTAAAAACAAAAAAACCTTATGCCTTCATGTTAGAAAATGTAAAAAACTTGAAATCGCATGACAAAGGAAAAACATTTGAAACTATAATAAATCATCTGGAAAACTTGGGTTATTTTGTTCACCATACAGTATTAAATTCTCTTGATTTTGGCGTACCTCAAAAACGAGAAAGAACAATTATAGTTGGCTTTAAAGAAGATATTTTTTTTGAATTTCCTAAGCCATTAGGTATAACCCCTAAATTAGAAGACATTTTAGAAAATGATGAAGATATTGAACAAAAGCATTTTGTATCGGAAAATATAAGACTAAAAAGGATGGCTAAAGTTAAGCCTAATTATCCTATTCCATCTATTTGGCATGAGAATAAGAGTGGGAATATCTCAGCATTAAAATACTCATGCGCATTAAGAGCGGGGGCTTCGTATAACTATCTTGTTGTGAATGGAATTAGGCGGCCGACACCGAGAGAGCTGTTGAGGTTACAAGGCTTTCCTGATTCATTTAAAATTGTAGTTCCTTATACACAACTTAGAAAACAAGCGGGAAATAGTGTATCCGTACCTGTAATGAAAGCAGTTGCGAAACAAATGTTACATAGCATTAGAAACAAGAAACCTGCAATGAAAAACATAGAACAACTAGAAATATGGGATAAAGAATGTCAAGTGATTTAGATATAGCAAAAGATGCACTAGATTCAGTTATTAATAAATCACGGGTTCATTTATATAAACCCATACAAATTGCTGAGATATTGTTTAGCCAACGAACAAATAGTGACTTAAATATTGATTTAATGGAATTAGAAACATATAGAACTAAGTCAAAAAAATGGCGTGATATTGTATGTATGCAATTTTTGGGGAGAGTTAGCACTTCTAGCGCAAAATTCCAAGATAATCTATTTGAAGATAATGCCATACCTCCAGTGTTGCTAGCATCCTTAGGTATTGAAAACATTGAAAGCAATGGAACTGTAGAGGCATACATTTATAAGAAATTTGAAGAAAAGCATATGCAACTTGAGAACGCGCTGAATTATTGCCTTCAAAGTACAAAAGAAAATTTTGAGTTAATGGGGTTTTTAAATCAATTCTGGGAACAACCAGGACTCAAAAGAAGTCTTGATAAAATATTTGAAATTGTTATTTACTCTTTGTTTGAAGTTATAACCACAGCGATGAAAGTTAAAATTGATATTTATTATGATTCAGAAACAACAGGGATATTAAGTGAATTTTCCGAGTTTGCAGAAAAAGTATTGAATTTAAACGCTGAAAACAACAGAAAGACATTAGATGCTCACTTTCATAGAGTTGGGGTAACGAATGCGGCAGATAGAGGCTTAGATATGTATGCAAATTTCGGGTCTGTAGTCCAAATAAAACATCTATCATTAGATGAAGATTTAGCCAAAGATGTCGTCACCTCTATAACATCAAACAAAATAATAATTGTATGTAAAAGTGTTGAAGAAAATATTATTAATTCGTTGCTAACTCAAATAGGTTGGCGTTCAAGAATACAAGCAGTAATAACCATTGATGAATTAGTTAGTTGGTACGAAAAAGCACTAACTGGAATTTATTCAGAGGAATTGGGTGAAAGAATAATTTCTACACTTTCTGGTGAAATCAAAAATGAATTTCCATCGGTGGGAAATAATGACTTCCAGCAATTCAAAAATGACAGAGGTTACAATAATTTAAGCAGTGAATACTGGGCATAAACACATAAGTCGAGTAGCCGCCCCACCTCGCGGTGGGGAAGCCCTAGGCTGTCGAAAAACTGGTAATAAAAACTAATTATTTTCCCGATTTTTGGCTTAAATTTACAAGGAATTCCTGGCGTTTTTTTCGTATAGTATAAGGGATATTCTCTTTCTCCCATTTTTCTAAATCCACTTGGGATGCATCCTTTAATGCCTGATGAATAACAACCTCTTTCCGACTACCGCATAAAGCAGGAATTAATAACACGGAGCGATTCATATCCGCTTGAGGACTGCGTTCAATTATATGTTTATAATTACCAAACAATGATTCGATAATATCACTACTAATTAATAGTGGTAACTCAGTCGTTTCTTGTTGAATTTTTAAATGCTTTTTTAACCAAGCTTGCAAGCGTTTTTATGCCCGAACAACTAACAGAACAATATAAAAAAAATACCGCCAAAGAATTTCCCTGGCAATGGTTTTTTCCTGCCCAATCATTAACTCTAATCGCAGACACCCAAGAACATAAGCGTTACCATGTGCATGAATCAGTGGTACAAAAAGCAATTAAAAAAGCGGTGTATGATGCACGATTAACCAAACGTGCAACAGCCCATACCCTTAGACATTCTTTTGCCAGCCATTTGTTACAAGAAAATTATGATATTCGTACTATTCAAGAACTGTTAGGACACAGTGATGTCAGAACAACGATGATTTATACCCATACAGTACAAAGCACTACGACCAAGAAAGTACAAAGTCCGCTTGATTTGGCTTGAAGGTTTTGAATCAAAAACGGTAAAGTAGAGTTAATTATTATTTATACCTAAAAAATTAATTTTATTAACCCCATATAAATTTATCAAAGGTATTATTTTATGTTTATAACTAAACAACAAAAACTCTTTCTAATTATTTGTTTTATTATTGTGCTTGGAATAATTGTCTCATTACTCACTTATTTTATATTGCTGAAAAAAAATGATAGAGAAATAACGTACATAGGTATTACAACACCTGCTAATAGTTCTGTTGAAAATATGACTATTTCTATGCAAAATGGAGCGCAATTATTCTTAGATACGTTTAATAAATCCGAAGTATTAAAAGAAATAAGAATTGATTTAAAACAAATGTCTTTTTCTACAACAAATGCTAATGCTTTTAATAAAGTTGATACATTAAATAATGTTATTGCTATTATTGGGAACATAGATCAAAATAATATTTCATTAGTAGAAAGACTTTATAAAGATCAAAAAATACCTGTCTTAAACAATCAGTCACTTGAAACCAAAACTACAAAAAATAATAACTGGTTATATTCGCTAAACTTTGACCGAGATCATCAGGCGAAATTTATTGCTAATTATACGCGAAATGTTTTAGATAAAAAAATTGTAACAATAGTTCATGCTAATTCAAAGAATGCTGAATCTATTACCCATCAATTTACTGCCGTTTATAAACGTTTTGGAACTTTAATTAATTACACTCATTCGTTTGATAGTAATAATACCAAACAATCAATTAATACTTTAATTACCGAAATTAAAAATAAAGAAGATTTAGGGATAATTTTTATTGCTGGAAATTCATTTGAATCAGCCTATTTTATCGTACAAGCACGTAATGCAGGTATTAAAAATATGATTGTTGGTACGGATGCCATAGGAACAAATGAATTTATTAAAAATATAATAGCTTTAAAAAAAGAAAATATAACAACTGCTTATTATACACATCAATTATTAATGGTAGCACCATTATTATTTGATACTGCAAATTCTAAAGCGCAACGATTTAAAAATCGTTATTTAAAACGCTATGGTACTGATCCTGATTGGGTCGCAACTTATGCATACAATGCTGCTGAATTAATTACTAATGGCCTATTGAAAAAATCAAAAGAGAATGATGTTATTAATACAAAAAATTATCGACAAAAAATTAATACTTATCTTGCTACGCTAGCCATTGAAAAAAATAAGTTAAAAGATACCATTGGTAGAGTTTTATTTTCAAGTGATGGTGAAAGGCAAGCTTCTGTCCAAGTAGGTATTTATGAAGGAACTGATCTTATTGCAGCAACAACGCAATTACAACCTATAAAAAAAGGCGCAACAATTAATTATATAAAAGAATTAAAGTCTGGTAAGATTTTATATGTTAATAATGCTTTTATGTATAAGACTGATGTTATCTACACGGGAATTGAGTTAAAAAGAATTAATGTTATTGACTTTGATAAAGAAACTGCTGAATTAGACTTTCATATTTGGTTTCGTTATAAAGGGAAGTTTAACCCTGCTGATATTGTATTTTCCAATATTCTTCCAGATCAAGAAATTTCTTTAAATAAGCCCATATTAACTGATGAAAAAAAGGGATATTCTTTTAGGCTTTATCATATTAAAGCTAATTTTTCCTTAAATTTTCTTTCTTTTAAACGTAAATATGGCACTCATTTATTAGGTTTCAATTTTACTCATAAACTATTGAATAAAAATAATATTGTTTATGTTGCTGATGTTTTAGGAATGGATTTTAAGAATAAAATTAGATTAAAAGAAAAACTTGAAAACAATGTATTGTTATTACCAACCTCAGATTGGAAGGTAACTGATGCCTGGCTTTCACAAGGTGTATATCATGCGCCATCTTATGGTGATCCTTCTTATGTTGGTTATAATGCAATCCCTGCTATTTTCTCTACTATTAATTATAATGTTTTATTAGAAGAAAATAAATTTAGTTTTCATAATTCAATTCCTATAAATTATTATATTTATATTGGTATTTTTGGTTTAATGGGTGCTATTGTTGCAAGAATAATGGATAACCGATTAACAGGTTGTTTCTGGTTAGTATCCTCTTTAGTGATACGTATCATTGCTTGGCCATTAATTATTATTTCAGCAGATAATTTAAGTATAGAGGAGGGGATAAAGAATGGACTGTCACCTCATTATATAGAACAAATGATCTTAATTTACGATACCTGTTTATATTTATTGGTGGCTATATTAGTTAATATGGCTATAAAACGTTTTGTATTTAGACCTATAGAAAATAGAACTGGTCATAAAGTTCCTGGATTAATTCGGTATTGTGTACTCGGCTCTATTTATACAATCGTTATTTTTTGTATTGTCGGTTTTATTTATAAACTACCACTAGGTAGTTTGCTTGCAGGGAGTGGTGTATTAGCAATGATAATTGGGATAGCTATTCAAGGTAATGTTGCTAATATTTTTTCAGGAATTTTACTTAATATAGAAAAACCTTTTTCTATCGGTGATTGGGTTAAAATTGGAAGTTTTGATAAAATAAAAATAATTGATATTACTTGGCGTTCAATGCATGTTATTGATAGGCAAAATAATATGATTAGCATTCCTAATGGTATTGTTGCAGAAAGTCAAATCATTAATTATTCTTCTAGGTATACTCGGATTGATCAAAAGTTTTATTTTCCCTTACAGTATACATCCGATGTTATTATTATATTAATTAAGAATGCGTTAGAGACTATTGATGATATTAATAGGATAAAAGCTACTGAACAAACGTTTAGAGGTTTAGAGTTAAAAGGTGATACTTGGCAAAATACTTACTTAGTAAGTTTCTTTATCGAAAACATTGACGAAGAAATAAGACTTAAAGTAATGGTTTTAGAAGCAATTTATAATGCTTTTTTGCAGGCAGGATGTACAATGAAATTTCTTGAGCCAGAAGAAGTCGTAAAGGCAAATACATAAACTTAATTTTTTGAGTAATCTAATGAATAAAGTTAATAAAACCAGCCTAATTATATTTATCACTCTCGTATCTATTTTTACGGTACAGGCTAAAGAAGTAGTGATTGAGGAAAAAGTGCAGCCTGTTATTTCTGAGCAAGAATATAATCGCTTAAAAATGGCTTTATTTTCAGGTAAAAACATAGAGCCTTTATTGTCACAAATATTATCTAAATTAGGTGGAGAGAAACAAAAAGAAGTATTTTTAAAGACGCTTCAACAAGCTTTTGTTGAAAATAAATCACTTCAACAAGCATTGAGTTCTGTAAAAAAAGCTTTACGATCTAATGCCAAGGTTCATAAAAACATTCAGTTACCTTTAAGTCCTAATGATGAATTATTACTAACGCTTGTTAATAACAATAGCATTGATAACGTATTAACTAAACTGAATTCAGATTTTGATACAAAACAGGTTAATATTTTTAAAAATAAGTTAATAACTGAATTAGGACAAGGTGAGTCTACGGATAATTCCGTATCAATAGCGACTAAAAATGTTGCGGTGATAATATCTACAAATGATGCTATCACAAAAAAAACGCCTCTATTATCAGAGAATATGTTGGTAGCTCTTGCCAAGGGAAATTCATTAGAGCCTATTTGGAAAAAAATTGTTAAAGATCATAATATTCCCCCCTTTGCCGTAGATAAATTTAAAAAGAATTTTTTAAAAGGTTTAGCTAATAGTTACCCTATTTCACAAGCACTCTCTCAAGCTCAAAAGTCAATAGGAACAAATCAAAATGTAAGTTCTAATTTTTTGGAAGCCTTAGCAACTGGAAAAGATATTTCTAGTATGATAAATAAGGAAACTCAATTACTTACCAATAAACATTTAGGTATTGAAGCATCACTTAATACTTTATTGGCTCAGGGAGTAAATCCATCAATCGTCATAAACCAAGCTATTAATAATACCCTAAAAGAAAATCAAACAGTGGCAACGGTTAATTCTATTACTAATACACCAGAGGCCGCTTTATTAAATTCTCTAGCGTCTGGAAATAATATTACTCAAGCAATAACAGATATTGTTCAAAGTGACGGCGTAACCGCAGCTAATCCTCAAAATTTAGTTTCATCTATTGCACTGGGTTCAACTATCAGTAACGCGTTAGTAGAATCTAAAATGACTGCAAATAAAAGGGCTAATACACTAGCGAGTTTAAAAACAAAAAACTCCCCAGAACCTTTGATAATAGCTCTTGCATCAGGCAATAATTTAGATAAAGCAATAGGCACTAATACGAGTTTCAAAAAAACAGTTATTAGCAATTTAAGTGAGGGAGATAGCCTGGCTACTGCGGTTAATAAATCTACAAAACAGGCTAATAAAATAGCCTCTACCTCTGTAAAAATAAAGCAACCTGAAAGTGACTCAAAATTAATAACAGCGTTAGCAACGGGTAAAAAAGTAGAAGAATCTTTAAACCAACTAAATTCTAAAACGACAAGTTCATCGACAGAAGTTAATCTTGCCTTTCAAGAAACAATTGTAGATAGTTTAAGTGAAGGAAATAGTCTTGCAATAGCACTGAACCAGACTGATACCACTGAAAATGCCACAACCACCGCTTCAACACAAGAAACGACTAATAGTAGTACCACTGAAAATGCTACAACCACCGCTCCAACACAAGAAACCGTTGATAGCAGTACCACTGAAAATGCCACAACGACTGCTTCAACACAAGAAACGACTGATAGCAGTACCACTGAAAATGCTACAACCACTGCTTCAACACAAGAAACGATTGATAGTAGTACCACTGAAAATGCTACAACCACCGCTTTAACACAAGAAACGACTGATAGCAGTACCACTGAAAATGCTATAACCACCGCTTCAACACAAGAAACCGTTGATAGCAGTACCACTGAAAATGC
>DAOUSN010000002.1 GCA_030627205.1 Methylococcaceae bacterium
ATTAGGAATTTTTCATGCTTTAGAAAAAATATTAGGGCTTTATTCTAATATTGCCATTGCATGGATTGCCGCTATTGTTGCCGATTTAGTGATTAATAAACCACTCGGTTTAAGCCCCAAGATTGTAGAATTTAAACGGGCTTATTTATTTAATATTAATCCTGTAGGCGTAGGGAGTATGGGAATTGCTTCAGTTGTTTCTATTTTAGCCTTTATGGGAGTTTTTGGTGATTGGCCACAAAGTTATTCAGCTATTATTGCATTGATTTTAGCCTTTATATTATCTCCTTTAATTGCCTGGATTACGGAGGGGAAATATTATATTGCGCGTAAGAATGATTTTCAAGGAAGTCATGAAACTCATAAGCATTGTGGAACTTGTCGTTCAGATTATGAAATAGAAGATATGGCTTATTGTCCTCATCATCAGGTAAATATTTGTTCCTTATGTTGTTCATTAGATGCCCATTGTCATGATAGCTGTAAAGAAAAAACTGTGCAGGTCTATAAGCAAAACTTAGCGGCTTTTCTTCATCGTTGTACAGGGGGGAAATTTTCACCTGCGATAATTTTTAAAATTTTTGAGTTTATAGCTATTTTATCACTGCTGTTTTTTATTATTGGGGTTATCTCATGGTTAGTATTTTCAATTCAGACTGAAAACCTTCCTAAAGAGGTTATCGCTATATTAGCAAGATCTTTTATCTTATTACTCTCTATTTTGGGTATTTTAATGACAGTGATTACTTGGTGGATATTATTGTTAAAAGAAAGTACTAATGAAGTGGAAAAAAATCTGGATAAACAAAATAAAAAATTAGAGCATGAAATTACAATCCGTAGTATTGCTGAACAAAAGGCGAATGAGGCAACCCGTACTAAATCGGAATTTTTAGCGAATATGAGCCATGAGATTAGAACCCCCATGAATGGTATTATTGGCATGAGTCATTTGGCTTTGTTGACTTCATTAGATGATAAGCAAAAAAATTATCTTCAAAAAATAGATGATTCAGCTAAATCTTTATTAGGTATTATTAATGATATTTTGGATTTCTCTAAAATTGAAGCGGGTAAATTAACCATCGAAAAAATAGAGTTTGATTTATTTAAAACTATTGATGGGGTTATTGATTTAATCGAATTTAAAGCCCATGAAAAAAACCTCGAGTTAGTGGTTAATTATGATGTCAAGATGGGTAAAAACTTTTATGGGGATAGTTTAAGAATTTCTCAAATATTAACTAATTTAATGAGTAATGCGGTTAAATTTACGGGATCAGGTGAGGTTGGAATTTATATTAAAAAAATAACAAGCTCTACTTCATCTGATTTTATTCAATTTGAAGTGAAAGATACGGGGATTGGATTAAGTCCCGAACAACAAGAAAAATTATTTAAGTCATTTTCTCAAGCGGATGGAAGTACTACTCGAAAATATGGAGGTACAGGACTTGGGTTGACTATTTGCAAGCAGTTAGTTGAACTCATGGAAGGTAAAATATGGGTTGAATCAGAATTAGGAAAAGGAAGCTCTTTTATTTTTGAAATAGAATTAACTCAGCAAAAAGAATCGCTTAAAGATATTACATTTTTTAATGATAAACATATTTTAGTGGTTGATGATAGTGAAAGTTGGCAACAAATATTAAATACCTTACTACAAAGTTTTGGTTTTTCAGTTGATTTTGTTTCAGGGGGTCGACAAGCCTTAGAAAAACTCCATAAATTAAGTAATAAATACTATGATATTATCTTAATGGACTGGAATATGCCGCATTTAGATGGGATAGAAACAACTCGAAAAATTAACGAATTCTGTCAAGAAGAAAATACAGCAACGATTATTATGATTAGTGCTTTTAAACAGCAAAGTATTATTACTTCCGCTAAAGAGGTGGGTATTGATGTTTTTTTACAAAAACCCATTAATCCTTCGATTTTAAATAATGTATTAACCGATATTTTATTAGGTGATAAAACAAACTCTTTTTCTGAACAAACCGCTAGCGCTAGTCGTTTAAAAAATGATATTGATGTCTTACAGGGCAGTAAAATTCTTTTAGCTGAAGATAATTTGATTAATCAAGAAATTATTATTGGATTATTAGAAAATAGTGGCATTAAAATAGATATTGCAAACAATGGTCAAGAAGCTATTTCATATTTTGAAGGGAATCAATATGATTTAATTTTGATGGATTTACAAATGCCGGTTATGGATGGCTACCAAGCAACAAAATTGATAAGAAATAAAAATAAAGACATACCTGTGATCGCATTAACTGCCAATGCCATGCGTGAAGATGTTGAAAAAACTCAAGCGATTGGGATGAATGAACATTTAAATAAACCTGTTGATGTTGAAAAGCTTTATAAGACTTTATTAAAATATATTTCTAAGAAAAATAGAGTCAGCGAACAGCTAGTTAATAAAGAAAAAGAAGTGATTAAATCAAAAAATAAGGACAGTTTTATTAACTTAGATATGAAAACTGGTCTGTTCTATTTTGCTAATAATAAAAAATTATATTTTAAAATTTTAATTAACTTTGCTCAGGAGTATAAAAATTTAAACTTAGATAATTTATCAGATGATGAGTTTAAAAGGGCTACGCATACAATAAAAGGACTTAGTGCTAGTATTGGTGCAACAGCATTATCGGCTATTACTATTGAATTAGATCGAACTCAAGATAAAACATTGCTTCCACAATTTTATCAAGCACTAAATGATGTTGTCAGCGACATAGAAGAAAAAATACCTAATTAAACTTAATAAACTGCATCATAAATAGTGGTTTAGAATTTTATATATTTAATAACAAAACCGATAAATTGAGAATAAAAATGAATAATGAAGCTGGATATTTAGCGATGTTAGAACGTATTTTAACCGAAGGTAACTATCGAAAACCAGATAATGAAGAAGGACGTTATGAGTTGTTTGCACAGCCATTACGTTTTGATTTAACGCATAATCAATTACCATTGATGACTACTAAAAAAGTGTTTTTCAAATCATTAGCAGTTGAAATGCTTTGGTTTTTAACAGGTTCTCAAGACACTAAGTTATTAAAACAACATAATGTAAAAATATGGGATACCTGGGAAAATTCAGAAGGCATTGTCGGTCCACTCTATGGCTATCAATGGCGACACTGGCAGATTGATCCTGCGATACAACATTTGCATAACGGTAAAACGGAAATAGATCAAATAGCTACGGTGATGAAATCCTTACAGGAGCGACCAGAGGCTCGTAGCCACATGGTGACAGCTTGGCGACCCGATCATTTAAAAGCGATGTCAATTAAACCTTGTCATATTTTATTGCAATTTTATTTGGTTAATAATGAGTTAAGCTTAATGCTAACTCAACGTTCCTGTGATGCCTACCTTGGAGTCCCGTTTAATATTGCACAATATTCATTATTAACTCAGATGGTTGCACATCAATTAGGATGTAAAGCGAAAGAGTTTATTTGGATTGGAGGTGATGTGCATATTTATGAAAATCATGTCGATCAAGTTAAAGCACAAATTGAAAAGCCAATTTTGGATATTCCCTCAATTAGTTTTAAGCGTAAACCTGCTGATATATTTTCGTATAAATTTGATGATTTTGAAGTCACTAATTATAATCATGCCGATTATGTTCCAGCTCAGGTTTCACCACAAGGTCAGCCTGGAAAAGGGGTTTTTTTAAAGTAATATGATTGTTTAAAGCTTATCATTCGTGCAATTTACAATAACGATTAATTTCAAATCTTGAACTTGAGAATGAGCTATAAGAGTTTCCTTAGAAAGAATGAAACTTATCACCCATAGAGTGTTTTAGATTCCATTTTTTAGTGGTATCTAAGGCGCGTTCGAGAACGATTAATTTTTGGTCAGTGTTGGTTTTAAAATACTCTACGGTTACATCATTAAGAATGACATCTAAACAGATTAACGTTTCTTTATCACCATCTGAGGCAAGTAGAATTTCATTTTCTTTGAATGCTTCTTGTTCGGTTAAAGTGTAATTAAGCTTAAAACCATTTTTGATGAGTATTTCGGTGATTAATTCATTTTTATTAAACAGTGAAACTAATTGAGCTTCTTTTTCTTGGATGTATTTTTTAAGTAACTCAATATTTCCTGTTTCTGTTTTTTCAGGGTCTTGAGCAAACTCTACTCTTGGGAAGTTTGATTTTTGCAATTTGAATACTTTAAAACCTAAACCCTTTGTGTGTTCTTTTTTTCTTTCTTCTTTTTTGAACAAGTCAGGTGTAGCCTCTTTCTTTTCTTTAATGATTTTTTCGATTACTCGTTTGTTGCGTTCAATGGTGATATCACTTATTTTCTTGTAACCTGCTTTGTAAGCTTCACTTTCTTTTAGTGATTTTTTATCATTGATGTCGTTTGTTCCTTTGGTTTCAATCACAAAGTAGAACTCACTTTCTTTGCCATTTCTCAAGCTTTTACGTTTCATTACTATGCCAAAATCGGGATTGTATTCACCAATAGGGGTGGGTATTTTATAGTAAGCAGGTAGTTTTAAAAAGCAAATGACTTCATCATCTGAGTCAGTTGCCATTGCAAAATGTTTTTCAATCGTACTATCAATCATCATTTTATCAAAAACACCTTTTTGGAGCGTGTTTATATAATTTTTATCGTCAATATTTTTTACATAGTCTTCAAACTCAAAAGGAAAACTTTCATCAGTCAAATGATAATCTAAACCTCTAAGCATTTCTTCTAATTCAATATTCTTGATAACAACCGAAGATTGATGAATGTATTGAGGCGGGTTTTTTACAAAGTGGTCGTAATTTTTAATACGCTGAATAATTTTAAAAAGGGTATTGTAGCTTAATCCGGTGTTTTCACTCATTTCTGCTACTAAATCTAAGTTTGAGAAATGCGCTTTTAGCTTATAGTTTTCTGTCCCTCCAAATTCATCTTCAATGCCTGCTTCTGTTATAGAGTTAATGGTTCGGCTACTAACTTCTGCCACATAATCGGCAATTTCAATTTTATTTAAAGCTTCAATACTTTTTTCAATTAAAGAGTTTTCATTAAAACCTACGGTATAATCGGTTTTCTTGGCTAAAGCTTTCCAAAAACGTTTAAAGGCTTTATTGATTATTTCATCGCCACTACGCTTAAAACGCACTTCATTTTGCGGTTTATCTTTATGTGTATGGGTCATTTCTGCACCTGCGGTAGACGTGTCGTAAACCTCTTTTATTTCCTCTTGATATTGGGTGACAAAGGTATCGTAGGTTTCATTGGGAATAACGGTTAGCTGGTTAATGCGTTCAGCATCATCAACATTTAATTGGTCATAAACACGTTGTCCCTCAGCATTAACACAAATTCTTAATCCTCTTCCAATTTCTTGACGTTTTTTTATTTCAGAAAAAGAATTGCTTAATGTGGCAATGTTAAAGATGTTAGGATTATCCCAACCGACACCTAAAGCTGAGTTTGAAAAAATGAACTCAATTTGATTGGAAATGGAATCACTCATAACTGAGTAAACCTTGTTTGTCTTTTAGAATGGCATCAAAAACATCTTTGTTTTTTCGCATTGAGGTTTCATTATCGGTAAACTCATTTTTGGTAGTTTTCGCAAAATATGAACCCTTGAATCATTTCAATATGTGCTGCCGTGGGTTCTTTATTGTTATGAAATTCAGGATAAATTTCTTTGTATTTTTCGATAAAAAGGGTTTTAATTATTGGGTCATCACTTATATAATTAGAAACTTTATTAATAAAAATAAGCGACAGGCATTTTATGCCTTTTTCTTGTAGTTTTTGTTTTTTTGTAAAATGGTGAAGTATGAGCTATTCTAATTGTAAAGCCCAAATACTTTGCACATTTCCAGAAACTTGTTTTTCAAAAATCTCCACACCATTAAAAAAAGTAACCGACCATTTTCCTGTCCTTAGGCTTTTGTTTATTCTACTAATCGAATAGTTTAAATAACTTGGGTTATTGGTTATTTTCCCTAAGTTATCACCATCTTTCAGCCATTTTGTGTTTTTAAATTCAAATTTTCCGCTTTTAGCTTGATGCCATGCTTTTATTTTTGCTTGTATCGGACTCTTTACATTTTTAGTTTCCGAAAGTTCCAATTTTAAAATGGCCTCATCATTCTTTTCGGTAACGGTTAAAACTTCAATTTTTTTAACTAAACCTTGTTTGTAACTCTGGTAAGGTGTTAAACGATAGATTTTGTTTTTTGAAATTTTATGCGTTGCCGAATATCGAATTTTAAAAAGTGGATTAAGTTTAGAAATTTGTTTTATTGAATTTGACGTATCCATTCCTTCTTGGGGTTCGTCCATAATGATAATTGGATTTGTTCGTCCAATGGCTTCAATAAAGGGGATGTTTACAAAAAGGTCTTCTCTTTTAGCTTGATTTAAAATTTTATCTTCCGAGTTAAAAGAAGCCAACGTCATTATCATTATTTGCGGATGTTGTTCTTCTACAAAGTTGGTTACTTTATTCAGTCGTTTACTATTGTATTCAAATGCTTTTGGCGTGAACCCATAAATTTTTTCCAGTTGTTTTTCAAAAGTTGAAAGTGTACTTAAAACCCCTTGTCGAATTGCAACCGAAGGAACAAGAATAATAAATTTTGTAAATCCGTAGTGCTTGAACATTTCGTAAATGGATTTAATATAAACTAGGGTTTTCCCTGTTCCAGTTTCCATTTCAATGGTCAATTCTTTTTCATCTGTAAGTTCTGAAATTTCTGCATCAATTCCATTTTTAAGTAAAATAGATTGGATATTTTCTGTTAATTGTTTATTTGAAAGGGTACATATATTTGAACGAATCCCATTAGTACACGCATTATCAAAGGTGTTTTTGTCGTTCCCTTCAAATACATCTACAACTGATTTAATTGCGGTTTCTTGATATTCTAATAATTCTAATTTTAATTCCATATTTATTTTTACACGAAGTAATAGGTATATAAATTAATTATTTTAATAGATTAATGTAAGTTAAATTAGCATGTAAAGCATGGTTTTATTTAATAATAATTTAAGCTTATTCAGAAATAAACCTCAATAAAGTTTTATATAACTTTTCAACATCAATAGGTTTATTTAAGTATTCATTCATGCCAATTGATTGTATTTTTTCAATATCTTCTTTCATTACATTAGCGGTCAAAGCGATAATAGGAATATCTGGGTTCATCGCTCTTATAAACTTTGTTGCCTCATAACCATCCATAATCGGCATTTGTATATCCATTAAAATTAAACTATACTCCTTGTTTGTAAATTTATTAATTGCTTCCTGTCCATTATTAGCAATATCTATATTAAGGTTAGTTGCTTCAAGTAACCCTAAAACAATTTCTTGATTAATCCTATCATCTTCTACAAGAAGAATTTCTCTGCTAGGTATGTTTTTTATATCCAGATCAATATCAATTATTTTTTGATCGTTATATAAACTAGTTTCTTGTTTTTCAATAAGCTCTATTTCAAAAATAAAGGTGCTTCCTTTTCCTGCTTCTGATTCAATCCATATTTTACCATTCATTAGTTCAACAAGCTGCTTACAAATTGTTAGTCCTAATCCTGTTCCTCCATATTTTCGTGTTGTACTTTCATTTGCTTGAGAAAAGGACTGAAATAATTTTGATTGCTGTTCAGGCGTTAAACCAATTCCAGTATCACTAATCTCAAAGCACATTCTATTTTTAAACTTAGAATTTTCTATTTTATAAATATAGAGCTTCACTTCACCTGATGGCGTAAATTTAATTGCATTACTGATTAAATTTATTAATACTTGTGAAATCCTTAAACTATCACCGTAAAAAATTTTCCCCATTTTTTTATTATAATCAACACTAAGATTAAGATCTTTTTCATGAGCTTTAAAACTAATTAAATCAATGACGCTATCAACTGTTTCAGATAACTCAAAATCTATTTTTTCTATTTGTAATTTACCCGCTTCAATCTTAGAAAAATCTAAAATATCATTAATAATTCCCAGTAAGGATTTTGCAGAGTAGTCTATTTTTTGAAGATAATTTTTTTGTTTATTATTTAATGAGGTTTGAAGTGCTAAGTGACTCATTCCAATAATACCGTTCATAGGTGTTCTGATTTCATGGCTCATATTAGCCAAAAAATTTGATTTAGATTGTGTCGCCGCTTCTGCTTTTTGTTGAGATTTTTGTAATTCAAGGGTTCGTTCTTGAACCTTATTTTCTAAATTTTCTGATAATGTTTGTAATAGACTATGAGAGTTAAATAATCGTTCCAACATGTCATTAAAAGCTATTTCTAATTCTTTTAACTCATTATCTTCATTTAAATCAAGATTTATTTTATGCTGATTTAATTCATCTAGATTTAATGTTTTTATTTCAGACACTAAAGACTTTAAAGGTAAGGTTACTATTTTTTTAACAGCCCATAATATTAATAACCAAAGTGCTATAGTCTTACAAATTGAATTTATAATTAAAAAAATAAAACTAATTTTTAATCTCTTTATGACTAATTGAGAGCTTGAATATAAAGTTACCCTCCCAACGTTAATTTTTTTATTGTTCTCATGATGATAAAGGCTAAATTCATGAGATAACAAGCTATAATTATTGTTATTTTGTTGATTAATTGAAATACCTTTTGAAATCAAAATATTTTGATGTTCATCTTTTATAACAATAGCAACAATCGGGGGAAGCATCATAATACCCGTCGCATTACGTTTTAATTGTTCATTATTAAAATTCCAAAGAGAATTTTCAATGGGTAAATGAAATGATTTCTCAATGAGCTTTAATTCATTAATAATATTATTCTCTTCATAAAAATATTCAGTGACCATGTGAGTTATAGTAATAGTTACGGCTATAACCACATAATATGAAAAAACCATTTTAATAAGTTTTCTACCTAAAGAATTTTTCCATTGAATCATAATTTACACTTAATTTTTATATATTGAACTGATAACAAGCGATTATCAGTAATTAGATTTGATTATTTACAAATAGGTTGTTTACAAATAGGTTTAAATAATTATAAACTATTATTCATTTTATTATTTTTAATGAAGAAAGCACATGAACTATAAAAAGATAGTTATCGCTCTTATTTTTTGTAATTGTATTTTATTTTCAAGTATTATTTATCCAGAAACCCTAAAAGTAGGTTTTTTTCAACACCCACCTCATCATTATAAAACGAAAGTAGGTGAAATTCGAGGAGCAACTGTTACTTATTTTAATTTAATGGCTAAAAAAATGGGTTACGATGTTGAATGGATAGGCCCGTTACCTTTTTCAAGGTTATTATCCATGCTTAAAGAAGGTAAACTAGATATTTATCCGCATAGTCTGCATAACCCTAATTGGGATAAGTTTTTATATTATCCCAAAAAACCTTATTATCATGCACAACCCATTTTAGTTGTACATAAAAACAACCCTATTAGGCAGATTAATTCCATTGATGATATTAAAAATTTTAGAATAAATTGGGTTGATAAAGCCCCTATTTCTCCTTTTATTCAAAAAAATAAAACCGCTCTGAATATAGAATTAATACCATTTAGTGTATCAATTTGGGAGCAGTTTATATTAAAAATAGTTCACAAGCGTATTGATTCTATTCATGATTTAAATGCTTTTAGCCTTCTTTTTGAAGCAAAAAGATTAGGTTTGCATAAAGAAATAAAAATACTAAAATTACCTGAACCTCCCATAAATATTTTTGTTGCTATTTCTAAAAAAACCGCTCACGGAAAACAGATTATGGAAAAATATAACGAAATCCAAGCGATAATACCGCTTAAAAATGAAGATTATTTAGAATTATTAGATAAAGAATTTTAGAAGTATGTAATAGATAAAATGAAAGATTACCTAGAATTTAGGTTAACATTATGTTGAGTGTTAGTTCAAATTGTAAACTAAGATTATTAATACTCGATCCTCAGGTTTTTAGATGTCTAAAAAATAATAAGATCGAGTAATAGCTTATACCCGTGTTTCTGCGAATTTTTGTAATGCTTTTGGAGCAAAGGCTGCTAATAAAAAACCAAAGGTAAGAAATATTCCCGTCTGCTGAGTTTCTATAGTTGCAAATAACATGCTAATTACACCAAACATAATGCTGGCTAATAATGCCACAAAACTCATGGCTCGCATGGATGATTTTCTTCCAGGAGCCTCTTCTAAAAAACCTTTAGGGTCATAAATTATTTCGATATCATCATCGTCTATATCATCGTACATTTCAACCTCTTTATTTTTCATGTAAGCAATAACCGTTTAAAAGCAAATTTAGATTGTATCATTCCAAGTATAGACCACTTCTACTTTATTTCCTGGTTCACTATAAACTAGCGATTGACAAAGTTCATCAACTAAAACAATACCTCGACCGTATAACATGGTCGCTTCTGATACTTTAGGTTTATTTAATACCTTAGATATATCAAAGCCATCACCACTATCAACAATAGTAATTTTTATTTTTAATTGCTCATCTTGGTGAAAACCTTTAAGAGAAAAACTTATATTTCCTGTGGTTAAGGCATCAAGTCTTTTTTCACGTTCAGTAAAATAAAGTCCAAAACCTTCGGGGGTTTCTTTTAAATCAGAATCTAATCCTAAAATTCCATGGTCTAATGCATTAACATAAAGTTCAGTTAAAATAGTATATAGAGGTTGTAAATGATCTTCTAGTTGTTTTTCCATATTTTTTAACTGACTAATTAATAATGGAATTGGATCTTGATTAATCAGTTCTGTACCTGCAAGGGTTAATTGATAATGCCATGCCCATAAATCATCTTCTCGAATTTCTGAAACAAAAATATCAGTGATTGAGCTAATATCAAGCATCATATCTCTTTCTTGTTGCTCAAAAAGCTTTTCCCCACAAATAACTTCTGCAAGACTAATATCATCTTCTTGTTCGCCACCTTCGCAGAAATCAGCTAATTCTTGTTTAACATGTTCAGTAATACTGCGTTGATCTTGAGATTCTAACAAGACTTCTAACCGTTCTTGACCAAAGAGTTCTTGCGCTGGATTAGTTGCTTCAATGACACCATCGCTAAACAAAATAATACTATCGCCTTTACTAATCAGTGCTTTTTCAAATAAAGGTTTATAATCCACATTAGATGTAACGCTTAATGGGTAAAGTGATGATTTTATTTGTTGCTGAATTTTTCCACCTGAGGTGATGAATACATCAGGCATTCCACAGACACAGACCATTGCATAATCAAGTTCCTTGCGAATTACAACATATTGCACGGCCATAAACATGCCAATAGGTAATATTTTTTTCAGTTTATTATTCATCTCTCCTAAAATTTTATCGCAGGTAAATCCTTTGGCAATCATGGCTTTAAAAACATTTGATGCAGGTAATGCACCAATAGCAGCTTTTAAACCATGACCAGTAAAATCCGCCAACATAACGTGCAGTTCTCCTGCAGGTGACATTGCACTTAAAAATATATCTCCACTAAACATATCAGCAGGTTCTAATAAGGTTTTAATTTCACCGCAATCGTAACTATCGGCAAGAATAACTTTATTAAAAACTGTTTTTGCAATTTCTTGATCCCTTTGGGTGGAATCTACCATTGCATAGTAGTTACTATAGAGTAAAGATAAACGTTCTACGGATTTTATTCGTGCAGTTAGTATGCGTAGATCAACAGGTTTAGCAATAAAATCATCACCACCAGCATCAATACATTCTGATAATTTTGTATCATCAGAAACAGCAGTGACAAAAATAATAGGAACAAAAGAACTTTCACCACAAAGTGCTTTGATACGTTTACAGGATTCAATGCCATCCATAATTGGCATCATTAAATCCATAAAAACAATAAATGGGTCATGTAATGTATATTGCTCAACCGCTTGCAATCCATTTTCAGCTTCGATAACTTCGTAACCATTCCGTTTAAGCAAAACATTTAATAAATGACGGTTTATTTTATTATCATCAACAACCAACGCTTTTTTCATAGCGAAATATTCCCCTTGTTAGTAATTTGAAGGCATAATTACCCATAAGCTAATTGCTCCATTCTATAATGGATTAGTCTAAT
This sequence comes from Methylococcaceae bacterium, assembly GCA_030627205.1. GTDB lineage: Bacteria > Pseudomonadota > Gammaproteobacteria > Methylococcales > Methylomonadaceae > WTBX01. The sequence goes on from DAOUSN010000002.1 coordinate 12,125, forward strand.
TTGTTAAGTGTTAATGTAACTAAACACTAAATCTTTTATCCGCGTATAATAATTACGCTTTTAGATTAATTCACATTACACGATATTATTATGAAAAAACTATTACTAATTTTCTTATTTACATTAATCTTGTCGGCGTGTGCTGATAAAAATCAGTATCAAGAAGCTGTATTAGTAGAAATGCAAAAAGAACAAGATATTAAAGACTATGAAATTAATCCTGAACATATTACTGATTGCATAGTTGACTTAAGTTCAAAAAAAATGCTTGGGGTATTTCCATTTGACCCTGCACGTATGATGGCTTATCGTAATTACACTACGATGTTAACTTTAACACAATCTGTAGATCCTAAGGAAACCTTAGCGAAACTGATAAAAGATTTCGGTTCAGCTAAAGATTTACTTAACGCAAGAATAAATTATTCCGAAAGTATCAGTACTTGTATTGCATCCATGATTACCTCAACAGAACCAGAGGGCAAAGAAAATAGTTAGCTGCTAAAAATTAAATTAGCCAATCCCACCTTTGGTTAACTGTACAGGGTCTAAAAGTTTTTCTAGTTCACTTCGATTTAATGCTGTCATTTCAACCGCTACATCAATAATGGCTCGTTTTTGTTTATAGGCTGTTTTTGCAATTTCTGCGGCTTTTAAATAGCCTATAATGGGGTTTAATGCAGTTACCAAAATAGGGTTTTTTGCTAAGGCTTGCTGTAAATTAGCATCTTTAACCTCAAAGTCTATTATTGCTTTATCGGCTAATACACGAGTAGCATTGGCTAATAACTCAATACTTTGTAAAATATTATAGCCAATAATAGGTAACATGACATTTAATTGAAAAGACCCTGATTGCCCTGCAATTGTAATTGTTGCATCATTACCTATGACTTGCGCTGCAACCATTGCTGTTGCCTCTGGAATAACAGGGTTTACTTTTCCAGGCATAATACTACTACCAGGTTGTAAGGCAGTTAATTCTATTTCACCTAAACCAGTCAATGGCCCACTATTCATCCAACGAAGATCATTGGAGATTTTTATTAAACTAACTGCTATAGTTTTACATTGCCCTGAAAGCTCAACGATAGCATCTTGACAGCTTAGACTTTCAAAAAATGAATCATTAGGTTCAAAGGGCAGACCTGTTTCTGCGGCTAAACAAGCACTAAATTTTTGTGCAAATTCAGGATGAGCATTAATACCTGTCCCTACAGCAGTCCCACCTTGCGCCAGTTTATAAATCCTGGGTAAGGTTGCTTCAATTCTGGCAATACTGTTACGAATTTGTAAGGCCCAGCCGCCTAATTCTTGACTTAAACGTATTGGCATCGCATCCATCAAGTGAGTTCGCCCAGTTTTAGTGACCTGTTTTAAACTTATTGCTTTTGACTCAATAGTAGTAGCAAGGTGATTTAAACTCGGTAATAATTGTTGCTGACATCCTAAAGCAGCACTAATATGAATGGCACTAGGAATAACATCGTTACTACTTTGACCTTTATTAACATCATCATTTGGACTTATTGTTAATCCTGAAATTTCAGAGGCTAAATGTGCTAAAACTTCATTCACATTCATGTTGGTACTTGTCCCTGAACCTGTTTGAAAAATATCAACAGGGAATTGTTCAGAATGGTCACCTTTAATTAACAATTCAGCAGCACTAATAATCGCTTTAGCCTGTGGTGATTCTAATTCTCCTAAATCCATATTTACTATTGCAGCGGTTTTTTTAATCAAAGCAACAGTTTTAATAAAAGCCGCCGGCATGGTCAAGTTACTAATTGGAAAATTATTTATCGCACGTTGTGTTTGTGCGCCATAAAGTGCGTTGATAGGAACAGTTAATGTTCCCATGCTATCGTGTTCTTTTCTATAGTTTTCAGGCATTATTAATAAAATTAATCACATCATGTTCATTAAAAGGCCAGCCTAATTCGGTTTCATTATCAGGTTGGTATAAGACTGGAATTCTAATGGCGTAACGTTGTTGCCATTGTGATTCTTCGGCAATATCAATTAATTCTAACTCAAGCTGTGAAAATTTTATTAATATTATGGTTAATATCACTTCTGCTTGTTCACATAAATGACAAGCAGATGTTCCAAATAAAATTAGTTTCATCAGCGAGTTATTTTAATTACGTTTCATTGATGCAAAAAATTGAGCATTAGTTTTAAAATCTTTTAGTTTTCCCAATAAAAATTGAGAGGCTGCCATTTCATCCATAGGCTGTAAAATCTTACGTAATATCCATGTTTGTTGTAATTCGGTAGGATCGACTAAATATTCTTCACGTCGTGTGCCAGAACGATTAATATTAATGGCAGGATAAACACGTTTTTCAGCAATTTTTCTATCTAAATGTAATTCCATATTACCAGTTCCTTTAAACTCTTCAAAAATTACTTCATCCATTCGTGATCCAGTATCTACTAAGGCTGTAGCGATAATAGTTAAACTACCTCCTTCTTCAATATTTCTTGCTGCTCCAAAAAAACGTTTAGGTTTTTCCAAGGCATTCGCATCAACACCTCCTGATAAAATTTTTCCAGAAGAAGGTGCGACTATATTGTACGCCCTTGCTAAACGAGTAATAGAATCTAACAAAATAACTACATCGTGTTTATGCTCAACTAAACGCCGTGCTTTTTCAATAACCATGTCAGCCACTTGTACATGACGTGTTGCAGGTTCATCAAAGGTACTGGAGACGACTTCACCTCGGACACAGCGTTCCATTTCGGTAACTTCTTCGGGACGTTCATCTATTAAAAGGACAATTAAATAACAATCAGGATTTTTTTCTGCAATAGCATGGGCAATGTGTTGTAAAATCATGGTTTTCCCAGCTTTAGGGGGAGAAACGATTAAACCACGTTGACCTTTGCCGATAGGTGCAATGAGATCAATGATGCGACCTGTTAGGTCTTCACTGGTGCCATTACCTTCTTCTAAAATGAAGCGTTGGTTAGCAAATAATGGAGTAAGATTGGAAAAAAGAATTTTATGTTTAGCATTTTCAGGTAACTCATAGTTAATTTTTTCAACTTTAAGCATCGCAAAATAACGTTCACTATCTTTAGGTGGTCTAATCTTACCACTAACTGTATCACCCGTTCTAAGATTAAAACGTCTAATTTGACTGGGAGAGATATAAATATCATCTGGGCCGGCTAAATAAGAACACCCCGGTGTTCGTAAAAACCCAAAACCATCTTGTAGAATTTCTAATACTCCATCACCGTAAATATCCTCGCCATTTTTGGCTTGGGCTTTTAAAATTGTAAAAATAAGTTCTTGTTTTCGGGTTCTGGAGACATTGTCTAACCCTAACGATTCTGCTATTTCAATAATTTGAGCAATGGCTTTTAATTTTAACTCGGTAAGATTCATATATGTAAGGGAGATTTAAGATCTGAAACAGCGTAAAAATTTACGACAGCCACGTAGGCTGTAGAATATTTAAGAATAATTTGATGGCAATAATTTGGATATGCTAGGATAGCAACAATGTAATGATTGTAGAAGTATAGCGTAAAAGTCTAGACACGTCCAAAGAAATTAAAACGTGTCCAGTTTTTAAATATTTTAAACAGCGTGATTAAATATTTTTATCAATAAAAGCTTTAAGTTCTGAACTTGTTAAAGCGCCCACTTTAGTTGCTTCTATTTCACCGTCTTTGAAAATCATTAAGGTTGGAATACCTCGAACTCCATAAGTCATTGGAGTTTCTTGATTATCATCTATATTAAGTTTGGCGACTATAATTTTATTGGCATAGTCCTTAGCAATACTCTCTAAAACAGGGGCAATCATTTTACAAGGACCACACCATTCTGCCCAATAATCAACTAATACTGGTTTATCAGCTTTAAGAACTACTTGGTTAAAATCACTATCCGTTACAGAAAGGACTAAATCGCTCACGCTATATTCTCCAAAATCTAAAACTATGACTATATGAGAGTTAGCATTATCTTGTCAATCAATTTCAATCAAATTGATTTTTAAGTTATCCTATAGCGATGAATAATACACATTTAACTCAAACTCGGTTTAGTAATTTAGAATTATCTGCTTCTATCCTTAAGGGATTAAAGGCGGCTAAATTTGAACTCTGCTCCCCTATTCAAGATAAAACTCTACCATTATCATTACGTGAAAAAGATGTTATGGGTCAGGCACAGACTGGCACAGGGAAAACCGCGACTTTTTTATTGGCCACTTTTCAGAAGTTAATTAATGATGAAAGCGAAAAAATAAAAAATCCACGGGCGATTATTATTGCTCCGACCCGTGAACTTGCTATCCAAATTCATAAAGACGCGCTTCAGCTAAGTAAACATCTTTCTTTAAAATTCGCTCTTCTTTACGGTGGCACTGACTATCAAAAACAACTCGACAACGTTAAATCTAATGTCGATATTATTATTGGTACACCTGGAAGAATTATTGATTTTTATCGGCAACAAGCTTTTACCTTAGCTAATATTCAAGTCATGGTTTTAGACGAAGCTGATAGGATGTTTGATTTAGGTTTTATTAAAGATATTCGGTTTTTATTAAGACGAATGCCTGAACCTGAAAAGCGTTTAAACATGCTCTTTTCAGCAACACTGTCTTATAAAGTAACGGAATTAGCTTATGAACACATGAATAATCCTGTTACTATTAAGATAGAATCTGAACAAGTTACGTCTAAAGCAATTAAACAAAGCGCGTTTTGTCCCGCTAATGATCAGAAAATCCCTTTATTATTAGGTTTACTAAAACACCGTAATCCTCAACGAAGTATTGTTTTTGTCAATACTAAAAAATGTGCTGAAGAGCTTAATAATTATTTAACTGCGAATGGTCATAAAGTAGCAGTATTAAGTGGCGATGTTGCCCAAGAAAAGCGTCAAATATTGTTGAGTAATTTTCAAGAAAACAAACTAGATTTAATGATAGCAACTGATGTAGCTGCTAGAGGTTTACATATTGCCGATGTTTCACACGTTATTAATTATGATTTACCACAAGATGCAGAAGATTATGTACATCGGATCGGACGAACAGCACGTTTTGGAGCAGAGGGTGAGGCAATTAGCTTTATATGCGAAGAATATGCGTATCATATGCCGGATATAGAAGAATTTATAGCTCAAAAGATTCCTGTTTTAACCATAGAAGGACAGTTATTAGCTGAGGTCATCAAACCGGTTAAAAAAGTTAGCCATACGTTTAAATCACAGAAAAAACCGAGTATAAAAACGGTAAAAAAATAAATCCAGTATTCTTGATGAGGTATCTAGATTAAGGCTTGATTGCTCAACACATTTATCCCAAGTAAATTGTTTATACTAGTTATTCATTAAGATCCAAAACCTTTATTTCTAATTCTCGTGGTGTTGTTAGCGTATTAATGACATCTACCTGTATATTTCCTAAAAAGTTAATTTTTTGCTCAATTGCCTTTTTTAAACTAGTTGCTAATGGTTTAAATTGCTTAGGATGATTTAATTCCCCTTTACGCTCTAAAAATAAAATTAAAAAAATAGCTTTATTATCAATAAATAGCGATTGATTATAAAGATGTAGTTTTTTTTCATTATTTCTATAACTTGCAAACAAACCAATTAAAGTATCTTTTGCTTTTTTAGCAACTTCTTCTACAAGATAAGGGCGATTAAGCGAAATTTTAATAAATTTTTTATCTTCTTCTGTAGTTAATTTATCTTTAAAACTTTTTAACAAAATCGTTTCTTTTTTAGAAGGATTAGCAGAAAAACGCATCGTGCATTCTTCATTTGTTGCTGTAATATACTTTACTTCAATCAATAAAATACTTTTATCAGAAATAGCAATAAAATCAACTGCTTTTAAGCCATAGTTTTTTATTTTTTCATAAAAATTTTCTGGAGTTTGCTCATCATATTTATAAACTTGCCATTTATCTGAAAACTCAAAGCTTAGTTTTCCACCTATCGTTTCTTCTATTAAAGTGGTTACCATTTCAATTAACCTTTATATTTCAGCATAAATAGCTGCTTGCTCTTCATCGTAAAGAGCAAGCTCTTCCTCTAAAGCTGTAATTGAATTTAGTTGACTTAAACATTCACCTTGTTCAACTTGAGTTCCATGCTCTGATTTTATCAAACCAAAGAAAGTGGCAGGAATATTTTTGTCGGAATGATGAATTAAATAATCAAAATATTTCATTAAAAATAAATTATGGGTGGCAATAACGATTTGAATATTATATTGAGTCAATTCAATTAAAAAAACAGCCAATTGTTTAATTAACTTTGGGTTAAGATTTGCTTCTGGTTCATCCCAAAAAATAATACTATTTTCTTTAAGCGAATCATTGGCAATTAAATAAGACAGCATTCCAAATTTACGCAATCCTTCAGCAATCATGAAAATATTAAATTCTCCATTAGGTGTTTGTAAATAAAAATTATTACTTCTTAAAATTATTTTACCACCAAGAATAGGTTCTATTGCTGAAATAAGTTTTTTATTAGGTTTTTTTAATAAAGGATTATCAATTGCTTTACATAAATCATAATAGGTTTCATCAAAAGAAAGTGCATATTTTTCATACAATGTTGTAAAATTAGCAAAGAGGGATAATACTTCTTTTGCAGGAAAAAATAATGGTTGTTTTAAAAGAGGTTTATTTGGATGTGTTTTTATAGAAATTTTATCACGTCTAACTAAGTCAAAGCTAATTGATTCTTTAACTTTATTTTCATCATCAACAAAGAAATCTAAAGTTACATTTTGTGTTATATTTTCATTTAGCAGGGTTTGGCAGTTTTGAAGTTCTATTAAATTATTAATTCTAAAAACACCGTGAAGTTTATTTATTAAGGTTTCTCGCCAACCTTTATTACCGCATTGATTCCAAACTGTTGCGACACTGTATGCTAGTTTTAAGACATGACTTTTACCACTTGAATTTTCACCAATAATAATATTAATTCCTTTAGAAAAATTAAATTCGGCATTTTCAAAGGTTGTAAAATTATGTAGCGTTAATTTTTTTAGCATAATTTTTATTTATATTCATTTTAAACTGAGGTGGTATTTATAAATTAGTATTTTTGATTTTTTTATAAATAGCAATTGTTTGCTCAACACATTTATCCCAAGTAAATTGTTTAGCTCGTTGTAAACCTTGTTTAATAGTAGCCACTCGCCATTCATCATTCGTTAATATTTTAATCATCCCTTGTTGAATCGCCTCCAAATCATTAGGATCAACCAATATTCCTGTCTCTCCCATCACTTCTGGAAGTGATGAAACATGTGTAGTTAAAACAGGAATTCCACTTGCCATCGCTTCTAAAGGCGGTAATCCGAAGCCTTCATAAAATGGCACAAAAACAAAAGCCCTTGCCCCTGCAAATAAATAAGGTAAGTCTTCATTAGATGTATAACCTAAATGTATAACTTCCCCTTGTTTAACTAATTCTGTAATTTTGTTTTTAATTTCTTGATTACGCCAACCGTCCCCACCCACTAAGACTAGAGGATAATTTTCTCGTAATTTTTTATCCAATTGCAAGTAAGCATCTAGCATTGACAAGATGTTTTTACGCGGTTCAATGGTCGAAACTGATAATAAATATTGTCCCGCAATTAATTTATGTCGAGATAAAACCGTATATAATTCAGTTTTAGAACGGGGATGATAACTGTCATCAACGCCTAATAAAACCGTAGAAACATTTTCAGGTTCAACCCCCATTTGAGCAATTAATTCTTTACGAACAAATTCAGAATCTGTAATGATATGGGAGGCTGTTGCTAAGGTTATTTTTAAATGTTTCTTTAAATATTGTACCCGTTCTTTTGGATGATATTCGGGACAATGAATAAATGATAAATCATGAACGGTAGTCACACTCGCGCCATCAAACGGTTTTAAAATATAATTAGGTTCATGATAAACTGCATTCTTAATGGTTTTTGCTTTTCGATGAAACATTGCCGCGTTATAGCGTGCATAAAGTTGATATACAAACGGTAAGGCACGTAAAACAGTAATTTTTAAAAAGGGAATGGCGGCTAATAATTGTCTTAATTTACTACGAGGTGCTTGAGTTAATAACTCAGTTTCAATCACATTATTCGTTTCATTTATTTCATTTATTTCATTATTATCATTATTATCATTATTATCATTATTATCATTAACAACGGAATGGGTTTTAACAAATTCTGAACTATCAATCCAACGCAGTCCGCCAAAACATGAAACTTTATTAATTTCGTCACTTTTTAATAAACCTTCGAGTAAATATTGGGTATAACGCCCAATACCTCCACTAGGTTTTAATAAGCTTTCAACATTGAGAATAATGTGCATTAATCTTTCCCTGCTAAATACATTGCCCGTAAGGTTTTAATAAAAGGAATAGAAGGGGTTACGCCTAATAATTGTTTCATTTTAGTATTATTTCCACACAATATTTTAATTTCATTTTTTCGCACAAAAGCAGGATTAACCTTAACTTCAATTTCATACCCCGCAATCTCATTCATTAACTTAAGAATTTCAGCTAAAGTAAGCGTCTGTCCCGAACAAAAATTAATTTTATTTGAATGAATAGATGATTCAAAAAGATTTAAATAAGCAGCGGCAATATCACGTACATCTGAAAAATCACGGGCAATGTCTAAATTCCCTAGTTCAATCGTCTTTTTATTTTGCGCGTAATGGTCAACAATTTTAGGCACTAGGAATTTTTTATTTTGTCCGACCCCTGTATAATTAAACGGTCTAGCAATACTAATAGGAAAGCGTTCGTACCAAGTTGTAACCATCATCTCCATGGCTAATTTACTCACCGCATAATGGCTAATCGGATTTAAAGGGGTGGTTTCAGCAATAACTTTAACAACAGGGTTTCCATATACATTAGCACTGCTGGCAATAATGATTTTTTCAGGGTTTAATCCTGCTTTATCAATCGCTTGTAGTAAGTTTGTCGTCCCTACTGTATTGACACTATAAAAAGCCGTCTCATCCCCATGTCCAACAAATGACATTGCCGCTAGATGAATAATTCCAGTAGGTTTTGTTGCTACCAGCACCTGATTAAGCGAGTCTTTATCCGTTAAATTACATAAAGTTTCCCCTTTTATAGGTTGATGACTGACCCCACGAATGACCCTGTAGCCTGCTTTTTCAAACAGTTTAGCGAGATAAACTCCAGTAAAGCCGCGACTTCCCGTAATTAAAACTGTTTTCATACGTTATCCTTGAAACTTTAGAAAGAAAAACCTTGTTCATTGCGACGTAAATCAGCATCAACCATCATTTTACATAATTGTTCTAGCGTAGTGGTAGACTCCCAACCTAGATCTGCTTTGGCTTTGGCTGGATTTCCGATTAATAGTTCAACTTCAGCGGGGCGATAAAATTTTGGATTAACTTGAACTATCGTTTTGCCCGTTGCAATATCAACAGCGATTTCCTGCTCATTTTCACCTTGCCATTCGATAGCCATATCAACGGCTTGACATGACATATTAACAAAATCACGCACCGTTTCCGTACGATTAGTGGCTAAAACATAAGTATCAGGCTTGTCAGCTTGTAACATTAAATACATGCCTGCCACATAATCTTTGGCAAAGCCCCAGTCACGTTTAGCATTCATATTGCCTAATTCTAATAAATCTTGTTGTCCTAATTTAATTTGAGCAATGGTATTAGTGATTTTACGGGTCACAAATTCTTGTCCGCGTAAAGGCGATTCATGATTAAATAAAATACCGCTAGTGGCAAAAATATCGTAAGATTCACGGTAATTAATCGTCATCCAATGCGCATATAATTTAGCGATGCCATAAGGACTACGGGGATAAAAAGGGGTGGATTCTTTTTGGGGAATTTCTTGAACTTCGCCAAACATTTCAGAGGTTGAAGCTTGATAAAAACGACATTGTGGATTTACAATCCGAATCGCTTCTAATAAATGCACTGGACCTAAACCAGTAATAGCAGCCGTTGCTAAAGGTTGATCGAAAGAAACCCCGACAAAACTTTGGGCTGCTAAGTTATATATTTCACTCGCTTGTGTATTTTCAAGTAAGCGAATGCTTGAGCTTAAATCGGTTAAATCATATTCAACTAAATTTAGATTAGGATGATTTTTAATACCTAATGATTCAATACGCCAAAAATTAACTGAACTTGTACGTCTGTAAGTACCATAAACGGTATAGCCTTTATTTAACAGTAGCTCGGCTAAATAAGCCCCATCTTGCCCTGTAATACCTGTGATGATTATATTTTTCACGCCATAAAACCTGTTTGTTAAACCATAAAATGGTTGAGATGATAACATGTTTTAAAAACTTAACTGATTCCACCTTTAATCTGTTCTCATCAAACAACCGTTATGGATATTTTTGTAGTAGTAAAACCATTATCTTCAAACCAGCATATATTTTCTTTGACTAAGGTTAAAATCAAATGATAGACACCTATTTCTAATGGAGCGATAAGATGGATTTTTGTTATTAATGATTGTTGGTAATGTAGACTTAATTCAGAAAAAGGACTTCGTAAACCTTCAAAAACAACCATTTCTCCTGATTCTTTTTGCCAATGATAGGATAAGTAGGTCGGGTTAAGTCCATGAAATAACCAGTTAAAATCACTGTTATTAAATATTTCAACCGCAAGATCGGTTTTTTGTCCTACGACTAAACTAGAAATAGCTTCTAAACAGTTCAGTTTACCCAGAAAAGGATTACAAGCTAACTCCTTCTCAGTTTTTACTTCGGGAATGAGTGGTGGTGTAAATTCATGTGGGATAGAAATAATTTCAGCGATTGAATCAATAAAATTTGAGGATAAAATAAGATCATTTTTTACTGTGTCTATGTTTTCTGAATCATTAAAATTAATAGAAAAAGTTTCATGTAGATAATCTCGGTGTTCTTGAGATTTCAAGATAACCTGAGTTAGTTGTTCTGTTGATAATAAATAAGGGCTTCCCTTAATTTTTTGTAAGATAGGTGTATATCGCCAACTAAATTCTGCCTCTGAAATTTGTTCTTGTTGACAATATTTTTTTAAGGATTCGGCAATAAAAATAGCCTCTGCACAAAGGGATCGGTTTTCCCCAGATGCTGATAGTTTGAATTTTGCTGCTTTGGTAAAATCAAAGCCAATTTGTTTAAAAAAATCGGCTCTTACGTCACCTTGACATAAATAATCCTTAGAAAAATTACGAACAATCATGTTTTCAACACCAAAAATAATGCTAAATTTTTCACAAATATTTTTATAAAGCTGTATAGGTACGTTGTCCCACAAAGGACTCATACTAATGGCGCGCTGACTAACAGCACTGACTGCATAAGAAATTGGGTTTCGGCAATAGAGAATAATTTTAATTTGTTTAGACAGTCCTGCTAAATAATGTTGCATTTTCTTAAGTGTTTCTGTCTCCAAAAAGGCAAAACCTTCATAAGAAAGCACCATGGTTTTAGCATCAGTTTGCTGGATTTTTTGCTCTAAATTTCTAAGATAATTAATATCTTCTGATTGGATAATACTAAGTTCTTTTTGACTACGACCTATTGCTTGGTTGTAATCATAGTGTTTTGGATTTTCATGAAAAAAAGAGGCGAACTCAGCATGCCATACGGTATCAGGAGTGATAGGGTAAAAAATACTGGCTTTATTTAGAGTTTCGGTGTTTTCAAAACACGAAAATTGAATGGCTTTTGAACCTGTTTTATCAAGTCCTATGTGTAGATAAATACTATCGAACATAAATGGTGTTAATCAATATTAATCGTTTCCACAGATAATGTGAGAACGATTAAATTACAGTTTATCAGCTAAATATTTTTATTTAGGCATTACGTCTTTTAGTGCGTTTTGATAGGCTAATTTTGCAGTATTAGCAATGGCTAACAACGCGTTTAATCTACCAATTTCTGAATCTACAAACTGAATGCTATGAATTTGTGCTTTAGCCTCATCACTCAAATCATCAAACAAATACTCTACGTTATCAATTGTTATTTTTACAAGTTCATTAGCCATTTTTTTTCCTAAAGTTAGTGTGAATTTTAAATATCAATGGTTAATATAGGCACATATTTATTATTTTCAATGATTATTTTATTTAACTAATATTTTAGTTGCTATAGTGTGAAGTAAAACAAGGTGCATGGAGGTTAGTTTTCTGTTTCTTCATTCCGAATCATTTTATGTATTCGTCTAATACCCATGGCGACAACAAGTAAAACCATGGGAATGGAAAAACCAGCAATAACTTCTGGTTCTATTTGCCAACCTATTTTTTTTAAAGCATTAGTCATCGAACCTATTAAGCTAATAATATAAGTGGTAATGGCAACAATGGAGACACCTTCGACGGTTTTTTGTAAACGCAACTGCATTTTTGCGCGTAAATCCATAGAAGTAAGTAACGCTTGGTTTTGGCGTTCTATACTCATATCAACACGAGTGCGTAGTAATTGACTGGTATTACTGATACGTTTTGATAATAACGTAAAACGTTTACTAGTCATTTTACAGGTATTAATTGCAGGCTCTAAACGCCGTTTCATAAATTCACCAATCGTTTGTATCCCTTGGATTCTATTTTCACGTAAATCATCAATGCGCTGTTCAACGAGTTGATAATAAGCACTTGTTGCGCCAAAACGAAAATGAGTCGTAGAAATATGGTTTTCAACTTCGGCAGCTAAGGTGGTTAATTTATCTAGTAATAAACTATCATCTCTATGGTCTTGAGACATTTCCTCCGTAATTGCCGATAAACGCTGGTCGCCTTGATTAACTTTAGGTATTAATTGTTTAGCTATAGGAAGGGCAAGTAACGCCATCACTCGATAAACTTCAATTTCAAATAACCGCTGTAATAATCGTCCTGCTTGCTGGGTTTTTAAACTATGATCTATGATTAAAAATCTACTAAAACCGTCGGTATGAATTCTAAAATCAGTAAATGCTTGTGCAGCTCCTCCTGAAACGGCTGCACCTACGATAGGATTATTAGAAAAATATTTTGAAATAGTTTCTAAATCTACTAGTTGTTCATTAATTGGCATAACCGTCGTGTGAGCTGCAACCATAATTTTTCCAGGTAATTGAGCTAGCCAATCAACTGGAACGTGTTCTAATGCAGGTTCGTCAAATGGTTTTTCTAATATATTTGTTACATAAAAAGTGTAACAAATGAATTCTGCATGTTGCTCCCAACGAAGTTGAAAAGAATCAAAGATAGCCGAAAAATGATCCGCATCTTTGTTAGGCGGAGTAATACTAAACCGCTCACATAGCTCATTTAAATGGTTTCGTGCCTGTTCTTTTTGTTCATGGGTAAGCAGCAGAGCTAAATGACTACATCGAACAGGAAGTTCTAAAATTACAGATGCACGTGCATGAACTTCATTATGTAATTTAAAGCGTTGTTCGTGGTTATTGGGTAAAGGAAATAAAGTTGCCACAGTCATCTTCTGGTTGTTAATAATAACTTACAGTGTAGGTAAAAATTTGGTTAAGGGAAATATTCGTGTCAAAATTATGGGAAATTTAGGTTTTAATAAATAAATAAATAAATAAAATAAATGTTAACTGAATTATGAATAAAATTAATATCTCTATTGCCAAGCAACAATTAAATTTAATCAACGATAATCAACTTATTCATTGTTATTCGGTTTCTACTGCAAAAAATGGTATTGGAGAAAAAATGGGTAGTGGCTGTACGCCTTCAGGCGAGCATATAATTCGTGCTAAAATTGGCATGAATCAACCATTAAATAGCGTTTTTATAGGTAGACGTGCTACTGGAGAAATTTACAGTGCTGATTTAGCAAAAAAACATCCTTATAGAGATTGGATCTTAACTCGTATTCTATGGCTAGGTGGCTTAGAACCTTATAAAAACCGTTATGGTCAGGTTGATACTACATGGCGTTATATTTATATTCATGGTAGTCCTGAGCATTTATTACAAGGAAAACCTGAATCACACGGCTGTATTAGAATGAAAAACACGGATATTATTGAGCTGTTTGATTTAGTAGATACTCAAACAAAGGTTTATATTAATTAAGTGTTTTAATCTTCACCGTTATCTACTTCTAAATATTCTTCTCCATTAAATGAATAAAGACTATTTTTAACAGGAATAATTTTTCGATTTTCTCCTTCCATAGTGCCAGTTCGCTTAACAATAATATCTGTATAAGTAGAAGAACTATTATTTTCTGCTAAATTAACTGTGCCGTTAAATGACCAACATGCAGATAATAAGAGATCATCTTTTACTGTATCATCGCATACTCCAGAATTATCACCACTTGTTGGTAAATAACCCAATTGTGTCCAATTATTTTGATAATAGGAAAAAATTGTTTTCCCACTTTTTGTATAACCTTGACCAGAATAACTAATATCTAATAATAGAGCTATATTTCCTTTAGCTAAGGTTAATAATTGGACTTGTTTAATCGGTGGAGTATCTCCCCAACTACCAAAGACACCTATATTTTCTTGTGCAGATGCAAGTACCCATTCACCTTTGTTAAGCGTGTAAACTACAGCACTAATAATAGGTGCATCGGCATGACTACCATAGATTTCATGCGTTTCCGAATCAACCATTTGGTTTTTAATAAAAATTGCATGGTATTTATTTAAGCCGTCATTAAAAGATTTTTCAAACCAAAGACTTGCTAAAGTATCTTTATTTACTTTTATTTTATTATCACTTGCAGGTATTGAAAATAAAGTTGTTAAAGCTTTATTAACATTAGGTTTTTTTACGGTTTTAATTTTTACAGGAATGGGTAATTGAGAAACTATTTGTTCAGAGTTATCTTTTGTATAAGAATAAGCTACCATAGCAATTATACTGCTTAGACTAATAATTAACATGATAATAACCAAAATTCGATAGAGAGAATAACGACGCATATTTATTTTCCTTTAATATGAATAGTAATAAAGTTAGAATGACTAATGACGAAATATAGCAGTAAATTTTATTAATTGATAATTAAGTTCATTATGAAGAATTAAAAATATGATTTCTAGTCATCTTGTTAGTTTAAGTTATTATGTGTTTTAGTTGAGCATAATTTAAAAGACCACGATTCAGAGACTTATAGAACTAAATAATGGGATTAAACATATTTAAAAATTAGTGTTTAGATAGGGTTAGTAACTCGATAATAAACAAGAAAATTAAAATATATCTAAATGAGTTATATTTAGACAGCCTACCAGTCCTATGTATAATGGGTTACTTTTTATCGTTTAAACTATTATTTCAGCATGTCAGAACAACTTATTCAAATGCAACGACGCAGAACCTTTGCTATTATTTCTCATCCCGATGCAGGTAAAACTACTATTACTGAAAAGTTGTTATTATTTGGCGGAGCGATTCAGCTTGCAGGCTCAGTAAAAGGACGAAAAGCAGCTCGTCATGCAACTTCTGATTGGATGGAAATGGAAAAAGAACGGGGAATTTCTGTGACCACTTCGGTGATGCAATTTGAACATAAAGCCTGTATTTTAAATTTATTAGATACCCCCGGACATGCCGATTTTTCAGAAGATACTTATCGAACCTTAACCGCTGTTGATTCGGCTCTCATGGTGATTGATGCTGCCAAAGGGGTTGAAAAACGGACTATTAATTTAATGGAAGTCTGCCGTCTTCGAACCACGCCCATTTTAACCTTTATTAATAAATTAGACCGTGAAGGACGAGAGCCGATAGAATTATTAGATGAAGTTGAAAGTGTTTTAAAAATAAATTGCGCCCCAATGACTTGGCCGATTGGGATGGGGCAACGTTTTAAAGGCGTTTATCACCTTTATAAAGATGAAGTACAATTATTCAGCGCGCAACATAAGGGAAAAATTGCCGAAGTTCACATTATCAAAGGGTTAAATAACCCACAATTAGATGAATTATTAGGCTTACAAGCCGAAGAATTACGCGAGGATATTGAATTAGTGAAAGGCGCGAGTCATCAATTTGATTTAGCGTCATATTTATCCGGGGATTTAACCCCTGTGTTTTTTGGTTCGGCGATTAATAATTTTGGTATTTCAGAATTATTAGATGCACTGGTAGATTACGCCCCGCCGCCTTTAGCAAGGAAAGCAGAGCAGCGTGAAGTATTGGCAACAGAAGCTAAATTTTCAGGATTTGTATTTAAAATACAAGCTAACATGAATCCTGCTCATCGTGATCGTATTGCATTTTTACGCGTTTGTTCTGGTAAATTTGATAAGGGAATGAAAATTAATCATGTCCGTTTAGGGAAGGTCATTCAAGTAGGTAATGCGATTACTTTTCAAGCCGATACTCGTAAAAATGTTGAAGAAGCCTATGCAGGTGATATTATTGGACTGCATAATCATGGAACGATTCAAGTGGGCGATACCTTTACCCAAGGTGAAACCTTAAAATTTGGCGGGATTCCTTATTTTGCCCCTGAATTATTTCGCCAAGTCATCTTAAAAGACCCGTTGCGTTCTAAAGCGTTACAAAAAGGCTTAGTTCAACTGACAGAAGAAGGCGCAACCCAACTTTTTAGACCATTAAAAAATAATAATTTAATTTTGGGGGCAGTGGGAATCTTGCAATTTGATGTCACGGCTTCTAGGCTGAAAAGTGAATACAGTGTTGACTGTATTTATGATAATGTCTCGGTGTCCACAGTACGGTGGGTAAGCTCAAATGATCCTATTAAATTAGAAGCCTTTAGAATTAAGAATTTTGCTAATTTAGCTCAAGATGGCGGCGGCTATTTGGTTTATCTTGCGAGTACCCGTGTTAATCTACAACTAGCAGAAGAACGCTGGCCTGAGATCACTTTTAAAGCGACCAGAGAATTATAAACAACATTTTATTGGAGATAACTTAAATGAAACAACTTAGTGTAGACCTGCCTAATACGACTTATCATTGGCTAAATTCCCAAGTTAAAATAAATCATTTTGCTAATATAAATGAGTACATACAAGATTTAATTAGTAAAGAGCAACAAATGATAACAGATGATTTAGATGGTGTTATTAGGCCGCACTGTTTCAATGAAATTATTGAAAAAACAAGAAAAGAACTTAAGGAAAAGGAATAACACTTGTTAAGTTTACTGATGATATGTGAACGCATGTAGATTAAAAAATACCTTTAGAAATAATATTATAGACATTCTATGGAGTTCGTCATGAAAAAAATTCCCTTACTATTTATCTTTTTTTTAACCGCTTGTGTCACCATTAATATCTATTTTCCAGCGGCAGCCGCTGATAAAGCCGCCGATAAAATTATTAAAGATATACAAAAAATTACCCCAACAGCTCCGCCAAAACCTGAAGCACGATTACCTAATTGGCAATTATCGGTGTATCAATGGATAGATGGAGCAATAAACATTATCATTAGCCCCGCTCATGCAGAAGAAGCTGATTTATCTATAGATAGCACTGCAATTAGACGTTTGCAGGCTGCTATGAAAGCCCGTTTTGATACCTTAGAGGGCTTTTATAATAAGGGGTTTATTGGAATTTCTACAGAAGGTTTAATTACGGTAAAAGATACGGCTGCTGTGCCGTTAAAAAGCCGTAATAGAGTCAATAAACTAGTCAGTGCTGAAAATCAGGATCGAGAGGCCTTATATCACACCATTGCTGATGCCAATGGTCATCCTGACTGGTATCAACAAATTAAATCAACCTTTGCAAAACGTTGGGTTAGTAATGCTCAATCAGGTTGGTGGTATCAATCTAATAATGGAAGCTGGAAGAAAAAATAAATGGCACGTAGACGTATACGCAAGAAAAAATTATCGGAAATCCCTGTTAAAGTCGTTATTGAATCATTAGCCCATGATGGACGAGGAATCGCTCATGTCGAGGGTAAAGTTATTTTTATTGACGAAGCTTTACCGGGTGAAGAACTCGAATTTGTTTATACCGATAGTCGTAAAGATTATGCGGAAGGGAAAGTGGTTAAGCTCATTACTCGTTCTGAACTGCGAGTTGACCCCGAATGCCCGCATTTTGGGGTTTGTGGCGGCTGTAGTTTTCAACATGTTAAAGCCGATGAACAAATTAAACTTAAACAAGGATTATTAAAAGAACAATTTTTAGGCATTGGTAAAGTTGAGATAGCACAAATTTGGCAACCCTTAACCGATGAACATTGGGGCTATCGCCGTAAAGCGCGTATGGGGGTTAAATATGTCGCTAAAAAAGGACGTGTTCTCGTTGGTTTTAGAGAACGCCGCAATCCTTTTTTAGCTGAAATGGAAAGCTGTAAAGTCATGCACCCTAAAGTAGGGTTAAAATTAATGGCCTTATCTAACATGATTGGACGACTTTCTATTAAAGATAAAATTCCACAAATTGAAGTGGCATTAGGTGATGAGGACTGTGTATTAGCTTTTCGGGTTTTAGAGCCTGCTACCGATGAAGATAAAGCTATTATGCGTGAATTTGGGCAGTTGAATAAGCTAAGTATTTGTTTACAATCTAAAGGCCCTGATACGATTAAACCTTTAGAGGGTGAACCCGAAATTTTACCGCACTATAGCTTACCTGAGCAGGGATTAACCTTTAAATTTAAACCTGCAATGTTTACGCAAGTCAATTATGGTATTAATCGTAAAATGGTAACGCGGGCTTTAGCCGCTTTAGAACTCACTAAGGATGATATTGTCTTAGATTTATTTTGTGGTTTAGGTAATTTCACTTTGCCCTTAGCCACCAAAGCAGGACAAGTCGTGGGGATTGAAGGGGATTTACCTTTAGTCAATCATGCACGGGAAAATGCAGACCTTAATAATATAACTAATGTTGAATTTCATGTGGCTGATTTAACTAAAGACGTTAGTCAGTTTTCATGGGCAAAACAAAAATTCACTAAGATTTTATTAGACCCATCACGAGCAGGTGCAAGTGAAATTTTACCACATTTGAAAAAATGGCAACCTGAGTTAATTCTTTATATCTCTTGTAATCCTTCAACTTTAGCCCGAGATGCTGGAATGTTAGTCAATGACTTAGGATATAAACTTGTTAAAGCAGGCGTAATGGATATGTTTCCACAAACAGGACATGTTGAATCAATCGCACTCTTTAAAAAATAAAATAAAATAAAATAAATCATAAAAACACAGGTAAAACTATGCAAACAATGAATGATAGAGATGGATTAATTTGGATGGATGGCGAATGGGTAGAATGGCGTGAAGCGAAAGTTCATGTTTTAACCCATACGTTGCATTATGGCGCAGGCGTTTTTGAAGGGCTACGGGCTTATCATGCTGAACAAGGCACGGCTATTTTCAAATTGAATGAACATACCGACCGTCTTTATCGTTCAGCCCATATTTTAAAGATGAAGATTCCTTTTGAAAAAGAAGTCATTAATGAAGCTCAACGATTAGCGATTGGAAAAAATAATCTGGATAGTGCTTATATCAGAACCATGTGTTTTTATGGTTCAGAAGGAATGGGTTTGCGGGCAGATAATTTAAAAGTTCATGTGATGGTGGCAGCTTGGGAATGGGGGGCTTATCTGGGGGCAGAAAACATGGAAAAGGGAATTCGTATTAGAACGTCATCGTATACCCGTAATCATGTCAATAGCACCATGTGTAAAGCGAAAGCGAATGGAAATTATATTAATTCGATTTTAGCCTTACAAGAAGCCCTAGCCGCAGGTTATGATGAAGCCTTGTTATTAGACCATGAAGGTTATGTCGCCGAAGGGAGCGGAGAGAATTTATTTATGGTTCGTAATGGTAAATTATATACCCCTGAAACTACTTCCGCGTTAGAAGGAATTACCCGTGATACGATTATGACAATTGCACATGAACAAGGCTTAGAAGTCATTGAAAAACGCATTACCCGTGATGAAGTTTATATTGCCGATGAAGCTTTTTTCACAGGATCGGCGGCGGAAGTAACGCCGATTAGAGAATATGATGATCGAGTCATTGGCTCAGGAACACGCGGCGCAATCACCGAAAAATTACAACGGTTATATTTTGATTATGTGCATGGTCGTCAAACCAAGCACCCTGAATGGTTGACTTACACCGCTTAGATTTTAAATGAAATCTTCTCGTATTTTAATTGTCGGCGCGTCATGGATTGGCGATATGGTGATGGCACAAAGTCTGTTCATTACCTTAAAACGACAACAGCCTAGTGGTCAAATTGATGTCCTTGCGCCTAAATGGACCTTTGCTTTATTAGAACGAATGCCAGAAGTTTCACAAGCCATTGAAATGCCGTTAGGGCATGGGAAATTAGGCTTAATAGCGCGTATTACTTTAGGAAAGCAATTACGCGATAATCACTATGATCAAGCGATATTATTACCTAATTCGTGGAAATCAGCCTTAACCCCATTTTTTGCCAATATTCCTTTAAGAACGGGTTATGTTGGTGAATGTCGATGGGGATTATTAAATAATTCCCACCGCTTAAATAAAAAACTATTGACGCAAACCGTACAACGATTTGTTGCTTTAGCTTATCCCAAAAATCGTTCTAAACCGCCTGAATGCCCTATTCCTTATTTTAATATTTCCGTTAATCAACAGCAGCAAGTTATTAGACAATTTAAAATAAACACTAAGCATAAGATTCTTGTTTTATGTCCAGGGGCTGAATATGGCAGTGCTAAACGTTGGTTACCTAATTATTTTTCCGAAGTGGCTAATCATTATTTAAATCAGAACTGGCAAGTTTGGTTAATGGGATCAAATAAAGATAAAAAAGTCGCCCAAGAAATTAATCAACAAACTCATCATCTATGTCAGAATTTTACAGGATTAACTTCTATTGCAGCAGCAATGGATTTAATGTCACTGGCAACAGCGGTAGTTGCTAATGATTCAGGATTAATGCACATTGCGGCGGGATTAGGTAAAAAAGTTATTGCCCTTTATGGGTCATCTGATCCAAACTTTACTCCCCCTTTAAATAAAGCCGCTAAAATTATTTATTTAAAATTATCCTGTTCACCGTGTTTTAAGCGTGAATGTCCTTTGGGTCATTTGGATTGTTTAACAGGAATTAAACCTAAGCAAGTTATTGAAGCAATAAGATCATAATAAAGATACATTCACTCAAACATCTAAGCTAGTAGTAAATCTATGCTTTTTATTTGTCACATAAATTTTATCGTAATTATTTAATCTACACTCAGGAGAAATTATGAAGATACTTTTAAGAAAACATGCGTTATTTTCAGTGGGGGCATTATCACTTTTATTGACCACTAATTTATATGCGGCTGATTATATTATTAATGAAAACATTGAAAAAGCTCTTCAATTTGGTCATAGTGAAGGAAAATATGGGAAAATAAAATTTGACTTACGTTATCGCTATGAGAATGATGATACGATTAACCCCGCTAAAAAAGTCGGTAACGCATCAACAGTCCGTTTGCGACTCGGTTATTTAAGTCCTAAATTTTATGGCTTTCAAGGATATGCCGAATATGAAGGTCTGCAAGATATTGGTGCAAACACCTACAATAGTACGCGGAATGGGAAGGGCGAATTTGAAACTATTTTAGATCCTCAGGAACATGAACTTAATCAATTTTGGTTAAGTTATAATGGCGTACCTGATACCTTAATAAAAGTAGGGCGACAACGAATTAAACTGGATAATGATCGTTTTATTGGTAATGTTGGCTGGCGACAAATGGAGCAGACTTTTGATGCGGTTTTAATAACTAATCAATCTTTAGCTAATACCACCATTAAAGCTGGTTATATTACGCAGGCGCAAAATATTCGTTCGATGGTTGAACCTATGCAAACACCTTTTTTAAATGTGAGTTATAATTTTAAAAATATAGGGAAGTTAACCACTTATGGTTATTGGATGGATATTAATGGCTCAACCCCTGCCCCTTATAATCTACACGCTTCTAATCAAACCTACGGGATTAGCTTTAATGGGGCGACTAAAATCACCGATGTTATTAAAGGACTTTATCGGGCTGAATATGCTTATCAAGAAGATTATGGAGATAACCCAACGGAATATAAAGCTGATTATTACCATCTGATGGGAGGAATTTCTGCCTTTAATGTAACTGCAAAAGTTGGCTTTGAACAATTAGATGGAAAAGGAGCTTTAAAAACTTTTGATACTCCGTTAGCTACAGGTCATGCATTTAATGGTTGGTCAGATCAGTTTTTAGGAACACCATCTGATGGTTTACGTGATGTTTATACCTCATTAGGGACAAGAATCCAAGGCGTTAAACTTTTAGGAGTTTATCATGAGTATACCGATGATACTGGGAGTATTGATTATGGGAATGAATGGAATTTTTTAGTCACTAAGAAATTTGCTAAACATTATTCTGTCTTAGCTAAATACGCTTATTTCCAAGGAGATAACGGTCGTTTTGATGCTCAAAACCTATGGCTTGGCTTAGGTGTCAACTATTAATTTTTTAATCATATACTTTACTTTAATTTTAAATGACTTATAAATTACCCTTTTTAAAAACATTTGACGCGCCTGTAAAAGTCTTATTTACAGGCTATCTCACCGCTGTTGCCCTTGGCTATTTTTTTGCTCTTATTCAAATTTTATTCACTCATGGAATGGCAGATGGTAAATTTGGCTTATCTGTTGATGACATTGTTTATAGTTATTATGGTAATCGCTCAGGAACAGTATTAGAAACGAAACTAAATGGCTCAATGAAAGATAAAGCTATTGAAAATGAACGGTTTAAAATGATTCAATGGGCTAGAGACGGAGCTGAGGAGTCAGATTATGTTTCTATAGGTGTTAAGAAAATTATTGATAACAAATGTGTGATGTGTCATAACGAAGGTGCGTCAGGGATTCCAGACTTCACTAAGTTTGAGAATGTGAAAGAACTCACACATCAAGATGAAGGGGCAACTTTTGCATCATTGACGCGCGTATCCCATATTCATTTATTTGGTATTAGTTTTATTTTTATGTTTGTGGGATTGATTTTTAGTTTTTCAGAAACTAGTACCGTTAAATATAAATGTATTGCCATTGGAATGCCATATATCTTCCTTGTTGTTGATATTTTATCGTGGTGGTTAACCAAATTAAACCCTATATTTGCATGGTTAGTTATTTTTGCAGGAGGAGGGATGGCGATTGCTTTTGGCTTTATGTTATTAATTTCGTTATTAGAAATGTGGTTTTATAATAAAGTCTTTATTAATGCAGCAGGGGAGCGTTATATTCAATGGAGTGTTTATATTGAATCACAATTAAAAAAACTTGATTGTGAAACTACGCGTTGTTTTGTAAATAAATTGGCTTATTTTTCTAAAAAAGGAGCTATTTTTATTTGGAAGCAAGGACTAGTTCGAGGGTTTTATTTTATTAAATCCTTTAAAAAGAATAAATAAAGCTCACTAAAGTTCTAAAATATTGGGTCGCCTTTCAGGCGGCTCATTGTATCGTAATAATCATTTAAACTCATGTTGCAAGCCATTTGGTGGAATACGCTATTGTTATAATGACTCTACCATAATTAAAACCAACAACTTCGATCTCTTGATTCTTAAAACACTATTGATAAATCGCTATCGTACCCAGATTAATATAACCTGAGTCGTCATTAAAAAACTATTCTACAATGATTAAAATTGTCTATTCTCAAAAAAATTATTAAAAGTATTCTTACCTTTATTAGATAATATAAGAGATTTCCTTTTTTTATAACTCTATTCTTGATAATATTACTGGGTTTTAGTTATTATTTTTAAGAGTGTATTTATGAACGTTATTGAAAAAATTCAAGATCAGCTATCAAACCCTGTGGTTTTATACATGAAAGGGACTCCTAATTTTCCTCAATGTGGCTTTTCATCGCAAGTAGTGCAAGTATTACAATCCTGTGGGGCTAAGTTTACCTACATTAATATTTTGGAAGACCAAGAATTGAGAGAAGCGTTAAAAACTTATTCAAATTGGCCGACTTATCCTCAGCTTTACGTCAAAGGAGAATTATTGGGAGGATGCGATATTATTATGGATACTCATAATAAAGGTGAGTTAGAACCAATGTTAACAGCGGCATAAGTTGCCGTTTAATTATTTAGTGTTATCAAACCTGGATAGTTTAAAAAACCGCGCAGGTTTAAATTTATTCAAGCCTAATGCTTGACAAATAATTATTATTAATCTTTATGCAAACGATTATACGCAATCAAGGTTTACAAGATTATTACATCATGTGGCAATCTATGTTGCAGTTTACACAAATGCGTGAATGTAATACAGCTGATGAAATATGGATTGTTGAGCATCCTTCGGTGTACACATTGGGGTTGAATGCTAAAACTGAGCATTTACTTTCTCAAACAACGATTCCTGTCGTAAAATCAGATCGCGGTGGGCAAATTACCTACCATGCACCAGGGCAACTTATTCTTTATACCTTATTTGACATTGAACGTTTGCATATCAATATACGCCAATTAGTTACTTTATTAGAGCAGGCAATGATAACTACTTTAGCTCAATATGGGCTTATGGCAAGTTCAAAAATTGATGCTCCTGGAGTTTATATTAATAATAAAAAAATAGGTTCTATTGGTCTGCGAATAAAAAAAGGCTGTAGCTATCATGGACTCAGCCTTAATAATAGTTTAGATTTAAGCCCTTTTAATGAAATTAATACCTGTGGATTTAAAGGGTTAGAAGTGACCAAACTTGAAGATTTTAATATTAATATTAAAAATAATGAACTGGCTATTCCTGTTATCCATGCGTTGCTTACAGCGATAAAAAAATGACTTTTAAAGCCCCATCACGCTTGACTCCTAAATCTCACCAACGTAATAGTGAAAAACTTGCACGGATTCCAATTAAAGTTCAGCCAACAGAAACACCTTTGCGTAAGCCAGAGTGGATAAGAATTAAATTGGGTGGCAGCGAAAAAGTTCATCAATTACAAAAAGTATTGCGAGCTAATAATTTACATACAGTATGTGAAGAAGCCGCTTGTCCAAATATGGGAGAATGCTTTAATCAAGGCACAGCAACCTTTATGATTATGGGTGATTTATGTACACGTCGTTGTCCATTTTGTGATGTTGCTCATGGAAAACCTTTGGCATTAGACTCACAAGAACCTGTAGTTTTAGCTAAAACTATTAAGCAAATGGGATTATCTTATGTAGTTATCACTTCTGTGAATCGTGATGATTTACGCGATGCAGGTGCTGGACATTTTGCTGCTTGTATTACCGAAATTCGCCGATTAAGTCCGCAAACTAATATTGAAATTTTAGTCCCTGACTTTCGAGGTCGAATTCCTAAAGCCTTAGATATTTTACAACAAGCGAGCTGTGATATTTTTAATCATAATCTTGAAACTGTACCTAGGTTATATCCAGAAGCACGTCCTGGAGCTGATTATCAGCTTTCATTACAATTGTTAAAACAACATCAGCAACGATTACCTAAAATACCAACTAAATCAGGTTTAATGCTGGGTTTAGGTGAATTACCAGCAGAAGTTATTCAAGTGATGAAGGATTTATTAGCTCATGGTTGCTCAATGCTAACATTAGGTCAATATCTACAACCTAGTAAGGCTCATTTAGCGGTTAAAGAATATATACCACCTGAACAATTTGACCATTATGCACAAATGGCTACTAAATTAGGATTTAAACAAGTCGCCAGCGCACCGCTAGTACGTTCTTCCTATCACGCTGATTTACAAGCGCAGGCTTTAAAGAAATAATAGATTATTTATTGTGGAATACAAAGTATCTTTTGTATTCCACGTAGAGCGTAATAATTATTCAAATTAACATTAAGCAAGCTTTTACAATAAAAAACTCTAAATTTGTAAATTTCTACATAAATTTGATTTTTTTTATAAAAACCTCCTCCTATCTGCCATAATATTATTTTAATTAAGTTTTCTACGACTTAATAGTCAATAAAATACTATTCAATTTCACTAAAATATTTTTAATATGATGAATAAGAAACAGTTATTCTTTTTAAATTGTATGGGTTTATTTACTTATATTTTAGGTGCTTATATTGGTGATAAACTGATACTTTCACCAAGTGGGGCAAGTTCTATTTGGCCACCTGCAGGTATTGCCTTGGCTCTGGTATTAATTTACCGTAACCTCGCCTTACCTGCTATCTTTTTAGGCTCGGTATTAACCCAGATACCGAATTTTTTTGATAACCCCTCTATAGATTCGTTTATAAATTCCTTACCTATAGGTGTATTTATTAGCTTGGGTGTTTGTTTGCAAGCCATTTTTGCAACTTATTTAATAAGTCATTTTATTGGTGAGCATGACCCTTTAATTAAAGATTCAACTATTATTAAATTTTTATTTATTGGTTCTATAGTAGGCTCAGGTATCGCACCAATTTTTTTAACCATTGAATTATTTTATAACCATAACATATCGTATTCTAATTTATTATCTATATGGATAACTAGGTGGATTGGTAGTGCTTTGGGAATTTTAATTATTACCCCACTCATCTTGATTTTTCTTGCTAGGCCTCGTGAATTATGGAAAAAAAGAGGTAATTATGTCCTGTATCCTTCGTTAATGTTATTGGCTTTTTCGGTAGTTATTTTTAATTATAGCCAGCAACAAACAGTAATTCATATGAAAGAAACTTTTAATCGTCAAAGTAATTTATTGAATGATGCTTTATTTAATCAACTTAATTCATACCTTACCATTAATTTAATTTTAAAAAGTTTTTTTGAACATTCAACGTTTATTAGCAAAGATGAGTTTAAAGGCTTTAGTTTATTAATTTTACAACAATATCATACCCTAGCATCAATAGAATGGATTCCCTATATTGAGGCTAAAAAACGTACAGAGTTTGAAAATTTGTTTAATGTCTGCATTCATGAGCTTGATGTATCTAAAAAAAAGCACTATTTCCCAATTGCTTATATTGAGCCTATGGAAAATAATCAACAATTTTTAGGTTTTAATTTAGGGTCTAATCCCCTTGCTTTAAAAAGTTTATTATTAGCCTCAGAATCAGGTGAACGTGTGGTAACAGAACAATTAATTTTAACTAAAGAGAAGTTAATTACCGAAGGAATAAGAATTTATTCTGCAGTTTTTTCCTCTGATGTTGATAATAACCCAATTTTAAAAGGCTTTGTTGCCAACACATTTTCTATTGAAAAAGAAATAGCTACGTTAATGAAGCAAAATAATAAATTAACATTAGAAGTTGAAATTTTAGCAAGTAATCGCATCATTTATAGTTCTTTTACTCAAAATAAACCTCAAAAACGACAGCATTTTTCATTAATTAAAACTAGTGTTTTAACCGTTGCCAATCATCGTTGGCAGATAAGTTATATGCCTTCAAAAGAATTTATAAAAAATCAAAAATCTTGGCATCCGTGGTGGTTATTATTAGGCAGTTTTTTATTTACTGGACTAACAGAAATAACTTTATTAATATTAACAGGGAGAACTTTAAGAACAGAAGAACTGGTTAAATTACGAACGCTAGCGTTAAGTAAAGCCATTGCTACAGGTGAGTTGCATAATACTATTTTACAAGCACTAGCAAGCCCTATGCCGCTCAATGAAATATTAGCATTAGTCATTAAGAAGATAGAGGATGAAGATCCAGAAATATTATGCTCAGTTTTATTGTTAGATAAAACGGGGAAATTTTTAATTCATGGAGCATCAGGACGTTTACCTACATTTTATACACAAGCGATTGATGGATTACAAATAGGTAAAGCTGTTGGCTCTTGCGGTACTGCTGCTTATTTGAAGCAACGTGTTATTGTAGCTGATATTAACCAACATCCTTATTGGAATAATTTTATTGAATTAACGGCAAAAGCAGAATTAGCTGCGTGTTGGTCTGAACCTATTATGTCTTCTGAGCAGCAAGTATTAGGTACATTTGCAATTTATTATCGACAGCCTAAAAGTCCCACTAAAGAGACTTTAAATAAAATGTTAAGTTTATCGAAACTTATTGGTCTTGTAATTGAAAGGAAAACCAGTGAAGAACGCATTCGGTATTTGGCTTTTTATGATGCACTAACAAAATTACCCAATAGACGTTTACTTTATGAGCGTTTAAACCAAGAGTTAATATTGGTAAAGAGACATCATAATTATGGTGCGTTAATGTTTTTAGATTTGGACCATTTTAAAACCTTAAATGATTCTTTAGGTCACCATATTGGTGATGAATTATTAATCCAAGTTGCAAAAAGACTGACAACATGTCTGCGAGAAGAAGATACGGTAGCTCGTTTAGGGGGAGATGAGTTTGTGATTTTACTGAGAAGCCGTAATCATTATGATAATAATGAGCAGGTATTAGATTACGCCATCATCACTGCCAAACGTATTTTAAAAGCTTTGTATATCCCATATTTTTTGGAAAAATATGAACATGTTGTCACCTCAAGCATAGGTATTACTTTATTTAGTATAAATAATAATAATGTAGACAATTTATTTAAGCAAGCTGATATTGCAATGTACGATGCAAAAAATAACGGTCGTAATACCTTTAGCTTTTATAATAAGAATATGGCAAAACAAGCAAATAAACGTTTGCAAAAAGAAAAAGATTTAAGAAAGCGTAGATAAAAGTTCCTTTAATCTTCTCGATAGCAGGCATTCGCACTTGCTGTTTCCCAAAGTACAACTTGATCAATATTAAACCCTTGTTGTTTAACGTGTTGAAAAATCATTTTACTTAGAATCTCAGCAGTAGGATGCTCTTCTATTGCCATAAAACGTTCATTTTGATCCTTAAGCAAAGGAATAATAGGGTCGTCTTTATGTAATAAAAAATTATGATCTAAGGTTTTATTAATATAAGATTCCACGCAGGATTTAACCTCAGAAAAGTCACAAACCATGCTTTGCTCATCCAATTGTTGTTGTTTAATTGAAATTGAGGCTTTAACACTATGCCCATGTAAATGCCGACATTTTCCTGTATGATTCATTAAACGGTGGCCGTAACAAAAATAAACTTCTTTGGTAATAATAAACATAATTTTTTAATATAATCAATTACTTAATGTTTGAGAATTTCTAAGGTTGCACCTATTTCAAACGCATTATCTTCTAAGGGAGTTATCCTCATGACACTGATTTTTGCCTCTATTGCTGATGTCAGTGCTTGTTGAGGATTAATAGTAACATTAAGCCTATCATTTACCTTTAATTTTTTTAAGGTAATAAAAGAAATTCCTGCACCGCTCAATGTCGTACAACGCCCCATATAAATATAATCACCATTCTCTTTATTTTCACAATGAATTTCACAATCAATTTGCATTCTAAAAAATTCACGTCTTTCAATAAACTCTGTCATGTTAAAAACCTTAAGGTCATAAATTAAAACTAAAGTTTACTATAAAAATAACTTAATAAAATTTGATTTGTAAAGAACGCTGACTATTACACAAAATTTGTGTAAACTTTCTCTTTAGTTTATAGTTTATAGAGTTAATAATGAACAAAGAAACTGTTCTCACAGGTATTACTACAACAGGCACACCCCATTTAGGTAATTATGTTGGTGCAATACGGCCTGCAATTGCTGCCAGTAAAAATTCGCATTTAAGCCCTTTTTATTTTTTAGCAGATTATCATGCGTTAATTAAATGCCAACAACCTGAGTTAGTAAGGCAATCTAGTTTAGAGATTGCCGCAACATGGTTGGCATTAGGTTTAGATACTTCAAATGCGGTTTTTTATCGTCAATCTGATGTGCCTGAAATTATGGAACTTACATGGATGCTTACTTGTGTTACTGCTAAAGGTTTGATGAATCGCTCTCATGCTTATAAAGCCGTAGTTGCAGAAAATGAAACTGGAAAAAGTCAAGACTCTGATAAAGGGGTTACTATGGGATTATTTAGCTATCCAGTGTTAATGGCTGCTGATATATTAATGTTTAATGCTCATCAAGTTCCCGTTGGTAAAGATCAAATTCAGCACATCGAAATGGCACGTGATATTGCCAATCGTTTTAATCATCTTTACGGTGAGCATTTTATTTTACCTAAAGCGGTTATTGATAGTAATTCAGCTACATTATTAGGGTTAGATGGACGTAAAATGAGTAAAAGTTATCATAACACTATTCCCTTATTTGCTCCTGAAAAGAAGCTTAGAAAATTAATTAATAAAATTAAAACTAATTCTTTAGAACCTGGTGAACCTAAAGACCCTGATAATTGTACCTTATTTAGCACCTATCAAGCTTTTGCAAGTACGAGTGAGGTTGATGAAATTCGTAAGCTTTATGCCGACGGCATTGCTTGGGGAGAAATGAAAGCCAGACTATTTGAACAAGTTAATGAACAAGTTTACCCTGCACGAGAGCGTTATCAGGCTTTGTTAGAAGATCCTAAACATATAGAGGCTGAATTATTAGCAGGTGCAAAAAAAGCCCGTGCTATTTCGCAACCTTTTATTCAACAATTACGTAAAGCGGTGGGAATTTCTGCCATTTCAATTTAAATTATTTAATTTAGTCGAGTTATAAACATGACAGAAAACCTTTCTAATAATGCTTTGATTTATGGAATTCTTGCATTAAATAGTGAAATTATTTTACAAAAAGAGTATATAGAATCACCTGATGTTTCAACTGATGAGCGTGAGGAGGAGCAAGAAATCCTAGATGATGTTGAGCAGGCATTTATGGAATTTATTGAACTTTATAAAAAACGGTGCAAAAATGATTCGCAATTACCTAGCATTGATGAATTATTAACCAGTGAGTTATAACCGTGTATACACTGTATGGTATTAGTAGTTGTAGCACTGTTAGTAAAGCACGACGTTTTTTAGAGGAAAAAAACTGTGATTATCAATTTTATGATTTAAAAAAACAAGTACTTACTAAAACATTAATTGCTAGCTTAGAAGCACGTGTTGGTTGGGAAATAATGTTAAATAAACGCAGTACCACTTGGCGACAACTTGATGAGAGTCAGAAACTAGCGGTTAACCAAAAAACTGCGATTACCTTAATGATTGAATACCCAACCTTAATTAAACGCCCATTGTTAGATACGGGTAAACAATTGTTGGTAGGTTTTAAAATTGAAGAGTATCAGGGGGTTTTATGAGCGAAACATTAGCATTATTAAAAGATTTAATTCGGCGTAAATCGGTAACCCCTGTTGACGCAGGTTGCCAAGATGTTTTGGTTCAGCGACTGTGTAAATTGGGTTTTAAAGAAGAGCGGTTAAATTTTGCAGATACCCAAAATATTTGGTTAAGACGTGGAGAAATTAAGCCATTATTGGTTTTTTTAGGACATACAGATGTAGTGCCAACTGGTAATCAAGAAGACTGGGATTCTCCACCTTTTGAACCCACGTTAAGAAACGGTCATCTTTATGGACGTGGTACCGCCGATATGAAAGGTGGAATCGCTTGTTTTGTAATCGCAATAGAGCGTTTTATAGCTAAATATCCAAATCATCAGGGTTCAATTGCATTGATGATAACTAGTGATGAAGAAGGTTGTGCCGCAAATGGTGTAGTCAAAGTGATTGAGGTTTTGGAGCAACGTCATGAAAAAATTGATTGGTGTTTAGTAGGTGAGCCTTCTAGCGAAAAACAAGTAGGTGACGTGATTAAAGTTGGGCGGCGTGGTTCTTTATGTGCGACCTTAAAAATTCAAGGAATACAAGGGCATGTGGCTTATCCTCATAAAGCCGATAACCCTATTCATAATTTTGCCCCAGTACTAAACGCATTAATCGCAGAAGTTTGGGATCAAGGTAATCAATTTTTTCCTCCAACAAGTTTACAAATTTCTAATATTAATAGTGGCACAGGTGCTGAAAACATCATCCCTGCTGAGGTTGAGGTGATGTTTAATTTACGTTTTTCAACAGAATTAAATGCCAATCTCATTAAGCAACGTGTTCATGAGATTTTAGATAATTATAATTTAAATTATGTTTTAAATTGGCGGCTATCTGGTGAGCCTTTTTTAACCCCAAAAGGGGTGTTAATTGATGCTGCTCATCAAGCGATTAAAACGGTTACTGGCATTGAAACCTTAGATGATACAAGTGGAGGAACTTCTGATGGGCGTTTTATCACTCCAACAGGAGCGCAAGTCATTGAACTTGGTCATTTAAATAGGACTATTCATAAGGTTAATGAAAATATTCCAGTGAGAGATTTAGAAATTTTGAGTGAAATTTATCTAAAAATAGTGGAAAATTTACTCGTAAAATGAAAAATATAATCATCAAAATTAGTAATCGATATTATAAATAGAAATAGGTTTCTTCTTTATTTTTATAGATTAGTATTGCTAGCGTATATTTTAGTAAATTATGATAAGCTGGCTACACACAAAGGCTATTTCTCTATTTAACTACTAAGAATAGGTCGAGATAACCACTCACTTATTAATAAACTTAATACGATATGAAAAAATTTATTCAGGAACTCTGTGAAAAAAACAATTTTCAATCAGTACATTTATTAACGATATTACGAAAAATTCAAACAAAATATTTTTTCATATCCAAAGAAGACATAGAGATACTAAGCAATTTGTTGAAAATTGAATCAACACAAATTATTAGCGTTGTAGAGTTTTACAGCTTTTTTCATCTAAAACCAAGGGGTCATTATGATATTTTTCTCAGTGACTCTATTACTGACCAGATGCTTGGTCAGCAATCATTAGCTAATTATTTTGCGAAAAAACTAAAGCTTCAATTAGGTCAGGTTCGTGATGATGGTTTAGTGAGTTTAGCCTATACCTCATGTACTGGAATGTGTGATCAAGGGCCAGCTGGATTAATAAATGGTTATCCGATAACTCAATTAAATAAAGCCAGAATTAATACCATTGTTAATTTAATTGAAACCCAAACAGCGATCCAAGATTGGCCGCGCTCTATTTTTACGGTCAATGATAATATTTATAAAACCGATTTATTACTTCATCAAGAAATAACTCAAGGTGAGGCTCTTAAAGCTACGTTCAATCGCGGATTGATAGCAACATTAGACGAACTTAAGCAATCAGGTCTTCGTGGTCGTGGAGGTGCTGGATTTAATACTGCAATGAAATGGCAGTTTTGCTCCGAAGAGCAAAGCTCAGAACGTTATGTGGTTTGTAATGCTGATGAAGGCGAACCTGGAACATTTAAAGATAGAGTGTTACTGAATAAGTATGCTAACCAAGTATTTGAAGGCATGACACTTTGCGCGGCTATTATTGGTGCAGAGCAAGGTTTTTTATATTTAAGAGCAGAATATTTGCATCTATATTCATCTTTAAAAGTTGTATTAGCTGATCGCTATGAAAAAAATTTACTGGGTAACAATATACTCCAAAAAAATATTAATTTTAATATTGAAATTCGCTTAGGAGCAGGGGCTTATATTTGTGGTGAAGAATCAGCACTGATTGAATCGTTGGAAGGAAAACCAGGAATCCCAAGAAATCGACCGCCTTATCCTGTTGTTGAAGGATATTTAAATAAACCCACGGTGGTTAATAATGTTGAAACATTTTTAGCCGCTGCTAAAATAGCCATAATAGGCGGGCAAGCTTTTGCGAAAATAGGTATAAAAAAATCAACTGGAACTAAACTATTAAGTATTAGTGGTGATTGTGAGCGCGCAGGTATTTATGAATATCCTTTTGGAACAACGATTAGGCAAATTTTAGATGATTGTGGGGCAAAAAATGTTTTAGGAGTTCAAGTTGGAGGTCCTTCAGGAACATTCATTTCTAATCAAGAGTTTGATCGAAGATTAGCTTTTGAAGATTTAGCAACAGGTGGTTCATTTATTATTTTTAATCAACAACGGCATATTTTAGACTTGGTAAAGAATTTCACCCATTTTTTTGCCCATGAAAGTTGTGGTTTTTGTACACCTTGCCGTGTTGGTACATCATTATTAAAAAAACAATTAGATAAAATAGTTGATGGTCATGGATCTGCTGGTGATGTGGTTGCTTTAGAAGAACTTTGTCAATTAGTAAAAAATTATAGCCATTGTGGATTAGGGCAAACTGCTGCTAATCCTATTTTAAGTACCTTGCAACGCTATCCTGAGATTTATCAAAGTAAATTAAAGGCAATTAGTTATGAACCAGGTTTTGATTTAAATGCTTCATTAGCAACCGCAAGGCAATTGGCAAATCGAGATGATAGCGGGGCATATTTAGCCCAAGTAGAGGATGAATAAAAATGAATAAAACAATCAGTATTGATGGTAAAACTATTCCTTTTAAAACAGGGCAAACCATTATTGAGGCGGCAACTGCGGCTGGGGTATATATCCCTCATTTATGCCATAATCCTGATTATAAACCGCATGGAAGTTGTAAATTATGTACGGTTAAAATTAATGGTCGTAACTGTTCTGCTTGTACTTTTCCTGCGACAGAAGGACAGGAAATTTTAAATAAAACCCCAGAATTAGAAAATGATCGCCGTAAAATTACTCAAATGTTATTTGTTGAAGGTAATCATTTTTGTCCTTCTTGTGAACAATCAGGAAATTGTCAATTACAGGGATTGGGCTATTATCTATCCATGAAAGACAATCATTTTCCCCATTTTTTCGCTAATCGAGAATTAGATGCTTCACATCCTGAATTATTAATTGACCATAACCGGTGTATTTTTTGTAATTTATGCGTCCGTGCAAGTCAACAAAGCGATGGAAAAAATGTATTTGTAATTAGTGGTCGTGGGATTAATAAGCGCCTGACTGTTAACTCAACAACTGGTAAATTAAAAGATAGTAATATTAGTGTTGATGATTGTGCGGCACAGATTTGTCCTACAGGAGCTATTTTAAAGAAACGTACAGCTTATGCTGTTCCTATTGGTCAACGTTTATACGATACTAAGAAAATAGATGAAATTGCATTGGAACAGGAGAATAAAGAATGAGTGATAAAATTCGCATTGCCACGACTTCATTAGCAGGATGTTTCGGTTGCCACATGTCATTTTTAGATATAGATGAACGGTTATTAAAATTGGCAGCATTAGTTGAATTTGATCGTTCGCCGATTACAGATATAGAACACTGTACTAATTGTGATATTGGCTTAATTGAAGGCGGCGTATGTAATTCTGAAAATGTCCATGTTCTTAGGGAGTTTCGTAAAAACTGTAAATTATTAGTCGCTGTCGGTGCTTGTTCAATTAATGGTGGATTACCTGCAATGCGGAATCATATTTCTGTAGAAGATTGTTTGAATGAATCCTATATAGATGGAATAGGTGTTGAAAATCCACAGATTCCAAATGATCCAGAACTACCCTTATTGTTAGATAAAGTTTATCCTATTCATGAAATTGTAAAGGTTGATTATTATTTACCAGGTTGCCCACCTTCAGCCGATGTTTTTTGGGCATTTTTAACGGATGTTATTGAGGGTCGAGAGCCTAATTTACCTTATGAATTACTGCATTATGATTAACGCTAATTTTTTTATATTATGGTTTTATTAAAAGTCCATCCTTTTGCAGAGTTTATTAAAATTCTTGGTAAGGGCAAGCGTGGTTCACGGTCTTTAACTCAAGATGAAGCTTATCGGTCGATGCAAATGATTGTTAATCGTCAGCTTGAGCCAGAACAACTTGGTGCATTTTTAATGCTGATGCGAGTAAAAGAAGAAACCTGTGAAGAATTAGCA
Source organism: Methylococcaceae bacterium (assembly GCA_030627205.1). Taxonomy (GTDB): domain Bacteria; phylum Pseudomonadota; class Gammaproteobacteria; order Methylococcales; family Methylomonadaceae; genus WTBX01. The sequence continues at coordinate 47,900 of DAOUSN010000002.1, forward strand.
GGTTTTGTACAAGCGGCACGTGAATCACTTAATTTACCTAAAACTAGAATTGATGTTGATTTAGATTGGTCGTCTTATGCTGGGAAACGCCGCCATTTACCTTGGTTTATTTTATCTATTTTATTATTAGCTGAAAATGGTGTTAAAGTTTTTATGCACGGTGCAGGGGGGCATACCGAGGGTAGAATTTATACCGAAGAGGTTTTAAAGGTTTTAGGCATAGAGATTGCAACATCATTTGAAAATGCCGCCGAGCAACTAGAAGCACTCAGTTTTAGTTACTTACCTCTACGTTATTTTTGTCCTGTTTTATATGAAATAATTGAATTACGTTCATTAATGGGGTTACGTTCACCTGTGCATACCTTAGTTAGATTATTAAACCCATTGAATGCGACTTATACAATACAGGGAATTTTTCACCCCAGTTATCGTGATGCACATCAACAAGCTGCTTTATTAGTTGGTCAACAAAATATGACAGTGTTAAAAGGAGACGGTGGGGAAACCGAACGTAATCCTGATGTTGAGTGTTTAGTAAAAATGGTGGTTAATGGTCAATTAAAGGATGAACTTTGGCCGGCTTTATTTTCTCGCCGCCATCTTAAAGCAGATTATTTAAACCCAAATGAGTTAATTAAGATTTGGCAAGGTGCTGAAGAAAATGAATTTGCCCAAGCAACAGTAATTAGTACCCTTGCTATTGCGTTAAAAACACTAGGAAAAGTAAATACTCAGCAACAAGCTCATCAATTAGCAACCGAGTATTGGCTGACAAGAAATAAAAATAAAAATAAATTATTAAATTAGGCTATCTTTAATGAAATCATCCTCAATCCTTATCTTTTCCTTTTTTATTTTACTTTTTATAGGATTTACTATGTACTCTAAAATTAATACTGCAACACCTGACGAAAATAAAGCAGTAGGTATTGCTTTTTTAACTGATAATGGTAAAAAAGAAAATATCATTACTACCGCGAGTGGTTTGCAATACGAAATTTTAATTGAAGGTGAGGGAAAATCACCTACAGCAACTGATCAAGTTACGGTTCATTATCAAGGAACAACATTAGATGGTAATGAATTTGATAGTTCTTATAAACGAAACGAACCTGCTACATTTCCTTTAAACGGAGTAATTGCAGGTTGGACTGAAGGTTTACAATTAATGAAAGAAGGAGCTAAATATCGCTTTTTTATACATTCTAAACTGGCTTATGGTGAACGAGGAGCTGGATTAGATATTCCTGCAAATGCTACTCTAATTTTTGAAGTTGAACTAATTAAAGTTATTTGATCTCACAAAAATAAAGGTATTTGAATGTTTTTAAATACCTTTTTATTGTTGAAATTTTATCATGAGTTACTTATCCACTTTTAGATTAAAACAAGCAAGTCAGCAGTTAGAAGTAGGGAATATTTTGGCTTATCCTACTGAAGCTGTTTATGGCTTAGGCTGTGATCCTCTTAATGAAGTTGCCGTCATGAAATTATTAACCCTAAAACAACGTTCTATTGATAAGGGTTTAATTTTGATTACCAATGATTTTTTTCAATTAGACTCTTTTTTAGACTATGATGAAAAAATTTTAAGGTGTGTGCGGGAAAGTTTTCCAGCAGTGATTACTTGGATTATTCCAGCCCAGTTATGGGTGCCTAAATGGTTGACAGGAAAACATCAAACCTTAGCGATTAGAGTAACGGCACACCCTCTTGCCAAAAAACTCTGTGAACAGTTTGATTTTCCTATTGTTTCTACCAGTGCTAATCCTAGTTATCAGCCACCCGCACAAAGTGCATTACAAGTAAGGCGTTATTTTTCACAACAATCAGATTTAAGTATTTTAAATGGTCAAACAGGTGGAAATAAACAACCCTCTAAAATTTATGATGCGATAACAGGGCGATGTTTCCGATAATTAAACAGTGTTTAAAGCAGTGATCTTCTAGTATTTATCGGTTAAATGAAGTAAAACTAAAACAGCACCAGTGCCACCTTCTTTAGGCGATGCTGAACAAAAGGCTAATACATCTCGGTGTTGTCTTAACCAATTATTCAGATTATTTTTTAAAATCGGATAATTGTTTTCCGAGCGATAGCCTTTGCCATGAATAATGTGTACACACTGACAGCCTTCTTCAATGCAATCATTCAAAAAACGCTGTAATTGTCGCTGTGCTTGATGACGCGTTAAACCATGTAGGTCTAACTCTGCATCTAAACCAAAATAACCTTTGAGTAATTTTTTTAATACATCTTTGTGTAAACCTGCGGCTAAAAAACTTAAATGATCTTCTGCTTTTAATAGTTTTTCCATCGTTAAGGTTTCTTGTAGTGATCTTTTTTGATTCACCATTGTTAAATTAACGCTAGATATAGGATTTAATAAAACTTTATCTTGCTCAATGGTTGTTACTTTGCCAACCATTTGTCTAAATAAAGTAGAATCATCATCACTGAGTTTATTTTTTGCCACGTCGGTTAATGTTACACATGTATTTTTAGGATAGAATAGACAATTTTATAGCTTTTTTAAACGTAGGGCGAACAACTATGTATATTTTGTTAACAAATGATGATGGATATATGGCGGAAGGATTACGTGTTTTAGCTAATTCTTTAACGAAATATGCCGATATTATCGTGGTTGCTCCTGATAAAAATCGTAGTGCTGCTAGTAATTCGTTAACATTAGAAATGCCCCTTAGAGCTAAACAATCTGACAATGGTTTTATTCGTGTTGACGGGACACCAACTGATTGTGTTCATCTGGCGATAACAGGCTTGTTAGCAACTGAACCAGATATGGTGATTGCAGGTATTAATCATGGGGCTAATTTAGGCGATGATGTTTTATATTCAGGTACGGTTGCGGCTGCAACTGAAGGACGATTTTTAGGTTTACCTGCGATTGCTATTTCCTTAGCGGCATCAGACCCAATTTATTTTGAAACTGCCGCGTTTGTTGCCGTAACTCTTATGCAGCAAATTGTTACTAAACCGTTACCACAAGACACTTTACTCAATGTTAATGTACCAGATATTAGCCTTTCTGAGTTAAAAGGTTATCAAGCAACCCGCCTTGGCCAACGTCATAAAGCAGAGGCGGTGATTAAATCCCAAGACCCACGTGGTCATGATATTTATTGGGTAGGCCCTCCTGGAGCTGAACAAGATGCTGGAGAGGGAACTGATTTTTATGCCGTAAAGATGGGTTATGTTTCTGTAACTCCATTGCAATTAGATTTAACCCGTTATCAAGGACTGGCTTCTTTAGCCACTTGGTTACCTAAAGAAATTAATAGATAAATCCTGATGACTGCTTTTTTACTCAGGAAAAACACCTGTTGATAAATAACGATCCCCACGGTCACAAATAATAGCAACAATAATAGCATTTTTAACTTCTTGAGATAACCGTAATGCCGCAGCAACTGCGCCCCCAGATGAAATTCCTGCAAAAATTCCTTCTTTAGATGCCAAGGCACGGGTGGTTTCTTCTGCGGTTTGTTGATCCATATTCATAATTCTATCTACGTGACTTGCATCATAAATTTTAGGTAGATATTCTTGAGACCAACGGCGAATCCCTGGAATTTTTGAATCACTTTCGGGTTGTACACCAATAATTTGAATATCCGAGTTTTGTTCTTTCAAATAGCGAGAAGTTCCCATAATCGTTCCTGTTGTTCCCATTGCGCTCACAAAATGGGTAATAGTTCCTTCGGTATCACGCCATATTTCAGTTCCTGTTCCTTGATAATGGGCGAGAGGATTATCAGGATTAGAAAATTGATCTAAAATACGTCCTTGACCATCGGCTTCCATTGCTCGTGCCAAATCAATCGCTCCTTCCATACTTTTTGCGGCTGGAGTTAAAATAATTTCAGCTCCATAAGCTTTAATTGAAGCGCGACGTTCAGCACTCATATTATCAGGCATAATTAAAGTCATTTTATAACCTTTAATGGCGGCTACCATTGCCAAAGCAATCCCTGTATTACCACTGGTTGCCTCAATTAAACGATCACCTGGCTTAATTTCTCCGCGTTTTTCTGCTTGTTGAATCATAGATAAAGCAGGACGATCTTTAACTGAACCAGCAGGATTGTTACCTTCTAATTTAACTAAAATGGTATTGGTTTTATGGTCAACAAGCCGCTGTAGCTTGATTAATGGCGTATTGCCAACGAATGATTCAATGGTTTTAAAGTTCATTGTTAAGGGTCAAAGAAAAATGAAAACAATTATCCCATAAAAACAGATGCTGAAAAGGTTATTTAAGGGTTATTATTTGTTATAATCATAGGGTTTATTCTCCATCTTCAAGTTTCTACACTAATAACTCGTAGATATATAGATGAACAATGATTGTTTGTCGTAAATCAACCTAATATGGATCGTATGTCAGATTTTGCTAAAGAAATTATTCCCGTTAATCTCGAAGATGAGATGAAACAATCTTACCTTGATTATGCAATGAGCGTGATAATAGGACGCGCATTACCTGATGTTCGAGATGGGTTAAAACCTGTGCATCGTCGCGTTTTATATGCGATGAGTGAATTAAATAATGACTGGAATAAGCCGTATAAAAAATCGGCACGAATTGTGGGTTCAGTCATTGGGCAATATCATCCACATGGTGATACCGCTGTTTACGACACCATGGTTAGAATGGCACAACCATTTTCAATGCGTTATATGTTGATTGAAGGGCAGGGAAATTTTGGTAGTGTGGATGGAGATTCCCCAGCGGCCATGCGTTACACAGAGGTTCGCATGGCTAAAATTTCCCATGAAATTTTAGCTGATTTAGATAAAGATACTGTTGATTTTGTTTCTAACTATGATGATTCAGAATCTGAACCTTCTGTAATGCCAACCCGTGTTCCGATTTTATTAATTAATGGTTCATCAGGTATCGCCGTGGGAATGGCAACTAATATTCCCCCGCATAATTTAGGCGAAGTCGTTAGCGCGTGTTTGGCGTTAATAGAAAACCCAGAAATGAATGTCGCTGAATTAATGCAACATATTCCAGGCCCTGATTTTCCTACGGCTGCCTTTATTAATGGCTCATTAGGGATCGCTGATGCTTATAGCACCGGGCGCGGAAAAGTACATCTTCGTGCTAAAGCTCATTTTGAACCTTTTGGACAAAATGATGGTCGTGAAGCCATTATCGTCACCGAATTACCATATCAAGTGAACAAAGCCCGTTTGTTAGAAAAAATTGGCGAAATGCACAAAGAAGGTAAATTAACAGGTATTTCTGCCTTACGTGACGAATCTGATAAAGATGGTATGCGGATGGTGATTGAACTTAAACGCGGTGAAGTCGCTGAAGTTATTTTAAATAATTTATATAAACAAACCCAATTACAAACGGTTTTTGGTATCAATATGGTGGCGATTTTGAATGGTCGCCCATATTGCATGAGTTTGAAAGAAATTCTAGCGGCGTTTATTAATCATCGTCGGGAAGTTGTTACTCGTAGAACCTTATATTTATTGCGTAAAGCCCGTGATAGAGCGCATATTTTAGAAGGGCTAGGGATTGCTTTATCAAATATTGATGAAATGATAACCTTTATCAAAGCCTCACAAAATCCAGCCGAAGCCCGTGAAATTTTGTTAGGTCGTGATTGGAAAACAGGGCTAGTGACGGATTTACTGGCTAATGCCGATATGACCCGCTCGCGTCCAGAAGGTTTACCCGCAGGTTTTGGTATTAAAGGTGAAATTTATAAACTATCTCTAACACAAGCTCAAGCAATTTTAGAATTACGCTTACATCGTTTAACAGGCTTAGAACAAGATAAAATTATTGCTGAATTTAAACAATTATTAGGTTTAATTGATGAATATTTATTCATTATTACCCATGATGAGCGTTTGATGGAAATTATTACCGAAGAATTAGAAGCGATTAAAGAACAATATTCCGATGCTCGTCGAACAGTTATTTTACAAGATAGATTAAGTCTTTCTACCGAAGATTTAATTACCGAGGAAGATAGGGTAGTCACCATGTCACATGAAGGTTATGTGAAATCACAACCCCTAGGTGATTATAAATCCCAGCGTCGTGGAGGACGTGGAAAATCAGCGACTAAAACTAAAGAAGAAGATTTTATTGAAAAACTAATTATTGCCAATACCCACGATACGATTTTATGTTTTTCTTCTACGGGTAAAGTGTATGGAATTAAAGTTTATACCTTGCCTGTTGCCAGTCGTTCATCACGAGGAAAACCTTTTGTCAATGTTTTACCATTAGAAAAGGGAGAAAAAATTAGCGCAATGTTAACGGTACGTGAATTTAGTGAAGATAAATTTATTTTCATGGCAACAGCAGATGGGACTGTAAAGAAAACCCCGTTAACAGAATTTAAGCGTCAGCCTGTTAATGGTAAAATTGCCCTAGATTTACGCGGTGATAATAGCTTAGTTGGTGTAGCGGTGACCGATGGGCAACAAAATGTTTTTTTATTCAGTTCCAATGGCAAAGTTATTTGTTTTAATGAGTCAGATGTTAATTCAGTAGGTAGAACCGCAAAGGGTGTGCGTGGAATTCGCCTAAAAGAAGGACAACGGATTATTTCTTTAATTATTAGTGCTGAAGGCACGGTGCTTAATATTACTGAAAATGGGTTTGGTAAACGGACATTGATTGAAAAATATAATTGCCAAAAACGAGGGGGGCAAGGGGTTATTGCTATTCAAACCTCAGAACGTAATGGTGCTGTAGTCGGAGCAGTATTGGTTAATGACACTGATGAAATTATGTTAATTACCGATGGTGGAACATTAGTAAGAACACGGGTTTCTGAAATTTCAGTAGTTGGCAGAAACGCCCAAGGGGTTACCGTTATCCGTCCTGATAATGGCGAGAAAGTGGTTGGTGTGGATAGAATTGATGGTTTGCCAGAAGATGAACCTGATTCAGAAGAAGTCGCCAGCGAAGATGATGATAAAATAGAATTAGTTGAGTCTAATGATGATTAAAAAACTATAAATACCACTCCAAGCAGTTTAACTTGCTGAATGGACTGGTATCTATTATTAAAATCTGTATAAAACTGTTGGAGTTCACAATTATGTTATCTTTACTCAATACTAAAAAAGAGGATTTTTTTTTAATGGCAAATTTCCGAGAAAAATCTACTGGATTACCTATGATTATTTGGGTCAGTGAACGAGGAAATACTAAACACGCGCCTAGAATTAAAGTAAGTACTAATCTTAATGATAAAATGATTGAAGGGCAGACTGTCTCTGTTTCAATTACTGAACCTTCTGAAATAATGGCAGGAATGGGGTTAAAAAGTAAAAACTTACAACTCGTTATAGAATTTATTGAACTAAATCAATCACTTTTATTAGATTATTGGAATGGTAAAATAGATACCACTGATTTGGTGCTAGACCTTAAGAAAATTAATTAAAAATATTTTACAATAGCAATATGAATGTATTATTGCTTTTACCCTTTTATATAAAATTTGGAAAATTACATGACTAAAATCGTTGATATTAAAGCAAGAGAAATTCTTGATTCACGTGGTAACCCAACTGTTGAAGCTGATGTTATTTTAGCATCTGGGAATATTGGTAGCGCAATGGTGCCTTCAGGTGCATCAACAGGTGAGCGCGAAGCTATTGAATTGCGTGATGGTGATAAAAATCGTTATTTAGGCAAAGGTGTTTTAACGGCAGTTAATAACATTAATACAGAAATTCGTGATGCCATCATAGGTATGGATTCAGCCGATCAAGCTGCGATTGATCAAAAAATGATTGATTTAGATGGTACAGAAAACAAAGGTCGTTTAGGGGCTAATGCTATTTTAGGCGTGTCGATGGCGGTGGCTCATGCACAGGCAAAAGATGCGAACATCCCTTTATATCGTTCTTTAAATACTAGCGGTAAATTTGTCTTACCAGTACCAATGATGAATATCATTAATGGCGGTTCACATGCGGATAACAGCGTTGATTTACAAGAATTTATGATTCTACCAGTTGGCGCACCGACTTTTCGTGAGGCGATTCGTTATGGCGCAGAAGTTTTCCATCATTTAGCGAAAGTTTTAAAAGCTCGAGGTTTATCAACTTCTGTAGGTGATGAAGGTGGGTTTGCACCTAATTTATCCTCCAATGAAGAAGCAATTAAAATTATTTTAGAAGCAATTGCAAACGCAGGCTATAAAGCGGGTAAAGATATTTACTTAGGTATGGATGCGGCCGCTTCTGAGTATTTTAAAGATGGTCGTTATGTTTTAGATGCTGAAGGTAAAAGCTTAACCTCAGAGGAAATGACGGACTTTTTTGTTGACTGGGTTGAAAAATATCCGATTATCTCAATTGAAGATGGTTTAGATGAAAATGATTGGGATGGTTGGAAAATTCATACTGAAAAATTAGGTAATAAAATTCAATTAGTTGGCGATGATTTGTTTGTCACCAATCCTAAAATTTTAACAGAAGGGATTGATAAAGGCATTGCTAATTCAATCTTAATCAAAGTGAATCAAATTGGAACGTTGACTGAAACCCTAGAGGCGATTAAAACAGCTTCTGATGCAGGATATAGCGCGGTAGTTTCACATCGATCAGGTGAAACCGAAGATACCACTATTGCTGATTTAGTAGTTGCTACAGGTACTGGGCAAATTAAAACTGGTTCACTAAGTCGTTCTGACCGTATTGCAAAATACAATCGTTTAATGAAAATCGAAGAGGAATTAGGGGATGCCGCCAGTTATGCTGGTCGTAGTGCGTTTAGAATGCTTAATTAGTCTTAACCGTTAAAACTTAGTTTGTAGGGACACAAAAACATTTATTTTATAGTTTAAATGTTGTTTGTGTCCTTTTTTGTTTTAAGGAGAGTGTTATTAAATTATTTCTTGTTAGCATAATTATTCTATTAACTTTATTATTACAAACACGATTATGGTACGGCGATGGGAGTATTAGCCAAGTTTATGAATATCAAGAAAAAGTAGATGCACTCAAAAAAGAAAAATTAGAAAATAAAGAGCGCAATGAGATACTTTATGGTGAAGTTTTAAATTTAAGAAATGGAACGGAAGCTTTAGAAGAACGGGCTAGGCATGAATTAGGGATGATTAAAAAAAATGAAACGTTTTTTCAGATTATTGAGTAATTTTTAAGGATAGGTCGCTTATGTGTTTAGCTATACCAGGTAAAATAGTCACCATTTTAGGTGATAACTCACTTTCTCGAATGGGACAAGTAAATTTTTCAGGCATAAAAAAAGAAGTGAGCCTCGCTTATCTTCCAGAAGCAAAATTAAATGATTATGTTATCGTTCATGCAGGTTTCGCTCTTTCTATTATTGATGAGGAAGAAGCCCGTGAGAGTTTAAACGTTTTTCATGAATTGGAAAAATTTGAGGAGAATTTGTGAAATTTATTGATGAATATCGTGATGCTGAGATTGCACAGCAATGGCTCACAGCTATTGATAACATCACTACACGCTCATGGAACATTATGGAAGTGTGCGGCGGACAAACCCATAATTTAATAAAATATGGTATCGACCAATTACTTCCTAATAACATCAACCTTATTCATGGCCCTGGTTGTCCTGTTTGTGTCACACCTTTACATATCATTGATAAAGCCTTAGAAATAGCTAAACAACAAGACGTTATTTTTTGCTCTTTTGGTGATATGTTGCGAGTTCCAGGATCAAAAGATGATTTATTAAATCTCAAAGCCAATGGTGCTGATATTCGCATTGTTTACTCACCTTTAGATAGCCTTAAACTCGCTCAAGATTATCCTAATAAAGAATTAGTATTTTTTGGTGTCGGCTTTGAAACTACTGCGCCAACCGTTGCATTAACGCTCTATCAAGCCAAACAATTATCCTTAAAAAATTTTTCAGTTCTTGCTAGTCATGTGCGTGTACCACCAGTGATGAAGGTATTATTAGATGATAAAAATCATCTTGTTCAAGGATTTTTAGGCGCAGGTCATGTTTGTACTGTTATGGGCTATCACGAATATATTCCTCTTGCTAAAGATTATCAAATCCCCATTGTGATTACAGGTTTTGAACCCGTTGATTTATTACAAGGTATTTATTTTTGTATTAAACAATTAGAAATGGGTCAATATCAGGTTGAAAATCAATATAGCCGTGTAGTTAATCAACAAGGCAATCAACCTGCTCAGAAATTATTACACCAAGTTTTTGATGTTGTTGACCAACAGTGGCGGGGGTTAGGAATGATTCCACAAAGTGGCCTAGCTATCTGTGCTGCTTATGATAAATGGAATGCCGAACATCGTTTTTCAGTTGCTAACATTAAAACCCAAGAACCAATTGAATGTCGTAGTGGCGATATTTTAAAAGGTTTGTTAAAACCCAATGCCTGTCCTGAATTTGCAAAAACATGTCGCCCTGAACATCCTTTAGGGGCAACAATGGTTTCTTCTGAAGGCGCTTGTTCTGCTTACTACCGTTATCGTTCTCATGACTAAAATTACTTTAAATTGTCCGTTACCGCATCATTCTAAACAAATTATGATGGCACATGGTGGAGGAGGGCGAATGATGCAACAACTCATTGATAATATTATTCAACCTGCATTTAATAATCCAATTTTAAATCAAAAACACGATAGTGCGGTGGTTAAAATTAATCAAGCAAAACTTGCTATCACTACTGATTCCTATGTGATTAAGCCTTTGTTTTTTTCAGGAGGTGATATTGGAAAACTTGCGATGTGCGGAACACTAAATGATTTAGCAATGAGTGGGGCAAAACCTTTATATATTACCTGTTCATTAATTATCGAAGAAGGCTTGGCAATCAATGATTTACAACGTATTCTTCAATCTATGCAGACCGTTGCCAAACAAGCTGGAGTTAATATTGTCACCGGTGATACTAAAGTCGTTGAACGAGGTAAGGGCGATGGTTTATATATTAATACTGCAGGAGTAGGAGTGATTGCTGATAATATCAGCATTAATCCTGATAATATTCAATTAGGAGATCATATTATTATTAATAGTGATCTTGCCCGTCATGGAATGGCAATCATGTTAGAACGGGAAGGTATTAGCTTTGAACATGCTTTAAAAAGTGATTGTGCTGATTTATCAGGATTGGTGCAAATTTTAATTCACCAAGGCATTGAATTACATTGTTTACGTGATTTAACCCGTGGAGGATTAGCTAGTGGTTTAATTGAATTAGCCACTCATTCACAGTTACGGTTTGAAATTAACGAAGCCGGATTACCTGTACAAGATGCAGTAAAAAGTGCTTGTGAAATTTTAGGTTTTGATCCTTTATATATTGCTAATGAAGGTTGTTTTGCTCTTTTTATTCCTGAGTCATCCAGTGATTTAGCCTTAGCTTGTTTGCAAAAACATCCGCTAGGACAACAAGCACGAGTTATCGGTAAAGTCATTGCAAAAGATAATGATGGTGTTGTTACTCTTAAAACAACCTTAGGTAGTTACCGGGTTTTAGATTTATTTAATGGCGAACAATTACCACGCATTTGTTAATAGCTTACTTTTTATTTTGCTATATGAGTAATGTAATTCCAAAATTGATTAGATGATTGACTCCTTTCACGATCATATTGTAAAAAACCAGTATAATTAACCCCATCAATTGGAATTTTGTGGATAGTTAAATTAAAACCTGCATCTAAAGTTGTACAGGTTTCTGTGTTTATTACACAATTACTAGGGGTTAATTTACCTGACCAAATCCAAATAAAATTACTCTTATCTATTAATAATAAGTCAGTACTATAAACTTTTCCTTGATAAATTAAGCAAGAAATTTCTAGGTTTAGATTACTTTTAAGAATCGTACTATTACAAGTAGTATTACTTTTATCATTAATATTAGTAAAATCAATACCATCTGATATAGTTTGTTCAATAAAAGATTGAAACCGAGAAACTTTAGTATAAACACCAGGAATATTAGCTTCTCCACAGCTTTTATTAACACCGCCAAAACTGCTAATTCCAACTTGAATAAAACGATTATTTTTCTTAATGACGATAGGTCCGCCGCTATCACCTTGACATGAATCTGATATGTCGGTTTCGGTTATACCTCCTGCACAGAGCATATTATCAGTAATTCCTGAGCGATAAATAGTGCTGCATTCCTCATTAGATATAATTTTTTGATCTACTTCTAATAGTGAATTTGAATTTTCAACAGATAAACCTTCATTATTAATTCTAGTTGCGCCCCATCCCATAACCGTAACAATTGTATCGGGATTAATATCTACAGAACTTCCTTCAATTAAAGTAAGAGGAGGGATAGAGGTAATTGGATTTTCTAATTTAATCAGTGCTATATCATTAATATTTTTATTGGGATTATAATCAGGATGAATAACAACCATTTGGCTTTGAACTAATAATCCATCGGTTTCTATAAAGTCTATAGTGGTTGAATTTAACGTAACTTGTGTCTGAGTCTCTAAAAGGTTGGGATTAATCTCTGTTCCATCCTCATTTAAGAAGCAATGCGCTGCGGTTAAAATCCATTGTGAATGAATCAAACTACCTCCACAACCGACTCCACTAGTATGATTATCTTTTGCTATAAATAAACTCACCATCCACGGATAATCAGCTATAGATGCTGTTTTACCATTAATAATTCTATTTTTTGCATTAACCACGTTTGCTGTAAAAATAACAACTAATAACACCATAAAAAATAAAGTATTATGTTTTTTTTTAAAATTCATGGTAGTACCTTTTTAGATTAATAGAATACATAAGCAAATTAAACCATAACTCAGCGTTCATGTAATTGAATATTTATAATCCTCAGTGCGGCTAAAATAGCGGCAAAAACTTGATTAGAATGAACTCCTCGAGTTCGACGAGATTTTTGGTGACAATCCCAAGTAATAACACATTCGGTTATCGCATTAGTATGTCCTCCTCTTGGAATTCTTACTTCATAATCTAATAAATCAGGCAAAGTATAATCATGAAGTTTCATAACTTTATTAATCGCATCAATAAACGCATCAAATCCACCTGTACCAGCACCTGATGATACGTGGATTTTACCTTTAACATCAACACGTAAACTAACTGTTGCTTCTAAATTAAAACCGCTGGTAATCGTGCAATTAATTAATTTTATATGATGATAGCTTTTACTTGCCAAGACATCAGCAATAATAAAGGGTAAATCATCAGTGGTAATCGTTTGTTTTGAATCACCGAGTTTAACTATCCGTGCTAACACCTTTTTTTGATTTTTTTCTGATAAATCAATTTCTAATAACTCTAAATTCTTTTTTAAAGATGCTTTGCCACTCATTTTACCCAATGCGTAACTATGGGTACGTGAAAAACGTTCAGGAACTAATTTACTTTTATATAACCCACCTTTTTGGTCACCGTCAGCATGAATTCCTGCTGTTTGTGTAAACACATCTACACCAATAACCGGCGTATTAGCCGCAACACGTTTGCCTGAAAAATTTTCGACCATATTACTAGTACGCATCAAATGACTTTCATCAATAGATAGCTTTTTATTCATTTTATCACGTAAAACCACCGCAACTTCTGCTAATGAGGCATTACCTGCGCGTTCGCCTAAGCAGTTAATCGTACAGTGAATTGTATTAATACCAGCACGTACTGCAGCCATGACATTAGCTGTCGCTAAACCATAATCATTATGTGGATGAAAATCAAATTGAAGTTCAGGATAACGCTGACGCATGGCACTAAGATTATCAAAAACTTCACCAGGTGACATTACACCCAAAGTATCTGGAAGCATAAAATGATTAATACCTGTGTGTTGTAAATTATCCATTAATGTAAATACATAATCACAGTTATCTTGATAACCATTTGACCAGTCTTCTAAATAAACATTAACCGAAAGTCCTTTACTTCGGGCATAAGTAACTGTTTTAAGAATATCGTTGAGGTGTTCATCTAGTGTTTTTCTAAGTTGTTCACGGCAATGTTTTTCACTACCCTTAGTGAGTAAATTAATAACACTACCGCCAGCTTCGAGAATCCAATCAACACTTAAAGTATGATCAACAAACCCTAAAACTTCAACACATCCATTAAAACCTTCCTCGCGCGCCCATTTATTAATACGACTCACCGCATGTTTTTCGCCTTCAGAAACACGTGCAGAAGCGACTTCTATTCGATCAACTTTAAGTGATTGTAACAATGCTTTAGCAATATTAACTTTTTCATCAGGTGAATAAGAAACTCCTTGAGTTTGTTCGCCATCACGTAGTGTGGTATCCATTAATTGGATATAATTAGATTTGGTGGACATGTTGATTGCCTTGGAAAACAGCTAGAGTGAGTAATCATCACTCTATCTTATTAATTTTGTTGGTGAATAAAGTGATATAAGTTTAATGCAAAGGTTGTTTTCTTTAGTGAGAGCGTTAAATCTAACGTTTTTATTGCTAACATTTTTTGACCTCGACTCAGATAAGTAACCGCCTGTTGTTCTAAGTGTTGACTAATAAACTTTTGTGCTGTCAATGCGAGTTGACTACGTTGTAATAATAAAGCCTCTTTTATTGTCCAAACGGCTAATTGTATTTCATTTTGTTTTAGCTTAATCATTGCTTGTTGACATAAAAATTCACTCCGCTGATTAATTTTAAAAACACGTTTTAAATTACTTTGACAACGAGGGCAAATGGTTGCCTTTTTTAGCCGTGCTCTACAAGTTGGACAACGCTCCATTATTCGTCCAAATAATACAAAATATCAGCTAACGATTCAGTTGCTACGGCCAAAATATCAAGGTCATCATCTTTAATCGCAGTATTAATTTGTTCTATAAAATCACCCATATCTTCTTTATCTTCATCACTGACATCAGCTATTTTTAGTTGAGCTTTTTCAACTAAGGCTTTTGCTTTCACAATATCATGGTGTATTTTATTGCTATTATCAATAGGGTTTTCATCACTAAATAGTGCGTCGATACGTTGTTTTGCACTATCTAATTCGAATTCATCATAACTAGATAACGCATTAGTAATGGTGATAGATTTTTCTAACCCTGTTGATTTTTCTTTAGCAAAAACTTTTAATAAACCATCTAAATCTAAAGTAAATTGGACTGTAACCACATTATTAGAAGGGGCTTTTTTATTTAAACCCTCAATTAAAAATTCACCAATTTGAATATTGTTTAATGCATCACTATCTTCTCCCTGATAAACAGTTATTTCAACCTTTTCTTGACCATCGTACATGGTATAAAAAGCTTCGGTCTTATTCATTGGTAACGCGCTATTTTTATGAATAATAGGCGCAAAAAGATGAGGGTAAGGCTCCCCATTTAAACTTCCCATATAACTCATTCCAAATGTATATGGCGTCACATCTACTAATACCGCAGAGGCAATATCTTGACCTGCAATCATTGCCGCTTGAATAGCAGCCCCTGTGACAACACATAAATCAGGGTCTATTTCTTTATGTGGCTCTATGCCAAATTCCTTGTACAGTCGATCATTAACTATAGGGGTTCTGGTGCTACCCCCGACTAATAAAATTTCATCAATATCTGCAACCGTTAAATGTGCGTCTTTTAAAGCAATATGTACAGCATTTAAGGTTTCATCAATATAACTTTCAATAAGATTTTCATAGTCAATACGCGGAAATTCTAAGGATAAATGGATAGGAGTTCCATCTTTTTCACAAAGATACTCTTCTTCTAATATCACATAAGGTTGAGTTGATAAGCTGCGTTTTGCTTTTTCTGCTGCACGACTAATACGAGCAATAACTTTATTTGATTCACTAATATCAAAATTTTCTTTATCTTGAATATGCTTAACAATATAATCAACAATTTTTTCATCAAAATCATCGCCACCAAGATGATTATTACCATGACTCGCTAAAACCTCAACAACATCATCTTCAATACTCACGACAGAGACATCAAACGTCCCTCCTCCTAAATCATAAACTAACACTTTTTTATGTGATTTTTGTTGAGCTTCATAAGATAAAGCCGCAGCGGTTGGTTCATTAATCATTCTAACGACATCAAGTCCTGCAATCTCACCTGCATCACGTGTTGCTTGGCGTTGGGCATCAGAAAAATAAGCAGGTACAGTAATGACTGCTTTTTCAACTGGATGACCTAAATAATTTTCAGCAATAGTTTTTAAACGCTTTAAAATAATGGCAGAGATTTCTTGTGGGGTAAACGTTTTATCCCCCATATTAATACTGGTATCTTCACCCATTCGTCGTTTAATAGATTTAATGGTACGCTCTGGGTAAAGTGCGTATTGGTTTTTTGCAGCTTCACCAATAAGTATTTCATCGTTATCTCCGATACCAACAAAAGAAGGGAGAATTTTGGTATGATTATCTTCAATAATAATTACTTTGCCATCTTGAATAACGGCAACTTCTGAATTAGTTGTGCCTAAATCAATACCGATAATAACATCACTCATTTTAACTCCTGTTTATTAACTTTAACTTCTGCTAAACGCAAGATTTCATCTTGCCATTTAAAACCTTTGCGTAATTCTTCAACAACAATACCGTCATCAATAGTAGGGTCATGCGCTATTTCAATTGCCGTCATACTATAAGGGTCTAAAGGTTGATTTAAAACCTCAATAGTATTGACTTCATGATGTGCTAACAATTGCTCCAACCGTCGCAACGACATCATTTGACCTTCTTTGATACTACGAATAAATTGTTTATCTTGTTTCGTAGATGAATTAAATAAAGCGGTAACTGGTTGGTACGTTTCCAATATTTTTTCACCTGCTGACAAACGATCGTAAACCTCTAAAAACTCTAAAAGTAGCGTTCGAGTAATTTGAGTTCGCTGTGTTTCAAGCTGAGAGCGATAATTATCAAGCTCTTTTTTTAATTCCTCATGACTTTGTCGTAAAGTATCAAAGCCTATCTTAAAATCGCCTAAAGCATTTTTAAATTGTCGTGATTCTATTTTAACTTCACCACGTAAAGCCGCCATTTCACTAAATAGCGTGTATAAATCGGTTTGCTCAGTTTCTGTTTCTAATTCAACGGTTTCTAAATAATTACTGAACTGTTCTAATAACTGGGTTTTATTTTGTGATTCCATGCTATTTATTTTTAAGAATTCGCATTTAAACTTTCAGCTAATGCTTTAGTAAAAAGCAATTCATCTACACGCTGTACCGAAGCTGTTTCTTTGAATGTTTGTGCTAAAAACTGTACAAAATCAGGCTTTTCATAATGAAATAATTGGTAATTTAAGCGTAATTTTTCTGTTTTAATCGTATCATAAGCATCACGAATCTGCTGAAACTTATCAGGAGCTTGTTCGGGCGGGTATTGACGTACTTTTTTTAAATAGGCTTTTTTTATATCTCTATCATTGATAGCTTTATCACTAAGTTCTAATACTTCAAAAGGTGTTAACATTATTCTGTTCCTAAAAGTATAGATTCAAGTGCATCAAGATTTAAGCTTTTCACGTTTTTTTTATTGATTCCTGATTTTTCCAATATTTTTTCTAAAATGAGTTGCTGAAATTTTTCCTCCCCATGAGATTTAAATTTTAAGGTATCAATTAATGAAGGGTTTTTTCCATCAAATAAAAATTTAAATAGTTCTTGTTCATTCATTTCAGAGACTTCATGATTAATTTTTATAAATTTTCCCATATCAAGACCTAGCTCGAATAACTTGGCAATAGGGGGAAAATGATTATCATAATCGTTGTTCTCCTCGTTTATCCAAGATAAAGACTGATTATTCTCATAATCTATCAACAAATCCCTTATTTTAGCCACGCCACGAGGGTCATTTATTCCATTATCCGTTGCATCTATTAAAACACGGTCTAAATTATAGGCATCATGATCGGTAATATTTTTTATATTGCCATTACATTTAGAATAAACTTGATAATAGTTAAAAATAATTTTTTTAGAAAATACCTTTAAGGCAATATTAGCAACAAAACCTAACATTTCAAAATTTTGAAATGTGTTAAGAGAATAACATAAATTTTCTAGTTCATCCGCTGAAAAATGTGATTGCTTTTTAATCAATGATTGTTTAAAAATAACTTTAATATTTTCAAAGGCTTTATTAATAAAAATATTATTTTCTTGATGGTAACTGCCTATTAATGAGGCTAATGCAATTAAGTCATTTTTTTCAGCTTGATATTTCTTATTCAATTTAGGACATGAGCGTGAAACAGTTGCTACGGATAAGCCTAAATTAAGAATTTCAATCGTTAATCTAAAATGACCACATAAATCATTTTTTTCTAAATTTAATCCTTGTTCAACTAAAGAATAACAATGTTTTTTATCACCTGTTTTAAATGCTAATAAACCACGTATGATAGAGAGTAAACCATTAGATTGTTTTCCTTTTTCTACGGTTTCAGTAAGCACTAATTCTTTTTCAGCTAACTTATATTTGTCATTATTAATTAATTTACGTGCATGAGAAATATGACAGTTAATTAATGCATGGCGGGCTTGTTGATTAATGGGGTCTACTTTAAGAACTTTTTTTGCAAAAGTCACTGCTTTTTTAAAAACCCTTTTTTTCATGCTTTCTGAAACTAGAAGCATTAAAATATCAACATCATCGGGATAATGTTGCAATGCTTTTATTAACCAAATAGCTAATTCTTTAGTTTTATTTTGCTTTTTTAAAAACTCGATTAATTGCAAATAACAGGCTTTATCTTTAGGATCTAATTCCAAGCTTTTACTGAGTAAATTAATAATTTCATTAATATCATCATTATCTGTTTTATCCATGAAATTAATCATATGCCGCATAATTAATGCGCGGGTTAATATTTCTTCTGATAAATTTTTTTCTTCAAGTATTTCAAGGCAACGATACCAATTATTTCGTATGAGACAAAGGTTTTTTTCTTTTTCTAAAACTAATGTTTTAAGTCTTTGTTTATCAAAAACAGACATAAAAACCGTTGATTGTACTAGATGCTTACCTGCTGGATAAAAAGGTAACAAAGATAAAGCAAAATAATCACTTCTTTGTTGACCAAGTAGTATACGATTTTTCATTACTATTTCTAATGCTTGTTTATCCGTGTAATGGGTAAATAATCGTTGACATTTTTTAAGAAAAGTAATTTGTACTTTATTTAGTCCTGATGAAGTTTGAATAAACGAACGTCCATGTTGACCAAGTCTAGCATAGAATTTTAAGTGTTCTGGCTCAGATAGTCCTTGTAATTGACAGAGTTTAACGAATGATAAATATGGTGAATTATCTGGAATCTTATTAAATAAAATGATTGCCGCATCACGGTCAGTTTCCATAGAGACTAAGCCCTTAAGAATAACTCTAAAATCTTTATAGGGTGAGCGAAATGGAATTTGTTTTAAGCTAGTTTCTAATGCAGATCTATCTTGTTCACAATAGGCATGTAATGCCGATTTAGCCATTTGATAATGGGCTATCACAGGGTTATCTGCGGTTAATATGGTTGTTATTTTATCTTCACCCGCTAACAATGCGACTGCTAATAAATTATGTATCCAAGATTCTACTGATTTATCTAAAATTTGAGTTTTGTTAGTTGAAAATCTAGCAATTTTAATATAGTGTTTACCGTAAGATAGCCAGATTAAATATTTTTCAACAGCCTGTTGTTCATCACTAATTTGGGCATATTTTTCCCATGAAACTATCGCATTTTGATAAAGTTTTTGTTTAGCCATATCTAGCGATTGCAATAAATAAGCTTGAGCAATCTTTTGAGTCCACTCATCTCGGTTTTCTATTTTCAGTAAATTCTTATAGCCAGTAATTGCATCTTTATACAGTGTTCTTTCAAAAAAAGTAGCTGCTTGTTTTTCCTGTTCAGTGAGTGATTGTTTTGGTGTGTTTTTTGTGATTGGTTTTCTTTTTCGTGCCATGGTTAATTATTTTAATTTGAGTATTTAAGATAAGTGGTGGGACAAAAATAAGCTAACATTTTTATTTTAAATATTACTGGAGTACAAAACATGTTTTATATTCCAATATAACTATATATCATTTATTGCGAGCTATCTAATTTAGGTGAAAAATTATTCTATCGTTTTATTACCACATTGAGTAAGGGTTTCTAGATAAATTATTATTGTAATAACGAATATCATTCGTGACTTCTAAACCTAACCATGAAGGTTTATTGAAATCTTCACCTATGGTTGATAACTCAATTTCTGCAACAATTAACCCTTGGTTTTCACCAGAAAATTCGTCTATTTCCCATAAATGTTGCTTATTTTTAACAAAATGACGCATTTTTTCTATTAGGGGTTGGTGACAAAGTGTATTGATAATTTCATTGGCATCAATAATTGGAATTGGATATTCATATTCTTGTCGATGAGTGCCAATAGTTGCACTTTTAATATTAAGCCAAGCCTTATTAGCAGCGATACGAACTCTAACAGAACTATGCTGGTCTGAATTTAAATAACCTTGTTTATAATAGCTACTATGGTTAACCTGTTCACGCCAATCATCATTGGCTAATAAAAATTTATGTTCTATTTCAATTGCCATTATTATTCCTTTTAGAATTGAGCCGAACAATAGCTATCATTACAGACATACCATGAGTAAGTTTTATCTACTTCTAGTTTAACTGGTTGAGGTGGATTAGTTCTTGCTGACATTATTTTCTCGTATTTTATAAAAGATACTATTATAGTCTTACTCTACAAGCTCTACGTGATGTTAAATTATTAAGAGTATTAGTTTATAATTCAGGAAGTATTGTTTGTAATTCTAATTTTATTTCTGTTCCATGTGCATCTCCTTCTGCACTTTTTTCATGAGAAACAATTTCAATTTTCCCACCATAAGCGAGTATAAACTTTTTAACTAAAGGCATTCCAAATCCTGTGCCTAATTCACCATTAGTTCCTTCTCTAGTTGTTGCTTTTTCCACTTTAAAAACATCAACCTTTAATTCTTCTGGCATACCTATGCCAAAATCTTTAACTGATAAATGAACTAAGTCATTTATTTTTTTAGCTGAAATAATTATTTTTCCATTTTGGAAAGAAAATTTAATCGCATTCGTCAATAAATTATTAAGAATTGAATTAATAAAAGAAACACTTTCGACCGCGACTATTTCCTCCTCGTCAATTTCAACAATAACTTCAATTCCCTTTTGTTTAATTTTCTCATGAAGAATAATCAGCATTTCGCCTACTAAGCCTTTCAAATTCGATAAGTTTAATTCAATTTCCATTTTATTTTCATCAATTTTTCTGAGCTGATGCACAATTCCAATAACATCAACGGCATTATCAATAGCTAATGACATCATTTCATCTTCTTCTGAAAGACCTTCGTCCATCTTTTTTATATTAAGCATCGCTTGTGCTGCTCCGACCGAGTTCATCAAATCATGACATAATACATGGAGCAATTCTTGTTGAGCATGATTTTGTTTGATAATAGTTTCTTTGCTAAATTTAAGTTCCAAGTGAGTTTTAACCCGAATAAGAACTTCTGTTGCATTAAAAGGTTTAGTAATATAATCTACAGCTCCTAATTCAAACCCTTTAATAACAGCATCAGGTTCTGTGTTAGCCGATAAAAAAATAATGGGAATATGTTTAGTATTTTCTATGCTTTTTAATTTTTCACAGGTTTCAAAACCATCCATGAGAGGCATATTAATATCTAATAAAATTAAATCAGGTGGAATAGCCTTGGCAGCTAACAGGGCTAATTTACCACTGGTAACAGGACGCACATAGTAATCATTGCCTTTCATTAACTCCGAGAGTAATTTTAAGTTTTGTGGTAAATCATCTACGATTAATATATTAGCTTTTGTCATCATCTTATCCAAATAATTTTAACAAGTTTTCATATTCAAAATCATCAATATGTTGCTTAATAGTCTCTGCAAGCTGACTATTTTTTTGCTGAACTTGTTGTTGTAATAACTCTATTTTTTCAATATCAATATGCTCAATTGCTTGTTTTAATTGATCTTGTAATTCATCAGGCAATGAAGAAATCGCCAATTTTAAATCTACTATCACTGATGTTTTTTCCGTGAATGTATTTAAACCTATTTCGTTATCTTTTTCAGTGGCATTATTTTCTAAAAAAGTTATTAGCTCTTTGATAAGTTCATTGCGATTAACTGGTTTACGTAAATAACCATCACAAATTTTATTGATAACTTTTTCATCTTGATTAAGTGCAAAAGCAGTAACAGCAATAATAGGAATAGTTTCCGTTTCCTCAAGTTCTTTTAATTTTATTGCGGCTTCATAACCATCCATAATAGGCATTTTCATATCAAGAAAGATTATATTAGGCTTAATGTCCAATGCTTTTTCAAGTGCTTGTTCACCATTTTCAGCAAAATAAAGTTTAAAATCCCAATCTGATAGATAAGTTGCTAAAATTTCTCGATTATAATCAACGTCATCAACAATAAGAATACTAGCAGGTGCAAAGGTAATTGTCTCGGTATCAATATGATTTTCTAAACTTGAATTTGTAAGTTCTGAACCAATCTTAATATTAGGAATGAATAAACTAAAAGTAGTCCCTACATCGACTTCACTTTCAACACTAACTTTTCCTTTCATTAGATTTATAATTTGCAAAGTAATGGTTAATCCTAAACCAGTTCCCCCATATAAGGTTTCTTTTTGTCCTTTTACTTGTGCAAAGGAAGAAAAAATAGTCTCCTGTTGCTCTTTAGGAATACCAATACCACTATCCGCAACTGTCATGATTAAATTAACCCGATCAGATATTTCTGGTAAATATTGACAATTTATTATTAATTTAATGAATCCTTCATGGGTAAATTTAACCGCATTACCAATAAGATTAATTAATACTTGGCGAAGTCGTGATTCATCCAGAATAATAATATTAGGGACATTGTCATCGACAATACATTTAAACGATAAACCTTTATCAGATACTTTTTGAGAAAAAAGACTATTTAATTCAATACATAATGCACTGATAGAAATTGAATGAGCTTGCAATTCCATTTTTCCTGATTCAATTCTAGAAAGGTCAAGAATATCATTGATTAGATGTAATAATGCCTGCCCTGAAGTATGAATTGTATCAAGATAATGTGATTTTTTTGAATCAGTTTCTAAGCGCATAAGAATGTCAGTAAAACCTAAAATTGCATTCATGGGCGTACGAATTTCATGACTCATATTAGCTAAGAATTCAGATTTAGCACGATTAGCAGTTTCAGCCCGAAGTTGTGCATTAATGAGCTGCTCTTCATTTTCTTTACGTTTGGTAATATCGTGGGTCGTTCCAAGTACTCCAATAAGAGTTCCATTATCGGTTTTAACCGAGGTATTAGTCATTTCATATAATATTTTCTGATTATCATTTTTATAAGAAAGCCATACTTCACGTGTTGAGGGTTTATCTGCTTTTATCGTTGCTTGGTCTTGTTTAAGAAATAATTCTGCTATTTCAGGTTTAAAAAAATCAAAATCACTTTTACCAATAATTTCTGTGGAGCTAACACCTAAGAAACGCTCCATCATTGGGTTACAAGCAAGATAAATACCATTAACATCTTTTAACCACATTAAATCAGGGATATTTTGTAAAATGTTTTTATTTAACATTTCACTTTGATAAAGTTTCTCTGTTGCTTCACGGCGATCAGTAATATCAGCATGAGTTCCAACAATACGTAATGGTTCTCCATTTTTAGTAACCTTGACAATTTTCCCTCTTGAACGAACCCATATATACTGTCCATTTTTATGCAAGAATCGAAGCTCAACATCGTAGTGATCGCTCGTGCCTGTAATATAGTCATTCATAGATGATTCCATTTGAAAAAGATCATCCGGATGAACTCGTTGTTTCCATTCATTCCGTTTTTGAATAAATTCGTTGGGATCATAACCTGTTATAGTGTAATAACGGGCATCAAATGCAATGGTATCCGTTTCTAAATTCCAGTCCCAGATCCCATCATTAGCTACTGACATGGCTAATTCAAAACGTTTTTCACTATTTTCTAGTGCAACTTCTGTTTGTTTACGTTTAGTCATATTTTGTATTTGGAAAACAAAATACAATGGTAACTTATCATCATCTCTAACTAATGAGACACTTAATATTACCCAAATGACAGATCCATTTTTATGTAGGCAACGGTTTTCAATTTGATAATGAGGTATTTTACCCTGAGTCATTTGGATTAATAAATCAGAATTATATTCTGAATCATTAGGATGAATAATGCTAGAAAGTTTTAATAATAATAACTTCTCTTCTTTATAACCTAATAGGTCGACTAAACTTTTATTTACTTGTAAGAGTTTTTCTTCTAATGAAACAATAGCCATTCCTATGGTTAAGGAATCAAAAGCACCTTTAAAATACGTTAATGCTTCTTTTTCTTTTTTTAGGTTCATTTTTTTAACCGTAAATTATATTCCATCATAATGTTTTTTTATTTTTATAATCAACCTGATAGGAATTTTAAGAAACTGGATTATTTAATATTAGTCATTAAATAACGCTAATAACACTTCATATTCAAAATTATCAATTTGTTTTTTAATCGCATCAGCAAGTGGGATATTTTGCTGATAAATTTCTTCTAATAGTTTTTCAACTTGATCAATATCAACAATTTCAATCGCTTGTTTTAATTTAGATTGTAAACTTTCTGACAAAACACTTAATGAGTCTTTGGTTAATTCATACTCTTCTAAGGGTTCTTCCTCGGCTTCACAAACATATTTTATATCTAAATATTGTTTCATAACCTCAAGAATATCCGTGTGCCTAAAAGGTTTACTGATAAAAGCATCGCAGCCAGATGCTAAGATTTGTTCTTTTTTATCTTCAAAAACGGAAGCGGTTACTGCGATAATGACCACATCCTTTAAAAGAGATTTAATTGTTTGACTGGCTTCAAAACCATCCATAACAGGCATTCTCATATCCATAAAAATTAAATGCGGTGGCCAATCTTGGCATATATCAACGGCTATTTTTCCATTTTCAGCCTCTTTAATTTCAAATCCAAAAGGAGATAATAATTCAATAAGTATTAGTCGATTCAAATCATCATCATCAACAATCAAAATTTTATAACAATTTTGGCTTGGCTCTAAGGAAATAATTTTAAGGGGTTTAGATTTTTTAGCATCTATACTTTCTTTAGGTTGATCGACGATAATACTAAATTTAAACGTAGATCCTTTATTTAAAGTACTTTCAACATGAATATCTCCCCTCATTAATTGAATAAATTCACGACTAATCGCTAAACCTAGCCCAGCTCCTTCTTCTGACTTTAAACCACTACTAGTTTGGATAAAAGTCTGAAAAACATTTTCTAAATCATCTTGAGCAATTCCACATCCTGTATCTTCAATCTCAAAGGATAACATTAAATTAGTTTTAAAGGTTTGTGGAAGCCAGAGACGAACTATAATACCGCCATTAGAAGTAAATTTAATCGCATTATTAATTAAATTAACTAAAATTTGGCGTAGTTTAGTATTATCTGTATGAATATATTCAGGTATGTCACCATGATATTCAAGTTTAAAGGTCAGTTCTTTCTTAGCTAATTTATCTTGAAATAAAGGTTCTAATTCTTCCAATAACTCGTGTAAATTAAAATCTACTTTTTGAAACTCTATTTTACCTGATTCAATTTTAGAAATGTTAAGGACATCATCAATAAGGCTTAATAAATGATCGCCGCTACTGTTAATAATTTTTATATTTTCCCGTTGTTTATCTGTTAGGTTATCATTATTTGCCATAATTTGAGAAAACCCTAAAATAGCATTTAATGGGGTGCGTAACTCATGGCTCATATTAGCAACAAATTGACTTTTAGCTAAACTGGCTTGTTCTGCTTTTTCTTTGGCGGATCTTAATTGATCTTCGGCTTTATTTCTTTCAGTAATATCTTGAATAATACCCACGAATATCGACGTGTTTTCAGTTTTAACCAGCTGTAACCGGACTTCTATTGGATAGATTGAACCATTTTTACGTTGATGTCGAGTTTGAAACAGAACAAATGGAAGCTTGCCTTCGAGTAATGGCTGGATAAGGTTTTTAAAATAGTCTGCGCTATAATCTGGTTTAATATCAACAGTTGTCAGTTTTTTAAGCTCTTCCATAGAATAACCTAAATTATGCCGCGCCCCTTTATTAACTTGAATTAATAATAAAGTATCAGGATCAAACATATAAATTTCATTCCAAGACTCTTCAAGCACACGCCCTAGACGGGAATTTTTTTCTTCTGCTTGTTTAAATTCAGTAATATCTTCTTTTACTGCCACATAATGGTCGATAACACCTTCTTCATTACGGATAGGAGCGATAACGGTTCTTTCCCAATAGGTTTCACCATTTTTACGTTGATTAATAAATTCACCATGCCAAATATCACCGCAAGTTAACGTTTTCCATAAGTCATCAAAGGTTTCCTTTGGGGTTAAATTTGATTTTAATAAGCGTGGATTTTTCCCAATAACTTCTTCGGCGCTATACCCTGTTACTTCGGTAAAACGAGGGTTAACATATTCAATATTGGCATCTAAATCCGTAATCGCAATACTACTAGGACTTTGTTCTATAGCGACGGTTAATTTTTTTAGTTCTTGAGTTCGGGTGAGAACTTGTTTTTCTAATAAAGCTTTAGTTTTATCATCCATTCGTGCTTTTCTGAATTTTTTACCAAGAACTAGAATTAATAACATTGCAAATATTGTTGATATTGAAGTGATAGCTGTTGCCAATAAAAATATCCGTCGTAAATTATAATATTTTTTCATGGCTTCATTTTTATCAATCTTAGCGCTAAAACCGATGGCTAAGGTTTTATTCCACATCCAAGCTCCATAAACTACTACACCTCTATAATCACGGTAACCTTTGGTATTAATTTTTATTTTATTCCGATAATTACCCTCTGTAGTTGATGGAATTTCTTGACTTAAATTTATTATATCTTGAGCCATTAATGTAAAAGGGCGTTCTTGTAATGGGATATTAGACAAATAACCTTCAAGTAAATTTCCACCAGGATCACGAAGTTCCATTTGTGTTGATGGTGCGTCTTTTGATAATAATTTATAATCAATAAGTTGTTGTTTAAAACGACTATTAGTAAACATACTTCCAAACTCATCAACCAAATAACTTTCACCTGAGTTACCAGTACGTCCTTGTTGAATGATTTTAGATAATGCGTTTTCGGGTAATAAACGTTGAGTTAATATTGCAATAACTTTATTATCAGAAGTTTGTATCGGGGCTGCAAAAAAAAGAGTTTTAGGGCGTTTTGTATCGCCACTTTCAAGTAAGACATCTGATTTAAGTGGGGGAATAAAAACAGTCTTTCCATGTAGAACTTGTTCCATTAATTTCGGTTTTTTAAGCCCAATAAAATTTTGAGTGCCTAAATTAGTATCACGTCGAGAACCTAGGCTAATGTTCATAGGAGAAATAATAAAAAAACCAACATTTTGTTGTTCTTGTTGTCGTCTAACAAAAAAATTTCTAGCTTTTTGTAATGGAATTGAGAGTTTTAAAGTTTCTGCATCACTAGGTAACTTAAGTAACTCTTGAGTTATTTTAACTAGCTCTGTATTGCGTCCTAATTCTAATAAATAACCTTGGCGTTCTTTAATAAAAAAGTCCATACGGTCGTTGGTCATTTCTAATACAAATTTAAGATTTTCATTAATCTCTTCCAACGTTAGTTTTCGATTGAAAGTAAGGGTGTTTGAAATTAAATAAATTGAAAATACTGCAATAGCAATTAGTGTTAAGCCAATTAATGCCCGGAATATGCGAGAATGAAAAGGTTTTACTAAGCTATCACTTGAAAATAAATGTGACTTAGACTTCTTAACAGGTAACTGGTTATTTTTAAATGATGAATAAGTCATTATTTTTTAGCCGAGATGTTATTTATTTAACAAGAAGGAACAGAAAATATATTATGTAGTTATAAAGTAATAGGCTGAACAATAAAGTCAGCCTATATTCTATTAATTTTATGGAATAATAAACAACTCAATATTAGAGTAATCACTTTCATCTAAATTATTATAAGATTTAATAGCAACATAAAAAGCAGATGATGAAGGGAGTTTAATCGAAAAATTAGTTTGTTTTTTCATATCAAAGTAACCAATACTATCATTGCCTGTGAAAGGATAAGGTGCGTAATATAAGCGATAACCATCAGCTTCTGGATCTGTTTCCCAAGAAACATTAACCGTGTTTATATTAACTTTTAATTTCATTATTACGCCATAAAGGTCATGAAAGTTATCTGTTATTGAAGGGCTTTTACTTGAAACATAGGTTAATATTTCCGAAGAAAAAGGAGCTAAAACAAGACTACCTGCTACCTCTTTCCCTGTTAAATCAGCATAGACTGTATCTGACAAACTAATCGTTTTCTCATTTTCAGTGAAATTAGTAAATAACTTTAAATATTGCTGTGCATTATTTAAAGTGACATCCACAGCTTCAAGGCTAATATTATCTAATGTAAGCGTATCAGCACCAGTCGCTCCCTCTTTAATACTTGAAAAATTTAATAATGCTTGTTCAATATTATCAGGGGCAATAAAAACAAATTCTTGTTCTTTATTACTTGAATCATAGCTAATAAAAGAGGTTGCCAATACATCCCATTTTCCACCTTCAGGTGCGTTATTAACTCTAACTCTAAGTACACCATTACCGTTACTTACGCTGTTAAATTTTAAACGATAAGCTTGATTTTTCTGTAATTTAAATCTCTCTGAATTTGAAGCTGTTGCTTTTGAAGTTTGCAAGGCTAATTGAAAGTTAGGCTTAGTTAATAAGTTATTTCCTATCACGTTAGTGACAT
Organism: Methylococcaceae bacterium; assembly: GCA_030627205.1. GTDB lineage: Bacteria > Pseudomonadota > Gammaproteobacteria > Methylococcales > Methylomonadaceae > WTBX01. The sequence continues at coordinate 76,876 of DAOUSN010000002.1, forward strand.
TATATTCTTTAAGGTGCAAATTACATTCTTTGGCATTCTTTTCATAAGAAGGGAATTCATTTTGCCAATCTTTTAAAGAATACTCATCATTCTTTCTAATGAAAATAGGGCTTTGAAATGGGTTGCAGAAAAACTTATTATCAAAAGTTCCATGTTCGGTTGTCCCTGTTAAAATGATTCCTCGCTGTTGAGGTGTGAGTGAATAAATAATATTTCCTTCAATAAGATTGTTTTGTGATGGCCCCATTGTATCTTCAAGATTAATCTGGGTTTTATTATTATAAATAACATTATTACGAACAATCGTGTTAACAAAAGAATTTAAACGAATTCCAGTACTGGGGTTATTAGCAATAATATTATCTTCAATGACATTATCTTTAAAGTTATTGTCGGCACCAATTCCCATTCCATAACTACGATGATGTGCACAAGGTGTTTTCTTAAGGTTAGCACAGCCATTAGATTCACCAACATTACCGATGCTTTCAGTTAAAAAATTGCCTCTAATAATATTTGCATCTGAGCCAATACTAATTGCACCCCCGTCGTTAATCAGCGATAACGCATTCTTAACTACATTATTTTCAATTAAATGATGCCCGCCTGCTTTTAAATATATACTTGTCCAACCGGTTTTATTGATGATATTTTTACGAATATGCTGCCCTTTTCCATAAACATTCATTCCAATCCCGTAACATGTCCCCTGATAACGCTTACAATAAACTGGAAACATGCCTGTATTGTTGATTTCATTTTTTTCAACAATCGTTGTTTGTTCCATATCAAGATTTATATCACCATTAAAAATAATGCCAATACTAAATTGATTATTGAAAATATTACTGGTAATTAACGAGTTGGTCATTTCCCAAATTAACATACCTCGTTGATTGTATTCAAAATTACAATTACGCACAATGACATTATTTGAACTAGAAAGACTTAAACCGACTGAGGTAAAATAACGAAAAGTTAAGTTTTCCACAACGGTATTATCTTCATGTTGAGAAATGTTTAAGCCAGTAGCATAAGTAGAACCCTCAATCAATAAGCTATTAGGATCTTGGTTTGCTAATGGATAAAGATAAACTTTTTTAGTGGTGGCATCGTAATACCATTCACCTGGATTGTCTAATTCTTCTAGTTTATCATCAAGAAAATAACCCCATTCAGGCAGTTGATCGCCTAAGCCTGTCGCTTTAATTTGCCCATTTGAGCCATCGTATCCCGTGATTTTGAAAACACGATAAAACCAGCTATAGGTTCGTATTCGTAGGCGTGCATCATTCCAATAGCCATCAGGTCTTGAATAATCAACAAGAGCTGAATCAGAAAAACTATCTGTCCCTGTTGCCTTACCTACTTTAAGCCACGCTTCATCAGCAGGTTTATTTACATTAGGATAACGAGCAATAGTCATTAATTCACCATTAACAAACAAGTGTTCAATAGTATTGATATTACCTTTTTCATCCGCAGTTATTAGCGCGGATATATCAGCTTCATAAACATTAGCTGACAATCCATTATGAGTCGTTGGTTGCCAATTTATGATGGGGAGACTACCCGAAATAACTGGGTTTACACCACTATCATAAGCAGAAAAAGTCAATCCTGGCTGAACTTTAGAGGATTTAATTTCACCTCGAAACACTTCACCTCGTTTGAAAAGAATCTGTGAATCAGCTGGAAATTTTTCTTGATTAACACGATCTATTGTTTGCCAAGGTTGTTGTTGACTGCCGTTGTTAGCATCATTTCCACTTGAACTAGAAACATAATAGTCAGCACCATAACTAGGCATAGATTGCCCTAGAGATAAGCTAAACAAAAATAATAATAATAATTTATTTGACACAATATTGCTCCTTTTACTAAAGCTAACGGGTGTAAATAAGTTTTTACTATTAGCTTTATGTTCTGAAATTTAAGTTTACAAACTATTTATATTTTGACATATTTATAAACTTTAAAAGTAATTTATAAATTTAAAAGTGCTGTTTTCAAGCATACCTCCCTTAAAAAATAGTAGCTTTAATCAAACTGTAAACTAAGTAATTAAAGATGGCTTAAGTAAAGATCTTATCTTAAGTTATTATCATCAAAAACCAAAATAGTTTTTGATAAATAATCATGTAATGCGTAGTTATTTTTATCAGCTAATATCCATAAAAATCCTAAACCTAATAAAAACCAAGACAATAATGCTGCAAAAAAACGTATTAGGACATGCTTCCAATTTACAGGTTGTCCGTCTAGGGTTTGAAGACGAACTTTCCAAGTTTTTAGTCCAGCTGTTTGTCCGTTATGCGTCCAAAACCAACCGTAGAAAGAAAAACTCACTAATAAATAATAAGGGATAATAATCGTTTTAGTAATGACGGCATTACCTGCATTAAAAGGTAATAAAATAGCTGCTGCCAAGAATAAAATAGCGAGAAGAAGGAAGGAGTCATAGACTATCGCCGCAAGACGACGAAAAAATCCTACGCCAATAATAACTTTTGGCGAAGGTTTCAAAGGGAGAGAGCTTAATCTTTTCAATTACAATTTGAACAAAGAAAGTTTTTGACCGTAATACATGCAGATAATAGCTAAACCACTAAGCATTGCCAGTGAAAATAAGAAAGGAGGCTTATGTAGCAGAAGTATTGATAAGTCTATGACAAAAATACTGGTTATAATAGGCGTGGCAACAAGGGTATTAAGAATCTTTTTAAACATGAGTTTCTCCAATTACTACACTATAAACTTAAGTGTTTATAAAGAGTGTGAATAAATTAATAGTAAGGTTTATTTTTATAAACTTTACGAACCTAAACTCTAAGTTTACTCTATTCGAAAAAGATATAAAAGTAAGATGTCGTTTGAGCTTCAATCTATCAAGATGATATGATGATAGAAACCAGAAAAATAATAGGAAATACTATCATTTTAAATTCGTCTAAAAATAGCGATAAATACCTTATGAAGGACACTACGGCTTTACAGCCAAGTGTTTATAGTCGCTCAGAGCATAGCATTTCTCGCTCGCAAATTAATGAGAATGCACTTAAGGTTTTATCTCGTCTGGAAAAAGCAGGCTTTGATGCCTATTTAGTCGGTGGATGTGTACGTGATTTATTATTGGGTAGAGAACCCAAAGATTTTGATGTTGCCACTAATGCCAGTCCAGAAGAGGTTAAACAGGTTTTTCGTAATTGTCGTCTTATTGGTAAACGCTTTCGATTAGCGCATGTTTACTATGGACGTGAAATTATTGAAGTGGCAACTTTTCGTGGTTCAAGTAATAAAACCAGTGAACATCAAAAAACTCATGAAGATGGGCGACTTTTACGTGATAATATTTATGGCACACTAGAAGAAGATGTTTGGCGTCGAGATTTTACCGTTAATGCCCTGTACTATACGATTCGGGATTTTTCAGTGATTGATTATGTTAATGGAATGAAAGATCATCAAGAGGGTGTATTAAGACTGATTGGCAACCCTGAAGTTCGATATCGAGAAGACCCTGTAAGGATGTTACGCGCGATACGTTTTGCGGTAAAATTAGGTTTTAGTCTTGATATTAATTGCGAGCAACCAATATATAAGTTGGGGAAATTACTGACGGGTATTCCTAATGCACGACTTTATGATGAAACGCTTAAATTATTTTTATCTGGCTATGCGTTGCAGGCATTTGAAATGTTACGTCATTATGGATTATTTGCTATTTTATTTCCACAAACAGATGGTTGTTTAGCTAGTGAAAACCATGATTTTCCCCGAGTATTTTTAATTAAAGCCCTAGAAAATTCAGATAAACGTATTGCTTTAGGTAAAAGTATTACCCCTTATTTTTTATTTTCAGCATTTTTATGGGAAGCGGTACAAATTAAAGTGAAGAAAAAACTTGAAGCAGGTGAAAATCAATATTTTGCCTTACAACATGCTGCACATGAAGTATTGAAATTACAAGTAAAAACCACGGCAATACCCAAAAGAGTGACACAATCTATGCGAGAGGTATGGACATTACAGCTTCGTTTTGAACAACGTACTCATTCAAAAGTTTATCGTTTATTTAATCACCCACGTTTTAGAGCCGCGTATGATTTTTTAGTCTTACGTGCCGAAACAGGTGGGGCTAATACCGAATTAGCCCAGTGGTGGACAACGTTTCAGGATGTTGATTCTAAGCAACAAGAAAAAATGTTATCTGCTGTTCATAAAAATGGGGGGAAATATCGTCGCCCATCAAAAACGAGTGTGAATTAATAATGACAAACTCTATCGTTGCTTACATTGGTTTAGGCAGTAATTTAAGTAACCCAATTGCACAAATTAATAGTGCGCGCGAAGTTATTAAAACATCGAAAAAGAGTGATGAAATTGCCTTTTCCAGTCTTTATAGTAGTCCGCCCATGGGTTCATCTGACCAACCTAATTATGTTAATGCGGTGCTGGCAGTTTCAACCGAACTATCACCTATTGACTTGTTACGCTATTTACAAGAAATAGAAAATAGGCATGGACGAGTCAGGGCTGAACGTTGGGGAGCGCGAACATTAGATTTAGATTTATTATTATATGGGCAACAACAAATTAATATTCCTGATTTAATTGTTCCACATATTGGCATTAGTGAAAGAGCTTTTGTGTTATATCCATTACAAGAAATTGCTTCTGATCTAGAAATTCCTTTTTTTGGTTCTGTAAAAAACTTGGTTGCTAAATGCTCATTATCTGGGTTAGAAAAATTATGAATTCTGGGCAACAATCATACAAAAGTTTAACGATTATTGATTTAATTACTTTAAAACAACAGGGAGAGAAAATCAGTTGTTTAACTGCTTACGATGCAAGTTTTAGTGCTTTAATTGATAAAGTAGGTATTGAAGTTATATTAATTGGTGATTCTTTAGGAATGGTCATTCAAGGTCAAAGCTCCACTGTACCGGTTACCATTGAGGAAATAATTTATCATAGTTGCTGTGTTATTCGTGGTAAAAAACAAGCATTTATAATTGCTGACTTGCCATTTGCAAGCTATTACTCAAAAATGGTAGCCATAGAAAATGCCATAAAAATAATGCAACAAGGTGGCGTACAAATGGTTAAATTAGAGGGAGCGCAGATAGATATTATTTATTTTTTAGTTGAGCAAGGCATTCCTGTTTGTGGTCATTTAGGTTTATTACCTCAATCAATTAATCAACTTGGTCATTATCAAGTTAAAGGTAGGTTACAGTCAGAGGCTGATAAAATTTTTAGTGATGCTCAAAAAATAGAGCAAGCAGGGGCAAAACTTTTAATTTTAGAATGTGTCCCTGCTATTTTAGCTAAAAAAATTAGTGCTTCTTTAAAAATTCCTGTGATTGGAATTGGAGCAGGAGTTGATTGTGATGGTCAGATTTTAGTGTTATACGATATGTTGGGTTTAAGTGATGGTAAACGTCCACGCTTTACGCAGAATTTTATGCAAGGAGCAGAGAGTATTGAGATTGCAATTCAGCGATATCGTGATGCGGTTAAAAAGTCATTATTTCCAACTATTGAACAGAGTTATTAAGAAACTGATTATTTTAAATAATAAGTTTAGCATTCAATAGCATTAACGAGTATGGACTACAAGTTTAGTTAGGCTTGCTGATTGAGCAATTAAGGCTTTTATGGTGTAATAGTAGGGTTTTACATTTTTCAAGTCCCTCTTCATTAATAACTATTATAAATGGAAGAGGCGTGTTTACCACAACTTGTTTGGAGATTAGGCTTATTCACTATGCAATTTAATATAACTAACGGTTTAGATTTACCTATTACGGGTCAACCTGAACAAAAAATTTCAGACGGCAATACGGTTAACTCTGTTGCTGTTCTTGGGCAGGATTTTATCGGGTTAAAACCTAAAATGAGGGTCGCAGAAGGCGATACTGTTAAATTAGGTCAACCTTTGTTTGCGGACAAACAAAATTCTGGTGTCATTTTCACATCCCCTGCCGCAGGTATTGTTACTGCCATTAATCGCGGGGCAAGACGGGTGTTACAATCGGTTGTTATTGAAATTAAAGGTAACGCAGAGGAAACATTTAAACAATACGAGGCAAATCAACTTAATGAACTCACTACGGATGCTGTTAGGGAAAACTTATTAGCTTCCGGGCTTTGGACTACCTTTAAAAGTCGTCCCTACGGTAAAATTCCACCTACGGATAGCTTACCTGCGGCGATTTTTGTTACGGCCATAGATACCCGTCCGCTCGCTGCTGATCCTTCGATTATCATTAAAGAACGTCCTGATGATTTTGCGAATGGGTTAACGGTTATTTCCAAATTAAGTAAGGGTAAAACCTATCTTTGTAAGGCAACAGGGGCTGATATTGCAGGTTCAAATGTTGAAGTGGCTGAGTTTTCAGGCGCGCACCCGACAGGATTAGCGGGTACGCATATTCATTTTTTAGAGCCAGTTCATTTGGATAAAACCGTTTGGCATTTAGATTACCAAGCCGTGATGGCTATTGGGGCATTATTTACCACGGGTAAACTTAATGTTGAACGCGTTATTTCATTAGCAGGACCGGCGGTTAAAAATCCCTGTTTGATTCGTACCCGTGTCGGGGCAAATACGAATGACTTGGTGATTGATGCGTTAAATGATGACGAAAATCGTGTGATTTCAGGGTCGGTTTTATTTGGTCATGAAGCCGTTGATGCGTTTAGTTATTTAGGTCATTATGCTTTGCAAATTTCAGCATTAAAAGAAGGTCGACAACGTGAATTGTTTGGTTGGATGGTTGCTGGTAAAGATAAATATTCAGCGATGAATGTTTATACCTCCAGTTGTGATCGTAAAGACAAGCGTTTGTTTCCTTTAACCACGGATAAAAATGGCAGTAATCGAGCGGTTGTACCTGTTGGCGTTTATGAAACGGTGATGCCTATGGATATTTTAGCAACCCCTTTATTAAAAGCCTTGTTAGTTGGAGATACGGATCAAGCACAATTATTAGGCTGTTTGGAATTAGACGATGAAGATATGAGTTTATTTACCTTTGTTGACCCAGGCAAACATGATTTCGCTTCCGTATTAAGGGTAAATTTAACCAAAATTGAGGTGGAAGGATGATCTCGGCGAGAGAATTATTAGACAAGGTAGAGCCTCATTTTACCCAAGGCGGTAAATTAGAGACCTTTTATGGGCTTTATGAAATGGTGGATACCTTTATATATACCCCGTCGGATGTGACTCAGGGTAAAACCCATGTCCGTGATGGTAATGATTTAAAACGTACGATGACTTTTGTGGTGATTGCAACGTTTTTTTGTATCATGATGGCGATGTATAACACGGGTTATCAAGCTAATTTAGCCATTGAAACGATGGGACTCACAGAATCGCCTAGCTGGCGTAGTTTAGTGATGAATATTTTCGGCTATAACCCGATGAATCCCCTTTCCAATTTTATTCATGGTTCATTATTTTTCTTACCTATTTATATCGTAACGTTAGCGGTTGGCGGTATTTGGGAGGTTTTATTTTCCACCGTTAGAGGTCATGAAGTTAATGAAGGGTTTTTAGTCTCTTCAATGCTTTACACTTTAATTTTACCGCCTGATATGCCGTTATGGCAGGTTGCTTTAGGGATTTCATTTGGTATCGTGATTGGTAAAGAAGTCTTTGGCGGGACAGGTAAAAACTTTTTAAATCCCGCTTTAACAGGACGTGCTTTTTTATTCTTTGCTTACCCCGCGTCTATTTCAGGCGATGCAGTTTGGGTCGGTGTCGATGGTTTTACCGCAGCAACCCCGTTAGGTTTAGCGGCTCAAGGGGGCTTAGAAGCCGTTCAAGCAGCAGGTTATAGTTGGTTTCAAACTTTCATAGGTTTTATGCCAGGTTCGATTGGTGAAACCTCAACGGTCGCCATTTTAATCGGTGCGGCATTTTTACTTTATACCCGTATTGCTTCTTATCGAATTATGGCAGGGGTTTTGGGGGGAATGATCGCGACTTCACTGTTATTTAATATGATTGGTAGTGAGAGTAATCCCATGTTTGCGATGCCATTTTACTGGCATTTAACCTTAGGAGGCTTTGCATTCGGCATGGTTTACATGGCAACAGACCCCGTGTCTGCGGCAATGACGAATACAGGTCGGTGGATATTTGGGGCATTAATCGGCATCATGGTAGTGTTAGTGCGTGTTGTTAATCCTGCGTTTCCAGAAGGGATGATGTTATCCATTTTATTTGCCAATATGTTTGCCCCTGTGATTGATTACTTTGTGGTACAAGCAAATATTAAAAGAAGGATGAAACGTCATGTCTAATGAAAAGAAACAATGTGAATTTATGGCGAACCTTTGTGAAAAATTAGATCAATGTGAGCATTATCAAAAATTTGCAGTTTATCGTGATAAAATTTTAGCCTTAAGCAATGAGAGTTTAGAAAAAACTATTGCGATTGCATTATCACTGTGTTTTGTCTGTGCGATTTTAGTTTCAATTTCAGCGGTCGCCTTAAAACCATTGCAAGTTGAAAATAAAGCGATGGATATGAAAAAAAATATCCTAGAAGTGGCGGGTTTATTAACTGAAGAATCGGATATTAATGAAGATTTTGCTTCGAAAATTGAAGCAAAATTAGTGAATATGGAAACAGGGGAATACGTCACAACTATTGATATAGCAACTTATGATCAACGTAAAGCCGCTAAAGATCCGACTCAAAACATTAAGATTCCAAGAAATAAAGATATTGCGAGCATTAAAAGAAAAGCTAAAATTGCTAAAGTTTATTTAGTTAAAGACGGCGATTCGGTTAAATCCATCATCTTACCCGTTCATGGTTACGGTTTATGGTCAACGATGTATGGCTTTTTAGCGTTAGATGCGGATGGTCAAACGGTACAGAGTATTAACTTTTATGACCAAGCAGAAACACCTGGATTAGGCGGCGAAGTCGTTAATCCTAATTGGCGGGCTTTATGGTCGGGAAAACAGGTTTATTCTGAATCGGGTGACGTTGCGTTGAAATTAATTAAAGGCGTAGTTGATAAAACCAAAGACGGGGCTGAATTTCAAGTAGATGGTTTAGCAGGGGCTACCTTGACAAGTACAGGGGTTAGCAACTTAATTAAATACTGGATGAGCGCGGAAGGATTTGCACCTTATTTAGATAAAATAAGACCTGAATGCGAGGGTGAATAAAATGGATAATGAAACAAAAAAAGTATTAATCGACCCGTTAGTTAATAACAATCCGATTACGTTACAAGTCTTAGGAATCTGTTCGGCGTTAGCGGTTACCTCGCAAATGTCAACATCCTTGATTATGGCAGTGGCATTGACTGCGGTTACAGGGTGTTCAAGTGCAGCGATTAGTTCGATTCGTAATCATATTCCCAGTAGTATTCGGATAATTGTTCAAATGACGATTATTGCCTCCTTAGTGATTGTGGTGGATCAACTGTTAAAAGCCTTTGCTTACGATGTCAGTAAACAGTTATCGGTTTTCGTCGGCTTGATTATTACTAACTGTATTGTGATGGGACGTGCTGAAGCGTATGCGATGAAAAATCCGCCGATGGCGAGTTTTATTGATGGAATTGGAAATGGACTGGGTTACAGTTTGATTTTAATTATCGTCGCTTTTTTCAGAGAATTATTAGGCTCTGGAAAATTATTAGGCATTGAGGTTTTTCCGTTAATTAAAGATGGCGGCTGGTATGAACCGAATGGGTTAATGTTATTACCGCCGAGTGCCTTTTTTATTATTGGTTTTATTATTTGGGTTTTCCGTCAATGGAAAACGGATCAAGTTGAACAGCCCGACTTCCAAATTTTGGATATTTCTCATGGTGAAGGAGGACATCACTAATGGAAGCTTATATTAGTTTGTTTTTGAAAGCGGTTTTTGTTGAAAACTTAGCCTTAGCGTTCTTCTTAGGCATGTGTACTTTCCTTGCGGTATCGAAGAAAATATCTACCGCGATGGGCTTAGGCGTTGCGGTGATGGTGGTTCAAATGATTACCGTCCCCGCTAATAATCTGATTTATCATTTATTATTAAAAGAAGACGCGTTAGCTTGGATGGGAATTACGGGGGTTGATTTAAGCTTCTTAGTGCTTTTAAGTTGTATCGGCATGATTGCTGCGTTGGTACAAATTTTGGAAATGATTTTAGATAAATATTTCCCCTCTTTGTACCATGCGTTAGGGGTTTTCTTACCGCTTATTACGGTGAATTGCGCTATTTTAGGCGGCAGTTTATTCATGATTGAACGAGATTATGATTTTGGCGAAAGTGTTGTTTACGGAATAGGTAGTGGTTTTGGCTGGGCGTTAGCAATCACAGTGATGGCAGGCGTGCGTGAAAAATTAAAATACAGTGATATTCCAGCTGGATTACAAGGCTTAGGAATTACTTTCATCAGTGCGGGATTAATGTCATTAGGGTTTATGGCATTTTCTGGCATTCAACTTTAAAAAGGTATCATAATGCTTGAAATTTTATTAGGCGTGGTGTTTTTTACGGTGATCGTAATTGCACTGGTCTTTATAATTATCGCTGCGAAAAATAAATTAGTCGCTTCGGGTGATATTGCTATTCTTGTCAATGATGAGAAAACAATCCATGTTCCTGCTGGCTCTAAATTACTAACGGTATTGGCTGATAATGATTTATTTATTCCCTCAGCCTGTGGCGGTGGCGGTACATGTGGTCAATGTAAAGTCAAAGTTAATTCAGGCGGGGGTGAAATTTTACCGACTGAATTATCCCATATTACCAAAAGAGAAGCGGCCGAAGGCGAACGTCTTTGTTGTCAAGTCACGGTTAAACATGACATGAACATTGAAGTCGAAGACAGTGTTTTCGGAGTTAAAAAATGGGAATGTACCGTTAAATCCAATGATAACGTAGCGACTTTTATTAAAGAATTAGTCTTAACGTTACCTGAAGGGGAAGCGATTAATTATCGTGCAGGCGGGTATGTTCAAATCGAATGCCCTCCCCATGTTTCGAAATATGCCGATATGGATGTTGCTAAGGAATTCCATGAAGATTGGGATAAATTTGATATTTGGCGTTATATCTCTGATGTTAAAGAAGATACCTTACGTGCGTATTCAATGGCTTCTTATCCTGAAGAAAAAGAGATCATGTTGAACGTCCGTATTGCAACCCCTCCTCCGGGTGCGCCTGATTCAGTGCCTCCTGGTATCATGTCTTCGTTTATCTTTAATTTAAAAGAAGGCGATAAAGTCTTAATATCAGGGCCTTATGGTGAATTTTATGCCAAAGACACTGATAATGAAATGGTCTTTATTGGCGGCGGGGCAGGAATGGCACCGATGCGTTCCCATCTTTTTGACCAAATGAGACGGTTAAAATCAAAACGTAAAATGTCATTTTGGTATGGCGCACGTAGTAAACGTGAAATGTTTTATGTTGAAGATTTTGACATGTTAGCCAAAGAGAATGACAATTTTGAATGGCATTGTGCCTTGTCAGACCCAATGGCAGATGACAATTGGGATGGTTACACGGGTTTTATTCACAACGTGATTTTGGAAGAGTATTTGAAAAATCATCCAGCCCCTGAAGATTGTGAGTTCTACATGTGTGGGCCACCAATGATGAACAGTGCGGTAATTAAAATGCTTAAAGATTTAGGCGTTGAAGACGACCATATTATGTTGGACGATTTTGGCGGTTAATTTTTATTCATTAAACGATCACTAAAACGGGAAGTCGAGGTTAAACTTGACTTCCCGTTTTTTAGTGTACCTATTAAAAGTTAATTGTACGAAATAATTTGTACATCCTGTCTTTTGTCCTTATAATTATAATAAGATAAATGGAAAACTCCGTTTATCTTTTAAAGTTAAACTCAAAATGAGGTATAAACTATGAATATATTAAAAGTTGATGATAAAGGAAAAGCTGCCTGTGATGATTGTAAGGCATTCGTTAAAACCACTTATCTATTAAGGGATGTTCCTTTTAGTGACCAAAGTGGGGTCGTTAAAAACGTTTTAGTCGGGGTTTGCAATCAATGTAATTCGGTGGTTTCGTTACCTCATCAATCAACCCCTTTAGTTAAAGAGCAATTAGAAAAACAACGAGGAATACTTGAAACTCGTGTTCCCGCACATTTTATAGATATTCTTAATTTAGCCAGTTTTGAATTAGGTGGATCAATGGATTTTGTAGCAACCCTTATTAGATATTATCTTCATAACTTAGCTAATGAACATTTATCAGAAAAAGAGATTAATCACTATTTAACCCATAGTTTAACTAAAGGAAAATCTCAAAAACGTTTATCCATTAAAGGACGACATATTGCCACCGATTTAGCGAAAATTAAAGAACTAATGCCTATCACTTCTACGTCTAATATCATTAAAATTATTGTTTTAAAAATAAATGAAGATGTGTTATTGAAAAATAATGCTGAAAAAATTCAGTTTTTAAAAAGTTTTATTGCTATTTCTAGTTAGCTAAAATAGCAAATAAAGATTAAACTTAATTTTTATTTTTATTTAGCGTACCAAATATGGCTACTAATCGTCGAATTTTTCTTAAAAGAACGGCTGTTGCTTGCAGTACATGTCTACTCGTTTTAAAAACAGCACAAGCGGAATCGCTGGCAGATTTATTTTCACCTGGCTCTGTTGCAGAAAGTTTTGCTCATTCGTTTGCAACTAAAGATATTACTACCAGTGATAAGATTAATCTAAAAATTCCTATTATTGCTGAAAATGGGGCTGTTGTTCCCTTAACAGTTACTAGTTCTTTGGAAAATGTTGAGCAAATTTATATTTTTGTTGAAAAAAATCCTATTCCCTTAATGGCTATTTTTAATTTATCCCCTGATATGGATGCTTTTGTATCAGCACGTGTGAAAATGGCAAAAACCTCACAAGTTATTGTTGTTGTTAAAGCACAATCGCGTTTATATAAAATTCAAAAACTCGTTAAAGTAACCATTGGCGGCTGTGGAGGTTAATATGTCTACTATTAAAATACGCACAAAACTCATAGAAGGAAAAACTCAAATTAGAACGCTAATTTCTCATCCAATGGAACATGGGCGTAATTTAGACGAAGCGACTGGAAAATTAATTCCAGTTCATTACATTCAAGAACTACTGGTCAAACACAATGATAAACTTATTGTTAACAGTCAACTTGGGGCTGGAATTTCTAAAAACCCTTATTTTGCATTTATGCTAAAAGGTGGTAAGAAAGGTGATAAAATTAGTGTTAGCTGGAAAGATAATTTAGGTAATAGCGATGTGCAAATCAGAGAAATTGAATAATCAATTATCTTGAATAATCAATTATCTTTAAATAACTTAGATAAATTAATTTTTAAGTCAGGAAATAAATAGGGCATCCTCAAATGTCCACGTTAAATAATCAGCATAATTATAACTTGCTGCTAAATCAAGTTGAGATAACCGAGTGATATTCGCCATAAGAGTAATTTTTTAAAGGGTAGTTTCAATAAATGTTGTCTTTTTTACTGCTTTATCTATGGTCATTAAAATTTCTAATAATTCTTTCATTCGATGTAATGGCCATGAATTAGCCCCATCACTTAACGCTTTTTCAGGATTAGGATGAGTCTCCATAAATAATCCTGAAATTCCCACCGCAACAGCAGCACGAGCTAAAACAGGAATAAATTCACGTTGTCCACCTGAAACTGTTCCTTGCCCCCCCGGTAATTGCACTGAATGCGTACCATCAAATACAACAGGGCAATTAGTATCACGCATCACCGCAAGTGAACGCATATCTGATACTAAGTTATTATAACCAAATGAAACTCCACGTTCACAAACCATAATCTGTTCATTACCTGTAGATTTGGCTTTATTAACTACATGTTTCATATCCCATGGCGCTAAAAATTGCCCCTTTTTAATATTTACAGGGATGCCTTGTTTAGCGACTTGTTGAATAAAATTAGTCTGGCGACATAAAAAAGCTGGGGTTTGCATGACATCAACTACACTAGCCACTTCCGCTAATGGTGTATCTTCATGAACATCAGTTAATACAGGAACCCCAATTGTTTGTTTTACTTTTTCTAAAATTTTTAAACCTGTTTCAAACCCTAGTCCTCTAAAGCTTTCATGCGATGAACGATTGGCTTTGTCAAATGATGATTTATAAATAAAGGGAATGTTTAATTCTGTGGTCAGTTCTTTTAAAAAACCTGCGGTATCTACAGCAAGTTGTTCACTTTCAATGACACAAGGGCCAGCAATTAAAAACAGAGGGTTATCTAAACTTGCGTCGAAGTCACATAATTTCATAAATTTTTTTATTTTGTATAAATGGTAATGACATAGTATCCTAAAGTCCGCCTAAAGCAAAAAACCATTGTTGAAGAATAAACATAGGGGTGGCTAATAAGAAATTTAGCCCTCCAGTCAATAATAAAGCTAATAAAATAATAAATCCAAAGCGTTCTAAATAATTATAATAAAATGCTAACTTTTCGGGTAATACTCCTGCAATGATACGTCCACCGTCTAAAGGTGGGATAGGAATTAAGTTAATGAGTGCTAACACTAAATTGATACTAATGCCAGCAACACCAGAATAAATAAGCGGTAATGCAATAGTTTCGCTACTATTAAAGACCATTGTTCCTAAACGCATAATGATTGCCCAAGCAACTGCCATTAATAAATTAGAAATTGGACCTGCTAGAGCAACAATTGCCATAGTTTGTCTAGGTCGTTTAAAATTTTGAGGAATAACTGGTACAGGTTTTGCCCATCCAAAAATATAACCAGTAAAGCTAATGAGTAATAACGCTGGAATAATAATTGTACCAACTAAATCAATATGCTTAATCGGGTTCAAGGTTAATCGTCCTAAATTAGAGGCAGTATTATCACCAAATTTTTTAGCCACCCATCCATGTGCAACTTCATGTACGGTAATTGCAAAAATTACCGGTAATATCCATACGGCAATTCGTTGAATTAGAGTTAATTCATCCATCATAATATTCTTTCCTTAATCAAGCATTGGTGCAAGCCCTTTGCCTTGTCTAATAATTTCAGCATGACCATCAACGAAATTAATTACCGTTGTCGGTTGATTATCAATAATACCCCCATTTATAACTAAAGCCAATTTATGCTCTAAGAGCTGCCTTATTTTATAAGGATCTGATAGCGGTAATTCATCATCTGGCATAATTAACGTTGATGATAGCAAAGGTTCACCTAATTCAGCTACTAATGCTTTTACAATTGGATTATCAGGAATGCGTATACCTATGGTTTTTTTCTTGGGATGTTGTAATCGTTTAGGAACTTCACGAGAGGCATCTAAAATAAAAGTAAATGCGCCTGGTGTTAATGATTTAATGAGTCGAAAGGCGTTGTTGGCAATTTTAGTAAAAGTTGAAACCTGAGTTAAATCTTTACAAACTAAAGTAAAATCATGATTTTTATCTAGTTGGCGAATTTTACGAATAATATCCGCCGCTGGTTTATCACCTAAATGACAGCCTATAGCATAGGATGAGTCAGTAGGGTAAACTATAACCCCGCCTTTTCTAATAATTTCAACCGCTTGACGAATAAGGCGTACTTGAGGGTTATCGGGGTGAATTTCAAAATATTGAGCCATATTAGTGATAGTAAATGAATTTAAGAGCTATCTTTATTATAACTGATTATCTTTCAGATTCTTTTTTTGCAACTTTATTACGCAAATAAGTAGGCCGTGCAAGCTCTACGAGTAATCCTTGATTATTTTCCAAAGCTAACGCACCTAATTGAGCAATAGCAGCAGCTCTTGGTAAATTATTGCTTTCATGACGTTGTAATAAATGCCCTAATTGCTGGCTTAACTCGGCTTGATAAAGACCAAAGCCAGAACCAATTCCTACGCCTGAGCGGGTTGGAAATTGAATTTGAGAAGCAGGGGTAACCACCTCATTATTGATAAGTTGAGCATAACCTTTGGTATTTTTTTCATAAACCCCCCAGAATATCTCACTCATCCTGGCATCCATAGCCGTAAAAGCTAAGGTTTCGGGGTTATGATTAAAAAAAGTTTGTGAGATTGCTGCAAGCGTTGAAACAGGGGCAACAGGTAAATCAGCACCTAACGCTATTCCGTGGGTAATACCTGTAGCAATTCTAACTCCTGTAAAAGAACCAGGCCCACAACTAAAAGCAATACCATCTAACTGTTGGGGAGATAATTGTGCTTCCGCCATTAGTTGATCTATCATCGGTAAAATGTGACTGGTATGCTCTCTTGGTGCAATCGTGAAACGCTCGTTAATTTCACTATCAATATAAAGTGCAGCAGAACAGGCTTCAGTGGAGGTTTCTATGGCGAGTAATTTCATTTATTCCATGCGTGGCGTTGTCGCTAAATTATAACGTTAAGAATTAATAATTCATAATCTCATTTTTAACAAACACTAAATTTTTATAAATTAACTTTAAATCACTTATTTTGGTTGAATCAAAGTTTTGAGAAATAAAATATTGATATTGATGAACCCCTAGTTTTTCTAAAATAGTAAAATGCCAATTTCCACCAATAATATAAGCTCCTTTTATAAATTGCCAATCATTTAATTCAACCCCACTAATTAATTCAGCTAAAAGTTGAGGTCTTGGGTTTCCATATTCTTCACTTCGTTTAAATTCTTGAATAAAAAAATAAGGCTTTTTACTTTCTACTAACCCTTCTGAAACCATAAAGTCAATTGCCCCCTTTAAAATAAATTTATCAGTTTTATATATTAATGGGGCTTCGTAAAAATCTCTAATTTTTTTCTCAAACGATTTAAATTTTACTCTATTTAAAATAGGGCTGATAAAATTAATTTTTAAATCTTCTTCATTATAACTTTCAATTAATAACTTATTCTCTTGAATTAAATCTTTTAGAAATGTTTCTACTAACGGGTCTATCTTAAGGTCATTATTAAACCAATCATCAAAAATACTTACATTTAAGTTTTTTTCAATCTCAAATAATTCTTTTAGGTCACTATCCCTAATTTTACTGTACTGATAGGTTGGGATTTGAAAGTCATTATTACCTTTGAGATAATCAACTTCTTTCTTTAATTCATTTATTTCTTTTAAAAGTTTTATTTCAATTTCACTGTTCATAAAATACGCCTAAACATCAATGGAATATTAGGCGTTAATAGTTATTTACCTAAATCATATAAAAACCTGTGATAATTTTTAAAACTTGATAAGCATTAAGCCGCAACCTCTAAATATAACTTTTTGGAAACAAAACTATTTATTAAGGTAGAATTTGTTAATGGCTTGGAAACTAAAGACAAATCACTTGTTTTATCAATTAAGCCAAGTATATTACAAGCATTATAAAAATCAACAACATCACTTAATTGTTGTTGGGTTTGTTGTGCAATTTTAATGACGTTCTCTGTATTATTGCTCATGAAATTGGCAATCGTTAAATAGCTTTTGTTTGTACTAATTTGTGAAATATCCGGCCAATATTTTAAACGTACACGATCTTCATGATTATGATTTTTCATAAACCGTCCCTGAGATACAGCAATGGTTGAATGCCATAACAAATCATTTAGGGCTTTGGTTTTTAAGTTTTTCACATGCTTTTTTAACTCTTTTTCTTTTAAAACGGTAATGTTAATTTCTTTTGGAGGCATTAAAAAGATAGGTTTTAAGTCAGTTATTTCAACATCACAAAAATAACAATTTTGCTGTGGTAATAAAAACAAGCTTATTTTATTTGAAATTTTACAATGGTAAATCTTTTTTAGGTCTAAACTTTTTTGAATAACACCTAACAAATAACGTTCTGGGAAAAACAAGTTTATTTTAGTTTTATTTTCTTGTATTTTTATAGATTCTTCTGAGTCTTGATATATTAATCCATCACTCTCTAACTTAAGTTCTAGCTTTATTTTACCTATTTTATTAAGTAAAGCAATTAGACTTGACCGAAGAGGAGGTTTAGATTTTTTTGTTAATAGCGTCCATTGAATTTCTAAATTAATTAGATTTTCACTATAAGCGACAAGTTTAGCTTGTGGATAAGTTTGTTCTATTTCTTTCCACTGAACTGGTGTTAGGTTGGTGTCACTTTGTACAAAAATAATCGTTGCTTGTTTCTTTTTAACAATACTCCAATTATCATCAAGCCCTTGTTCAGATAAAATTAAGATTGATAAAAAATCTTGCTGTTGTTTATCACTAAAATTTAAAAATGCTAACGTTTTAAGTTTTGACATGAGTTCACCTATATTAATGAGTTATTTGCCATAAAATTTAATAATACATTTTATATATGACAATTAAATGACTGTTGGAACAATAAGATATTAGGGCAATAGATATTCTATAGCTGTTCAAACATACGCATTTAAACACAAGCACTTATTATGCCAAAAATAAGAGAGATAAATATTTCATCTCTCTTACATTGATAAATTAAAACTTATGTAATTTCTCTTGCAAAACGTTTACGTTCATTTTCAGTTAATAATAATTTACGCAAACGAATAGACTTAGGAGTAACCTCAACAAGTTCATCATCACTAATAAATTCTAATGCTTGCTCCAAGGTCATTTTTTGAATTTTAGCACACACTAAGCTTTCGTCAGTTCCTGATGCACGTACATTCGTTAAAGGTTTAGGTTTAGTTGGGTTTACCACTAAATCATTTGTTCGTGAATGAATACCTACTAACATGCCCTCATAGATTTCATCACCATTAACAACTAATAATTCACCGCGTGCTTGTAAAGGATAGAGCGAATAATCAACTGCTTTACCTTTTGCCATTGAAATTAAGACACCACGAACACGTGTTCCTACTTCCCCAGTTTTCATCGCTCCGTAATGATCGAACACGTGATAAAGTAACCCTGATCCTGAAGTAATAGTCATAAATTCAGTTTGAAAACCAATTAGTCCCCGTGATGGCATAATATATTCAAGTCGAATACGTCCATTACCATCAGGTAACATAGTTTGTAAATCACCTTTACGTTCGCCTAATTTTTCCATCACCGCACCTTGATGGATTTCTTCGACTTCAACAGTTACGGTTTCAAACGGTTCACATAATTTTCCATCAATTTCTTTAATGATAACTTCAGGACGTGAAACTCCCATTTCAAAGCCTTCACGACGCATGTTTTCAATTAGGATAGATAAATGTAATTCACCGCGACCAGAGACTTTAAATTTATCTGGATCGCCTGTATTTTCAACAGCTAAGGCGACATTATGCTGTAACTCTTTTTCTAAGCGTTCACGAATTTGTCTGGAAGTAACATATTTACCTTCACGCCCTGAAAAGGGTGAGTTATTAACTTGAAAGGTCATGCTTACCGTAGGCTCATCAATTATTAATGGCGGTAAAGCTTCTATAGTATCAGGATGACAGAGAGTGTCGGAAATTTCTAATTTATCTATGCCTGTAAAAGCAATAATATCTCCTGCAGTTGCATTTGGAATTTCAACTCTGTTAAGTCCATTAAAACCAAAAATTTGTAACATTCGTACATTTCTAGTTGAGCCATCACGATTAACTAAAGTTAATGGCATATTGGTTTTAACTTTCCCCCGTTGTATGCGCCCAATACCAATAATTCCGACATAAGAATTATAATCAAGACTAATCACTTGCATTTGAAACTCACCATCAATATCAGCATTAGGTGGGCTAACTTTTTCAACAATTGTTTCAAATAAAGGGGTCATATCTCCTTCTCTTACATCGCTTTCTAGGCCTGCATACCCATTTAATGCCGAAGTGTAAACAATGGGGAAGTCCAATTGTTCGTCTGTTGCTCCTAAACGGTCAAATAAATCAAATGTCTGATCTACGACCCAATCAGGACGCGCACTTGGGCGATCAACTTTATTTATAATAACAATAGGTTTTAGCCCTAAAGCAAAGGCTTTTTGAGTCACAAAGCGTGTTTGAGGCATCGGCCCATCAACCGCATCAACTAATAATAATACTGAATCAACCATTGATAAAACCCGTTCGACTTCACCACCAAAGTCGGCATGTCCGGGTGTATCTACAATATTAATATGATAGTCCCCCCAATCTATTGCGGTATTTTTTGAAAGAATGGTAATCCCACGTTCTTTTTCAATATCATTTGAATCCATCATTCTTTCGGTGGTTTTTTCATGCGCGGCAAAAGTTCCTGATTGACGCAATAATTGATCAACTAATGTGGTTTTGCCATGATCTACATGGGCGATAATTGCAATATTTCTGAGGTTTTCTATCACTTTTTTTACTTAAGGTTTAGGTTTAAATTGAATTTTTAACTCGGTTTTTTTTCGTAATTACCATAACATACCTTGATATATTAAAACAATCCCGTAATTGTACCATCATCTTTAATATCAATACTTTCTGCTGCTGGAATTTTAGGTAAACCTGGCATGGTCATCATATTTCCAGCAATAGCGACAATGAAACCAGCGCCATTAGCGAGTCTAACTTCACTAATTTCGACAGTATGTCCTGAAGGCGCGCCTTTTATATCAGGGTTTGTTGAAAAAGACATTTGTGTTTTTGCTATGCACACTGGAAATCTTCCATAATCTTTAGTCCATGTTGCTAATTGGTTTTTAATGGTAGCGGAAGCTATAACTGAGGATGCACCATAAAGTTTAGTGGCGATGGCTTCTATTTTTTCCCATAAACTTAAGTTTTCATCATAAACATAGCTGAAGTTAGGTTCACGATGGTCAACAATATTTAACACTTCTTGTGCTAGGTTTTCTGCACCTTTCCCGCCTTCTGCCCAATGTTTAGAGACTACACATTTTACCCCTAAGGTGTTACATTTTTGTTGTAATAAAGCAATTTCTGCCTCACTATCAAAGGTAAAATGGTTAATACAAATCACACAAGGTAACCCATAGTGGAGGTTAATATTATTTAGATGGCGTTCTAAATTAACAAAACCTAATTCTAATGCCTCAAGATTTTCTTGATTTAATTGATTTTTGGCAACTCCACCATGAAATTTTAATGCTCTAATAGTTGCGACTAAAACAACGGCAGAAGGTTTTAAACCTGCCATGCGACATTTTATATCAATAAATTTTTCAGCTCCTAAGTCAGCTCCAAAACCAGCTTCAGTAATCGTGTAATCGGCAAGTTTTAATCCTGTTTTTGTTGCAGTAACGGTATTACAGCCATGAGCAATATTGGCAAAAGGCCCACCATGAATAATGGCAATATTATTTTCTAGAGTTTGGACTAAATTAGGTTTTATTGCATCTTTTAAAATCGCTGCCATTGCCCCTTGTGCGTTCAAATTACTTGCATAAATAGGGGTGACAGTATCTTTTTTATAGCCAATAATAATTCGTCCTAATCGTGCTTTTAAATCAGCACGATTCGTAGCTAGACATAAAATAGCCATGATTTCTGAGGCGACGACAATATCATAACCGTCTTCACGTAAGTAACCATTAGCTGCGCCACCTTGTCCAATAGTAATTTTACGCAAGGCGCGGTCATTCATATCAACAACACGTTTCCATTGAATAAGTCTTGAATCAATATCCAATGAATTACCATGATTAATATGATTGTCGATTAATGCTGCTAATAAATTATGTGCGATACCGATAGCGTGAAAATCACCAGTAAAATGGAGATTAATATCTTCCATTGGGATAACTTGAGAATAACCTCCACCCGCCGCACCACCTTTTAGCCCAAAACAAGGACCTAGTGAGGGTTCTCGCAGGCAGATAATGGTTTTTTTTCCGAGACGATTCATCGCATCGCCTAAACCGATTGTAGTTGTAGTTTTACCTTCACCTGCAGGTGTCGGGCTAATTGCGGTGACTAAGATTAATTTACCATCAACTTTATCTTTTAAACTATTAATGTATTCAAGTGAAAGTTTAGCTTTGTAATGACCATAGGGGTCTAAATGTTCGGCTGGAATGTTAAACTGTTGTTTGGCTAAATTGATAATGGGTTTCATAGATGCTTTTTGGGCAATTTCTATGTCAGACATAATGTTATTCCTACGCTATTAATAGTAATATAAATTGATAGCCATTATACGAATAAAGTGCTATTAATTAAAAAAATTATTCCGCTATACATTCGTAGGTAGGAGCTGTTTGTGGAGTGAAATCATCAGTTAATAACGAATATTTGCCAATTCTGGCGCGTGATTCGTTAAATTTTGATGGTAAAGGATAGCTATCGTATTCTTGAAATGGTTGTGATTTTAAACGCATCATTTGTTTATCAGGATTAACATAACCTGTTTCATCTTTACCTAGGTCTAATTCTGCCGAATTTAGTTGAACATAACCCTCATGCACGGTAACATAAAGTCCTGGTGGGATACCTTTCAAAACAGTGATTTTAAATAATCTTTCTTGATTAATAGAAATTTTATCAGGTCTGATTGGGAGGTTTTGCAATATACTAGTCGGTAAATTAGATAACATCATCACCATACTATTTTCATTAGCAATATAATTATTATCAGGTGCATTTAAAACCGTGTTTCCCGCTTGATTTTGTTGATCTATACTGCCTAGCCAAACTTGAGTATAAAGCCCGTCTGTTTGTTTAGAAGGGTTTCCTGTAGTTGTTTTACAATCTCCAATACAGTGTAAATCAAAGCCTGTTCCTCGAATACCGATAGTTGCAACAGGGGTATTAATTTTATAATTTTCTTTTTTTAATTTGCCAATATGACCTGTTAATACGCGCATCCCTCCTATAATTAGTTTGTGAAATGATTTATCCTCTTGATTTTTCTGTTTATATTTATAGTTGACAATTTCATATTCAGTTTTTTCATGAATAGTAATCCGTCCACCATCACGAAAAGCAAGTACGGCATAACTTGATTCTTGACTCCTTAAATAATCACCAGTATAAAGTGGTGATCTAAGCACTAAAGTTCTGTTTTTTTCCTGTTTTTTGTTATTTTTTGCGATTACTATCCCTTTGATTTTTGCAACTCTTGCAACAACAATCTTTGAATTGGTAATTTTTTGATTTTTAATTTTTTTTGCATCTTCTTCACAATCATTTTTACATAATCTTACCGAGTAATCAGCTTCTTTAGTATTGACCGTTGCGAGTGGCGTTTTTATTTGAAAATTATTAGGATTATTTTTACCACTATTAGCACGAATCCCTCCTTTATGTAACTCCATTTTAGCGATTTGTTTTCCTTGTTTATGAGTATACTCATTAATACTAAAACTGCTATTAGGTCTTACGGTAATTTTTGTGCCATCATTAAATATAATAATGACAAAACTTCGTATTGACGTTTGTATATTATCACCTTGATAAATGGGCGCGTTTTTCCCTAGTATCCTTGATTCTTCTCCCTCTAATTTAGCGGCAACACTACCGCGTATAAAGGTTATTTTACCTATTATATCTGCGGCTTGTAAGGTTTGCATCATGAGTAATAATAGTGGAATTATTATTGCTTGTTTAAGATGAATATTCATTAGATAGCCCTCTATTAGCTTATTCCAAATGCATTGTTATTACTACTAGTTACACTCTTCTAAAGTGTGTTTTTCTTTTAAAGAGGAGTTTATTTTAGATTTTTTAGCGTGTGCAATTTTTTTACGTAAATAGATTTTATTAGTAGTTTCTATTGATTTTGTTAGTTGAAAGATACCATTGTTCATTAAAGGTAAAATATCAGGTTCTGGATTAATAAGTATATTACTCTTAGTGGTTTTTAGGGGTTGTAAAATGGGCGGAGATTTGTGGCTAATAATAGATTTAACTACTGACTTTATAACTGGATTAACAACAATTGGATCAGTAATAATAGGAGAAGTTACTATAGGTTCAATAACAATTGGATCAGTAATAATAGGAGAAGTTACTATAGGTTCAATAACAATTG